>NZ_KV812859.1:89027-133479 GCF_001813525.1 Streptococcus sp. HMSC065C01 | reverse complement strand
TAGCACTTTTCTCACGGCGGAAAGTTTCAGTAGATGATTGAATAACTCTAAAGAATAAAAAGTATTTATCTTTATAGAAGTTAATAGAATTGTATAAAAGATAACTTTGTCTTTAAGCTCAATCCACCAAACGGTGGACTTTTTATTTGGTTGTTAAGAGGAGGGTAGTGAAACCAAGCATGGCAAAGGTCCCCCAAGCTAGGGGAAGGCTCCAGATAGCTAGACTAGAAAAGAGAGCTGTCCCAAGTGGCATGGCAAAGCTGACCATCAGTCCCAAAAAGCTAGAGGTAGAAGCTAATTTTTCAGCAGGCAATTTGCTCATTAAAAGACTGGAAACTTTTGGGTTGATTTTTGCTACAAGATAACCAAGGAAAGTGATGAGTAGAAGAGAAAGAATGTCCCAGTGTACCAGGATATTTGTGAGCCCAAGCATGGTCAGCCCACCTGCGATCCACAGGAGGATATGATGGAGCGATTGTTTGGAAAAATAGTCATGGGGTGTCAAGCTAGCCCAGACCATGCTTAAAATAGTCACAGCCTCTAAGATCAAGAGGGATTGGCTAAAACTCAACTGAAAGAAGGGGGAGTGAAGCAGTTGCAAATTGTAGATACCAGAGATGGATCCCCCTAGGGCATTGATGAGAACCAATGAGAAGAGCAACTTGCCAAAGTGGTGAACCTCCTCATCTGCAAAAATACTTTTTGCGTTCTGGTACATCTCTTGGCAATCGTGTACCAAAGATTTCTTACTTTTGGGCTCAATGACGGGAGCATGTGTCAGCTGCTTTTTTCTCATCAGGAGACAAGTGGAAGACAGGAGAAAAGTCACGGCATTGATCGAAGCGACCAGGGCAAAATTTTGATGGCTGATAGCTAACAGCCAAACTCCTAGAGCTTGTCCAGAAATCGAACAGACCATGCTAAGCAGTTGGTTGAAGGAATAGGCCTCCATCAAATCCTCGTCGAGGATGTTCTTTTTCATGATGGGGAGTTGCAAGCCTCCGCGATAATCACTCAAACAATCTGAAACAATGTTTAAAAAGCAAACAATCGAAAAGGCTAGGTAACCCGGAATCTTGGTCATGAGAGCAATAAGGATGAAGAGGATGGCTTGAAGATAGCCAATGCGGATCAACCAGTTAGCTTTTTTCTTCGTGCGGTCAGCCTTCATACCAACAAAAATGGTAAAGAGGCTAGGAATAAATACAATGAGATTGGCAATGCCAACTGCCAGGCTCGGTTGCGGCATACTGGCAGCAAAGACCACAAAGACCAGATTGTAGATGGCAGCACCAAGGGTATTCAAAAAGCGAGAAAGGCTGAGTAAGGCAAAAATTTTATTACGAGCTAAGAGTTTCATAAGCCTTCCTCCTTCACGTGATCAGTTGCTAGGACTTGTTTGATAGATCGAACGATCTGTTTGAAGAGGTCTAGTTTCTCATCATCAGAGAGAAGAAGTTCCTGATCCTTCAGATAAACGCTGGTATGTGAGAGAAGAAAGCGGAGGAAGTGGTTTTTTAGTTTGGTCATCATGGGAAGAACCTTCTTTCTTTACTTGATGATCCTATTGTAAACCTAAAAAGCAAGAAAAAATTAATGTTGCATATTTTCAACAAAAACTCACAGAGTAGATCTGTGAGTTTTTAGGATTTATTGATCAGTTCTTGCAGGCCCTGTTTGTAGTAGTTGGCACTGTCCTTACAATCCAGAATAGAGAGAACCTGGATGGCCTGTTCCATCTTTTCAAGACCGATTTCTTTTTCTCCCTTTCGATAGAGAAATTCTCCTTTGGCGTAGAGATAAACCGTCCGAAGGTAGGCTTCGTTCTCAGAGTAAAAGTGGTCGTTAATTAGGTGGTCAAAAAAACATGCATCTTCAAATTCATTTGAACTAATGGCCAGAAAAAAGCCATTAAGGAAAATAGAATTGATGGCAGGACGAGAGGAATCTAGGAGAAGCTTGAAATCCTCCCTTTGGACCAACTCCTCTGTGTATTGTCGATAGAGGCGACTAGAGAAAAGTGGAGAGGTCAGAGAAAACAGGTTTAATTCAAAATTTCCCCAGATTGTGACAGAGAAGAGATAATCATGGAGGAAATCGAGTTCCTCTTGGCTAGCGGTGAGCTCTACTTCAGGATAGAAGCCAAGCATTTGGACTTTGAGAATAATGCTGGCTAAGAAGTCTTCTTTTTTCTGATATTTCTGATAGGCTTGCTGGTAGCTTTGGTACAAGGCTTGATCGTGTTCCAAGCTCATGTTTTCATAGTGCTCTTTCAACAATTTGGGAATAAAAGAGTGCTGATCGATTCCAGCTAGATGGGAAAACTCACTGAGGCTGGTTTTGATCTGTTGAAGGGCCTGAAAAAAACGTTGGGTCGTCAGGTCATTTTCCCCTCTTTCAAATCGAGATAACATGGAGCGTGAAAATTCGCCACCCGTAGCCTCCTCTAAAGAGATGTGGCGACTTTCACGTATTTGCCGAAAAACTGCTCCGATATCTTTCATGAATTCTCCTCTATCTAACATTGCTCAATGCCCTAGCAAGTGACCCTCTTTTGTCCAAGAGATGGTGGGACCTTGTGTACAACACCCATTTGCCTAGTTACTGTATCTTTTTTCATGATTATAACAAATTTTTGAGGAGACTTCTTGGTTGAGGGGCAGCTTCATGATATACTAGTAGTATCTAGAAGATTTGAGGACAAAAGAATGAACCTATTTACACAAGAAATCCGTAAAAATCCTGAAGGACTAGCCTTTGATCAAGAGTTGGATTTGCTCAAAGAATTGCAAAAGCGTAATCCAGAAATTCTTGATTTAAAGAATGTGACAGCGACAGGACGAGTAGCCTATGATACAGGCCTCTATGTCTTGGATTACCAGTTGAGCTATACCATCGTTTTGGCATCTAGCCGAAGCATGGAGCCTGTTGAGATAAAAGAAAGCTATCCTGTAACAGAAGTGTTTGCGGAGGATGTACAGTCTGACGCAGATATCGAAGCTCTTGAGGAAGATCTGATCCTTCCAATCGAAGGTGGGAAGATTGACCTGAGTGAAAGCGTAGCGGATAATATCCTGCTCAATATTCCTCTCAAGGTTCTCACTCCAGAAGAAGAGGCTGGACAAGGTTTTATCGAAGGCAATGATTGGAAAATCCTATCCGAAGAAGAATACCAAGCCGCTCAAGCGATTAAGAAAGAAGAAAACAGTCCTTTCGCTGGTCTAAATGGCTTGTTTGACGAAGAATAAGCTAGAGATTGCATTTGATAAATTTAGACATAAATACAGGTCTTTTCTTTGAGGAAAGGCCTTCTTTTGATATACTAGGATTAATAAACAACAGAGGGGAGACCTCTAAAAAAGGAGAAAAAGTATGGATACTTTATTTATTCCAGGTTGGTTGATTACTGTTGTAATCGTAGCCATTCTTGTATTGATCTTGTTGGTCAAAGGGTATGTCAATGCTAAACCCAACGAAGTCGTGGTCATTACCGGTCTTCGGAAGCAACGTCACTTGCGTGGGAAAGCTGGCTTTATGATTCCCTTTGTCGAACAACGCTCTTATCTTGATATTGAGCAATTCTCGACAGATGTTCGGACGTCAGAAGCAGTCCCAACACTGGACTTCATTAACGTCCGTGCTGATGCAGCTGTTAAATTAAAAATTGGTACAACCGATGAAATGATTGCCCGGGCTGCAGAAAACTTCTTGAACTGGAATACGACAGATATTTCCAATTCTGTCCAAGATGTCTTGGAAGGAAACTTGCGGGAAGTGATCGGTCAGATGGAACTCCGTAAGATGGTCAATGACCGTCAAGAGTTTGCCTCAAAAGTGCAGGACAACGTAGCACCAGACTTGGCTAAAATGGGTCTGGAAGTCATCGCCTTTACGGTTCAATCCTTCTCTGATGAAGGGGGAGTCATCGATAATCTCGGGATTGAAAATGTTGAAACCATCAAGAAAGATGCCTTGATTGCCAAAGCCAAAGCGGAACGCGAACGCAAGGAAGTCGAAGCAGAACAAGATAAATTGGCTAACGACAAACGCGTCGCTGCCGATCTTGAAATCGCGCAAAAACAAAATGAATTAAAACTCAAACAAGCAGCCCTCAAGCAAGAAGCAGATATTGCCCAAGCAAAAGCAGATGCCGCTAAAGGGATTGAGGCAGAAGTGCAACGTCGTGAACAAGAGCGCGTGGCAGCCGAAGCCAATATCATGAAACAGGAAAAAGAAGCGGAAGTCAAAGAGCGCGAAGTTAAGGTTCGTGAGCAAGAATTGGATGCCAACATCCGCAAACAAGCTGAAGCTGAAAAATATGCACGTCAACAAGCTGCAGAAGCAGAATTGATTGAACGCCAACGCAAGGCGGAAGCAGAACTCTTCGAAACACAAAAAGAAGCCGAAGCTCGAAAAGCTCAAGCCGAAGCTGAGAAATTTGCCCAATTGCAAGAGGCCGAAGCTATTGAGGCTAAAGGTCGTGCCGAGGCTGAAGCCATTCGCTTGAGACTGGAAGCCGAAGCCAAAGGTTTAGACCAAAAGGCCGAAGCGATGAAGAAAATGCAAGAAGCAGCCATTACTGAAATGGTCGTTGACAAGTTGCCTGAAATTGCGCGTGCTGTCGCAGAACCATTAACCAAGGTTGATAAGATCACCATGTACGGGGAAGGCAATGCTTCTAAGATGGTGGGCGATATTATGCAAAGTATTGACCAAGTCTCTCAAGGAGCTGGATTTGATATTCGTCAATTGCTAGCAGGAGCTCTTGGGGTCAATATGACGGTCAATAAACTCAAAGAAGGAGAACAACCGGTCATTGAAGCAGAGGAGTTAGCTTCTAAAGAAGATTAATGCCATTCATCAAGAAGTGTCTGAGAACTGTTTCTCGGGCACTTTTGTTTTTAAGATCAAATGATTTGCATGATCTTCTCCCTCTTAGAGAAGGTGGGAAGCTATTTTCTGCTTTCTTTTGAGGAGGAAAAATGGTAGAATAAAGGCAAACTATAAAGAGGAGTGTCACATGACTAAAGCAAACTTTGGTGTTGTTGGTATGGCCGTAATGGGTCGTAACCTTGCCCTTAATATCGAATCTCGTGGCTACACAGTTGCCATTTTTAACCGTAGTAAAGAAAAAACAGAAGATGTGATTGCTTGCCATCCTGATAAAAACTTTGTGCCAAGCTATGATATCGAAAGCTTCGTAAACTCAATCGAAAAACCACGTCGTATCATGCTTATGGTTCAAGCAGGACCTGGTACAGACGCAACCATCCAAGCCCTTCTTCCACACTTGGATAAAGGTGATATCTTGATCGACGGAGGAAACACTTTCTATAAAGATACTATCCGTCGTAACGAAGAGTTGGCGAACTCAGGGATCAACTTTATCGGTACAGGTGTATCTGGTGGTGAAAAAGGTGCCCTTGAAGGTCCTTCTATCATGCCTGGTGGACAAAAAGAAGCATATGACTTGGTAGCTGACGTTCTTGAAGAAATCTCTGCAAAAGCGCCTGAAGATGGAAAACCATGTGTGACTTACATCGGTCCTGATGGAGCTGGTCACTACGTGAAAATGGTCCACAACGGGATCGAGTACGGGGATATGCAATTGATCGCAGAAAGCTATGACCTCATGCAACACTTGCTTGGCCTTTCTGCAGAAGACATGGCTGAAATCTTCACTGAATGGAACAAGGGTGAATTGGACAGCTACTTGATCGAAATCACTGCGGATATCTTGAAACGCAAAGACGACGAAGGTCAAGATGGACCAATCGTAGACTACATCTTGGACGCTGCAGGAAACAAAGGAACTGGTAAATGGACTAGCCAATCAGCGCTTGACCTTGGTGTGCCATTGTCACTCATCACTGAGTCAGTATTTGCCCGTTACATCTCTGCCTACAAAGAAGAACGTGTTCATGCAAGCAAGGTTCTTCCAAAACCAGCTGCATTCAAATTTGAAGGAGATAAGGCTGAATTGATTGAAAAAATCCGTCAAGCCCTTTACTTCTCAAAAATCATCTCATACGCACAAGGTTTTGCTCAATTGCGCGTCGCTTCTAAAGAAAACAATTGGAACTTGCCATTTGCGGACATCGCATCTATCTGGCGCGATGGATGTATCATCCGTTCTCGTTTCTTGCAAAAGATCACAGATGCATACAACCGCGATGCAGATCTTGCTAACCTTCTATTGGATGAGTACTTCTTGGATGTCACTGCTAAGTACCAACAATCAGTTCGTGACATTGTAGCTCTTGCTGTTCAAGCAGGTGTACCTGTACCAACCTTCTCAGCAGCCATCACTTACTTCGATAGCTACCGTTCAGCGGACCTTCCAGCGAACTTGATCCAAGCACAACGTGACTACTTTGGTGCTCACACATACCAACGTAAAGACAAAGAAGGTACCTTCCACTATTCTTGGTACGACGAAAAATAATCTTGCTCTATGGTCAAACGAGTTCTACTAGTAGAAAATGAGAAGAAAATCGCTCGCTTCATTGATTTGGAACTTCAAAAAGAGGGGTATCAAGTTGATGTGGTCGAGGATGGAAAAGCGGGTCTGGCCTTGATTGCTGCGACCAAATATGATCTGATCTTGTTTAATTACGATTTGTCAGATATGTCTGGTGAAACATTCGCAGAGGAAATCAGTCGGATTCGTCCAGCTTCTGTTTTGATTGTTTTGGATAGCCGCGAAAAAATTGCTGAGCACAAAGAGAGTATTCAGCGCTTTGCCGTTTCCTATATGGTCAAACCCTTTATTATCAGCGATTTGGTAGATAAGATCACAGCCATTTTTAGAGGACGTGATTATATTGACCAACATTGTAGCCAGATGAAAATCCCAACATCATACCGCAATTTGCGCATTGATGTGGAACACCATACCGTCTATCGTGGGAAAGACATGATTAGTTTAACCCGCAGAGAGTATGATCTCTTAGCGACTCTGATGGGAAGCAAAGGGGTGGTGACACGAGATCAGTTATTGGAGAGTGTCTGGAAGTACGAGAGTACAGGTGAGACTAATATTGTGGACGTCTATATCCGTTATCTCCGTGGGAAAATTGATCTACCCGGTCAAAAAAGCTATATTAAGACCGTTCGTGGGATTGGCTATGCCATGCAAGACACATTAGAATAAAATATTCGAACCCTTAGAGGGTTCGAATATTTTTATGACCCAAGGGAAACGTTTGCGTTTGGAAAGGATGGGTTTTAAAAAGGATTTGGCTAAAAAAAGATAAAAAAAGATAAAATTTAGAGAAAAAAATGAATGTAAGGCTTTACAAATTTTTAAAATGTGGTATACTAGAAACAAATTAAGCGCAAACGTTTTCTTAAAAACAAAAGCCTTAAACAATATAAGGAGGTTGAATGATGAATAAAGGATCATTCAAAAGTTTATTTAGCTTTGAATTCTGGCAGAAGTTTGGTAAGGCCTTGATGGTCGTTATCGCTGTCATGCCAGCTGCTGGGTTGATGATTTCAATCGGGAAATCAATCCCTATGATCAACCCGAATTTATCTCCACTTGTTATTACAGGTGGGATTCTCGAACAAATCGGTTGGGGGGTTATCGGTAACCTTCACATCCTCTTTGCACTCGCTATCGGTGGTAGCTGGGCCAAAGAGCGTGCTGGGGGTGCCTTTGCGGCTGGTCTCTCTTTCATCTTGATTAACCGTATTACCGGTGCAGTTTTTGGAGTTACATCTGCAATGTTGGCTGATAAGGATGCTACCGTTCATACGATCTTAGGTGGATCAATTAAAGTTGCAGACTACTTCATTAGTGTCCTTGAAGCACCGGCACTTAATATGGGGGTGTTTGTAGGGATTATCTCAGGTTTTGTTGGAGCAACTGCTTTCAATAAATACTATAACTACCGTAAACTTCCAGAAGCCCTTTCTTTCTTTAACGGGAAGCGCTTTGTCCCATTCGTTGTTATCGTTCGTTCAGCTCTTACAGCCTTGGTTTTGGCAGCCTTGTGGCCAGTGGTTCAATCAGGAATTAATGGATTCGGTGTCTGGATCGCCAACTCACAATCAACAGCTCCAGTATTGGCACCATTCTTGTTTGGTACCTTGGAACGTCTTCTCTTGCCGTTTGGTCTTCACCACATGTTGACCATTCCAATCAACTATACTCAATTGGGTGGTAGCTACCAAGTTCTTACAGGTGCTGCCAAAGGAACAACTGTATTTGGACAAGATCCACTTTGGTTAGCTTGGGTAACAGACCTTGTTAACTTGAAGAAGGCAGATCCTAGCCAATACCAACACTTGCTTCATGCGTACACACCAGCTCGTTTCAAAGTTGGTCAAATGATTGGATCATTTGGTATCTTGATGGGGGTTGTAGTTGCTATCTATCGCAATGTGGACCCAGATAAGAAAGAAAAATACAAAGGGATGCTTTTTGCAACTGCCCTTGCTACATTCTTGACAGGTGTTACTGAACCAATTGAATACATGTTCATGTTCATTGCAACACCATTGTACTTGATCTACGCCTTTGTTCAAGGTGCTGCCTTTGCAATGGCTGACTTGGTTCACCTTCGTGTTCACTCATTCGGTTCAATCGAGTTCTTGACACGTACACCAATGGCCATCAACGCTGGTTTGGCACTAGATATCTTTAACTTTGTATGGGTAACAGTCCTCTTTGGATTTATCATGTACTTCATTGCTAACTTCATGATTAAGAAATTCAATTATGCGACTCCAGGACGTAACGGTAACTATGAACAAAATGATGATGCCCCTGCAGGAGATGGTGCAGCAGCAGGTGCTGCTACAAGCTCAGCAAGCTCACAAGTCATTAACATTATCAACCTTCTTGGTGGACGTGCCAATATCGTAGATGTTGACGCATGTATGACTCGTCTTCGTGTAACCGTTAAGGACGCTGAAAAAGTCGGAACAGAAGAACAATGGAAAGCTGAAGGCGCTATGGGTCTTGTCATGAAAGGACAAGGTGTCCAAGCGATCTACGGACCTAAAGCTGACGTATTGAAGTCTGATATCCAAGACGTTCTTGATTCAGGTGAAGTCATTCCTGAAACACTTCCTAGCCAAATGACAGCAGTTCAAAAAGCTGAAGCAACCTTTAAAGGGGTAACTGATGAAGTGCACTCTGTTGCAGATGGTGAAGTGATTAACATCGAAGATGTAAAAGATCCTGTATTCTCACAAAAAATGATGGGAGACGGATTTGCAGTTGAGCCTGAAAATGGCCACATCGTTTCACCAGTTGCTGGTAAAGTTACCAGCGTCTTCCCAACCAAACATGCCCTTGGTTTGGTAACAGATAATGGTTTGGAAGTCTTGGTTCACATCGGTCTAGATACTGTTAGTCTTGAAGGAAAACCGTTCGAGGTTAAAGTTTCTGAAGGTCAAACAGTGGCCGCTGGAGACCTCTTGGTGGAAGCAGACCTTGATGCGATCCGTGAAGCAGGTCGTGAAACATCAACAATTGTTGTCTTCACAAATGCAGATGCGATTAAATCCGTTAAGGTCGAACATACTGGTAAATTGGCTGCAAATGCGCCAGTTGCAACAGTAGAATTATAAGAGACGTCGGCAAAGAAAATGAGGTTGGGGCAGTGCACCCGGCCTCTTGCCGTTTCTTGATTTGGAGAGAAGGAGAAATCAGGGGATGAAATTTTTAACATTAAATTCCCATAGTTGGATGGAAGAGAATGCTCAGCAAAAATTTGAAACCCTCAAGGAACAAATTTTAGAAGCGCAATATGATGTGATCTGTTTCCAAGAGGTCAATCAAGAAATGGCCTCAGAAACAGTCGAAACAGATGAGTATTATCAAGCTTTGCCATCATCTGTAGCGATTCACAAGGATCACTTTGTTCGCGTATTGGTAGAAGAGTTAGCTGCTCAAGGACTCCACTATTATTGGACTTGGGCCTACAACCATATTGGCTATGATCACCTCAATGAGGGTGTAGCTGTTCTTTCGCGTCAACCCTTGAAGGCGGATGAGATTTTGGTATCCAATATGGATGATCCAACGGACTACCATACTCGTCGAGTGGCCGTCGCCCATACGAGTGTGGATGGCAAAGAGATTGCTGTTGCCAGCGTCCATCTTTCTTGGTGGGACAAAGGTTTCCAATTTGAGTGGCCACGCATTGAGAACTACTTCAGCCAAGTAGGCAAACCCTTTATTCTAGCTGGTGATTTCAATAATCCTGCTGGTCAAGAAGGGTATGAAACGATTCTATCCAGTTCCCTTAAGCTTCAAGATAGCTTTATCGAAGCCAAAGAAACAAAGGGGACTTATACTGTAGGCCCTGGAATCGATGGCTGGACGGACAATCAAGTTCCATTGCGAATCGATTACGTCTTTGCAAGTCCAGAATGGGACATCCAGCGTCTACATGTCATTTTTGATGGTCAAAACAAAGCCCATGTCAGTGATCACTATGGCTTAGAAGCTGAATTGTCACTTTAATATTAACGGAGAGTCGAAAGGAAAACGATTTTATTCAATCGTCCTTCGACTCTTTTTTATGGATCAATGAGGAGCAAGCATAGGGGATTCTCCTGTTCTTCTGCTTTCTTTACGATTCAATTTATGGTAAAATGAAGTGTTAAAACAGTTTAAGGAGGTAGCAAATGCGTTGTCCAAAATGTGGTGGAAGTAAGTCTAGTGTGGTGGATAGTCGACAAGCTGAAGATGGGAACACCATCCGTCGTCGCAGGGAATGCGAAGAGTGCCATTATCGCTTTACTACCTACGAGCGAGTGGAAGAGCGGACCCTAGTGGTTGTCAAAAAGGATGGGACACGCGAGCAATTTTCTCGTGATAAAATCTTTAACGGTATTATCCGCTCGGCTCAAAAACGGCCTGTTTCTAGTGACGAAATCGAAGAAATTGTAAACCGAATAGAGCAAAAGGTTCGCAGCCAAAGTGATAATGAAATCAACAGTGAGTATATTGGTTCGTTGGTCATGGATGAGTTAGCAGATCTAGATGAGATCACCTATGTCCGTTTTGCTAGTGTTTACCGGAGTTTCAAGGATGTCGGTGAGTTAGAAACCCTCTTGAAACAAATTACGAAGGGAACCAAGAAGAAAAAGGAAAAATAGATGAAGCCCAATACGCCTTTCGCATTTTTAAAAAATAATCTTCTTCCACCGGCAGGGGCTGCATTGGAGCAGTATTACCTGCCTATTTTGGAGACGGAAACGGTAGCAGTTTATCGTTATCTGCTGGCCTCTTATGATCAGGGTGAAAAACAATATTTACTTGCTCAAATCCTCAATCACTTGAATATAGGATTTCCACAGTTGCTACTAGCCTTTGATCGCTTAATTGCTATGGGGTTGATCGATCTCTATGAGGAAGAAGTTGGGATCGCCATCCAATTACATGCTCCTCTTGCCTCAGAACAATTTTTTTCGAATGCTGTTTTTAAACGCTTGCTTGAAAAAAAGATTGGGGAAAAGGCCGTGGAGGATTTGCTCCCAGCACGCTCTTTAGGGACTAGACGGCAAGTTTCCTTCTCGCAAGTCTTTGGACTAGATGCTGGGGAGACGACCGTTCTTCCAAGCAAGAAACAGCAGTTTGATATGGAGATGTTTAAGCGAATGATGGGGCGTGATGGGCTTCGTTTTGCGGATGAAGGAGAGGCAACCCTAGCCCTCTTTGCCATCGCAGAAGAGCAACAATGGACCTGGTATGAAACCTATCTCCTAGCAAAAGAAACGGCTGTAGACCGGATTGTCTCTCCAAAGAGAATGAAGCAAAAGTTGGCTCAGGCTAGCCAAGAGCAACCCCGCATGTCCTATAGCCGTCAGGAAGAAACTATTCTGAGGGAAGCTAAGGCAAAATCCAGCCTACAATTTCTAGCGGAGATTAAGAAGGCGCGCAATGCGACCATTACGCAGAGCGAACGCAAGACTTTATCCAAGTTAGCTGATCTAGGCTTACTAGATGAGGTGATCAATATCATCTTATTGTTGACCTTTAATAAGACCCAGTCTGCTAATCTCAATGAAAAGTATGCTTTGAAGGTAGGAAATGATTTTTCTTATCAAGGGGTCAACAGTGCAGGACTGGCGATTTTAAAAGTTCGAGAACGCCAGGAACAAGCTAAGGGTCAAGGAAACAAGGGGACGAGTCCTACATCAGCCAAGGGCAAGCACAGCAATGTTCCCAAGTGGAGTCAACCAAATTATCAAAATCAAACCAGCCAAGCAGAAAAGGTGGATCTTGCTAAAGAGAAACAACGTCTGTTAGAAAAACTGAATCAAGGAGGTGAGTAGATGGAAAGTGTAGGTCAAACCATGTCTCACATGAACCGTGCGCGTCAATTTAACTATGAGGATTTGGTCGCACAGATCTTGGCAGACCAAGAAGTAGCTGCCTTTATCAAGGACCAGTCTTTGTCTGAACAAGAAATTCGACGGAGTATTTCAAAATTTAATCAATACATTAGTGAACGCAACCGTTTCTTATTGGGAGATCCAGATTATATTGCCAAAGGTTATAAACCCATCCTCACCATGAATGAGGGCTATGCGGATGTCGCTTATGAGGAAACACCAGAGTTAATCGAAGCCCAAAAACGAGCTGCGATCAACCAACGTCTCAACTTGATCAATCTCCCTTCAACCTTGAAAGAGGCGAGTCTAGCTAAGGTAGAGCTCGATGATAAGGGACGATTTGAGGCCTTTGAAGAATTAGCCAATTTTGTGGCCAACTATCCGGAATATCAAAAGGGGATCTACCTCTATGGTGATTTTGGAGTAGGAAAGAGCTACATGATGGCAGCCTTGGCTCATGATTTATCCGAAAAACGCCAGGCCTCTACTACCCTACTTCATTTTCCAAGTTTTGCGATCGATGTTAAAAATGCCATCAGTTCAGGCTTGGTCAAAGAAACCGTCGATCAGGTGAAAAAAGCCGAAATTTTAATTCTCGATGATATCGGTGCGGAACAGATGTCAGCCTGGGTGCGAGATGAAATCTTACAGGTGATTTTGCAGCACCGAATGCAGGAAAATCTCCCAACCTTCTTTACTTCTAACTTTAATTTTGAAGAGTTGGAACGTCATTTTGCAACTTCGCGTAATGGAGATGAAACCTGGCAGGCCAAACGTGTCATGGAGCGCGTAAAATTTTTAGCCAAGGAAATCCATCTGGAAGGAGTCAATCGCCGATGAATGAAACCATCCGTTTAATGAAATCTCATTTTTCTGTTCGCCGTTTTAAGGAAGAAGCCATCAAAGAAGCTGACCTCAAGGAAATTTTATCAGCTGGGCAGATGGCATCAAGTTGGAAAAACTTTCAGTCTTATTCTGTGATTGTGGTCAAAAGCAAGGAGAAGAAAGAAGCTCTTTACGACTTGCTTCCTCAAGAAGCGATTCGCCAATCAGATGTCTTTCTCCTCTTTGTTGGAGATTTAAACCGCGCTGAAAAAGCTGTCAAACTTCATGAGCAGGATTTCCATCCTGAAGGGGTGGACAACTTACTGATCACCTCAGTGGATGCGGCTCTAGCAGCTCAAAATACGCTATTAGCAGCTGAAAGTCTCGGCTATGGTGGAGTGATTATCGGCATGTTGCGCTACTGTTCAGAAGAAGTCGCAGAACTCTTCCGTCTGCCAGACTATACCTATCCTGTTTTTGGGATTGCTCTCGGAGTACCTAATCAGCAGCATGCAGTGAAACCACGTTTGCCATTGGAGCAGGTTGCTTTTGAAGAAGAATACCAAGAACAAGATCCATCAGTTGTGACTGCCTATGACAAGGTTCAGGCAGATTATGCTGGAGGCGCGTGCAACAGACAGCTGGAGCGAGCGCCTTGCAGCTCAATTTGGTCAACCTGAACAAGAAGAGACCAAAAAATTACTAGAAAAACACAAACTATTATGAAATGAAGAGAGGCGTTCTTGAACCGAGGTCTCGCCTTTCATTAGAAAAGAGGAAATCATGGCCCTACCAACTATTGCGATTGTAGGCCGTCCCAATGTCGGAAAATCTACACTCTTTAACCGGATTGCCGGTGAGCGGATTTCCATCGTTGAGGATGTAGAAGGAGTCACTCGTGACCGCATTTATGCAACAGCTGAGTGGTTGAATCGAAAATTTAGTATCATTGATACGGGGGGAATTGATGACGTAGATGCCCCATTTATGGAGCAAATCAAGCATCAGGCAGAAATTGCTATGGACGAAGCAGATGTGATCGTCTTTGTCGTTTCTGGGAAAGAAGGGATCACGGATGCGGATGAATATGTCACTCGTATCTTGTATAAGACCCATAAACCGGTGATTCTTGCAGTCAACAAGGTGGATAACCCAGAGATGCGCAATGATATCTATGACTTTTATGCCTTAGGACTAGGTGAGCCACTACCGGTATCCTCTGTCCACGGGATCGGAACTGGGGATGTGCTCGATGCCATCATCGAAAATCTTCCGAATGACACAGAAGAAGAAAATCCAGATATCATCAAATTTAGCTTGATTGGTCGCCCAAATGTTGGGAAATCAAGCTTGATCAATGCGATCCTTGGAGAAGACCGGGTCATCGCAAGCCCTGTTGCTGGAACTACACGGGATGCCATCGATACCCATTTTACCGATGCAGATGGCCAAGAATTTACCATGATCGATACAGCCGGTATGCGCAAATCTGGTAAAATCTATGAAAACACTGAGAAATATTCTGTCATGCGTGCCATGCGTGCCATCGACCGTTCAGATGTGGTTTTGATGGTTATCAATGCCGAAGAAGGGATTCGGGAGTATGACAAGCGGATCGCTGGCTTTGCTCATGAAGCTGGTAAAGGGATGATCATTGTTGTCAACAAATGGGATACTATTGAAAAAGACAACCATACCATGAAGCAGTGGGAAGATGACATTCGTGATCAATTCCAATACCTTTCTTATGCGCCGATTGTTTTTGTCTCTGCCTTAACCAAACAACGCTTGCACAAGTTGCCAGAGATGATCAAACAGATCAGTGAGAGTCAAAATACACGGATTCCTTCAGCTGTCTTGAACGATGTGATTATGGATGCCATTGCCATTAATCCAACTCCGACCGATAAAGGAAAACGCCTCAAGATCTTCTATGCGACACAAGTGGCAACCAAGCCGCCAACTTTTGTGGTCTTTGTTAACGAAGAAGAACTGATGCACTTCTCATACCTTCGTTTCTTGGAGAACCAAATTCGCAAGGCCTTTGTTTTTGAAGGAACTCCAATCCATTTGATTGCGCGGAAACGGAAGTAGGGAATACGAGACAAATGGATCAAAGTGGAGAAGGATATTTCAAATGATAAAATGCTCATTCTTCCAACTATGAAAACAACTAAAAGTAGCGCATAAGCGTTGCTTTTTTTAATAAGCTGGTAAAATGAAGTGGAGAATAGTCAGATGCGTAGTTTCATAGTCCGGATATTCTTTATTCCTTATGCTTTTTTAAGGATGAGTAGAGTAAACTCATGAAGATCATGAGAGCTTTAGGTTTGTGTACTTATTATTTAAAATCTATCTGTATCTCTTGTTTCTCGGTTCGATCGTAAGCTTGGAGCTCTTGATCCTATTGTTGGGGATTTTATTAAAAAATAGGTCGTGTTTTTTGTCTTTTTCTGTGGGCTATCGGGATCTTTCTCCTCTCTATTTATCTATTCTGTCTATTGTTCGCTCAGACGGTTAAAAGAGAAAAATCATGGATAGCTGATTGAGGTAACTCTATTACGAAATCAGGTGAAAAGTTGGGACAATACTGTCTCAGTTTTTTTCTAAAAGTAAGTTAAAATCCTTTTAATAGTAAAATTATCTTTTCTAATTTTTTCTTAAATATGGTATAATAAAGGGATTAATCTAAGGTGGTAAACATGGCAAAATTAATTCCTGGGAAGGTTCGTTCACAAGGGAGCCTTCTCTATGAAGCTGGGAAAGTTTCCCTTCAGGAAGTAAAAGAAAAATACCTGTATTTTCGGGTGGAAGAAGAAAGCTTGCGGTACAGTTTGGATGACGATGCTGTTTTTTGTAGCTGTGCTTTCTTTCAAAAGAAAAAATTCTGTACACATCTAGCAGCTGTGGAAGCTTTTTTGAAGAATGATGACAGTGGGAAAGCAGCTCTTACAAGCCTTGAAGAAGACGCCACGGCGACTGAAGAAACGCAGGAGAAGGTCTCTTTTGGAAGTTTGTTTTTAGACCAGGTCCTTCCAAAAATCGAAAAGAAAGCAACACGCTATGTCTTATCAGCAGTCGGGCAGGAGGATGAATACTCTGGTCAATTCTTATGGACTCTTCGCATTCGTCGCTTGCCAGACGAGCGTTCTTATGTGATCAGAGATGTGCTAGCTTTTTTGCAGACCCTTCAGAAAGAAGGCCACTTTGCAATTGGCAAAAGTTACTATGAACCCATTTCTTACTTAGAATTTGATGGGCCTAGTCAGGATGTGATCAATTTCCTACAAGGCTTGGTCACAGATAGTGGCTCGAAAGAGCAAGATTTCTTTCCCAATGCTGGGCGCCATCTTTATTTTCCACCGACTCTCTTTGAAGAAGCTGTAGAATTACTAATGAATTTGGATTCCTTCCTCTTGCAATACAGCATGTATGATTTTTCTGAAGTCTATTTTCAGGATGTCCATGGGGAGGAAGATCTCTTTCATTTTCAGGTGGAAGACCATGGTGATTTTTACGAATTGATCATTACTGAGCCACAAGTGAAGGTTGTCGAGTCTGCTGTTTACCTGTTTCGAAATGGTGTCTTCTATCACCTGACGCCCCAACAGCGAACCCTATGGAAGGCGATTCAAGACTTACCAATGGATCAGGATCGCAAAAAACGACTGCATTTTGATCCAACGGATCAAACAAAGCTTTCCTATAGTTTAAAAGAGTTCAAAAAACTGGGGCAAATAACAGCTCCGACCAGCTTTTTAATCCACGATTTCACTCCAGAATTTCATTTTGATCTAGCACAGGACCAGACTGTTTTACTGGATGTTGTCTTTCAATACCAGGATCGTGTGGTGACCACGCGTGAGGAACTCCTTAATCTTCCTTATTCCAGTGATTTCGATAAGGAGCAAGAAGTCTTTTCAACCATGCTAGCAGCAGGTTTTACAGACGACTTTTCTTCCCAAAGAAGTCCGTTATCAAGTGAGCAAATCTATCCGTTCTTTCACCAACAGATCCCGGCTTTTGAAGCCTTAGGAGAGGTTACCCTCTCTGATAGCCTTTTAGATCTTTATCAAGTGGAGCGTCCAAAAATTGATGTTAAAACCAATGGCAGTCTACTGGAGATCGGTTTTGACTTTGAAAGTGTGGATCCAGCCGAAGTGGACCAGGTCCTCAAAGCTCTAGTAGGGCAAAAAGACTATTTTGTCAGCCATACAGGTAAAGTTCTTGTCTTTGATGAAGAAACCAAGAAAATCAGTCGAGCCCTAGCAGATCTGCGGGCGAAAATGAGCAAGGGTGGGAAACTACAAGCCCGCCGGATTGCCGCTTATCAGCTATCTGATTTGTTGGCAGATCAAGACAATGTTCATTTTTCAGAAGAATTTCGAATTTTAGCTCATGATTTGACTCATCCAGAAGACTTCCAACTCCCTCAGATGACAATCCAAGCGACCCTAAGGGATTACCAAGAAATAGGGGTCAAATGGTTCTCCATGTTAAATCATTATGGTTTTGGTGGTATTTTAGCGGATGATATGGGGCTTGGGAAAACCCTGCAGACTATTTCCTTCTTGACCAGTGTTGCAAAAAAAGAAACTAAAATCTTGATTCTAGCTCCATCTAGTCTCATCTACAATTGGAAACAAGAATTTTCAAAATTCGCTCCTCAGATGGAGGTGGCGGTCGTCTATGGTCTCAAGCAGCACCGAGATGAACTCATCGCAACCAATCCACAGGTAGTTATCACTAGTTACGCGTCTTTCCGTCAAGATGTGGAGGAATACCAGAAGAATCAGTATGAGTACTTGATTCTAGATGAAGCCCAGGTCATGAAAAATGCCCAAACCAAGATTGCCCAACACTTACGTGGCTTTGAGGTTCCGCATGTGTTTGCCTTATCTGGGACACCGATTGAAAATCATGTGGGAGAACTCTGGTCTATTTTCCAAATTGTCCTTCCAGGGCTCTTCCCAGCTAAAAAAGAATTTCAAAAGTTGAGTCCTGAGACTATTGCGCGATTTGTCAAACCTTTCGTCATGAGACGGAAAAAAGATGAAGTGCTCCAAGAATTACCGGACTTGATTGAAACAATCTACCACAATGAATTGGATGAAAGTCAAAAAACGATCTATTTGGCTCAATTAAAACAAATTCAAGATCGGGTTCGAACCTCTAGTGAGGAAGAACTAAATCGGAGCAAGGTGGAAATTCTCTCTGGTCTCATGCGCCTTCGCCAAATCTGTGATACCCCCGCCCTCTTTATGGAAGACTATCAAGGAGATAGTGGGAAATTGGAGAGCCTTCGAGATCTTTTGGGTCAAATCAAGGATGGCGAACACCGGGTTTTGATCTTCTCTCAATTTAGAGGCATGCTGGATATCCTAGAGCAGGAAATTGACCAGCTTGGCATGACCTCCTTCAAAATCACGGGATCCACTCCGGCCAAAGATCGTCAAGAAATGACCAATGCCTTTAATGCAGGTGAGCGTAATGCTTTTCTCATTTCTTTGAAGGCTGGAGGAGTCGGTTTGAACCTCACGGGAGCCGATACCGTCATCCTAGTCGATTTGTGGTGGAATCCTGCAGTGGAAGACCAGGCTATTGGACGTGCCCATCGAATGGGACAGGAACAAAATGTTGAAGTTTACCGTATGATTACTCGTGGCACGATTGAAGAAAAAATCCAGGAACTTCAAGCATCTAAAAGACACTTGGTCTCAACAATTTTAGATGGAACGGAAACACGGTCCAGCTTATCTGTTGAGGAAATTCGTGAGATTCTTGGAATTCAGTCAGAATAGCTTGAAAAATTCTGTGAATAGTTTATAATTAATGGAGTGTCGAAAGGAAGAAAGCATGACAGAAAAATATTTTCCTCAAGTAGGGGATAATGAGTTGATGTTAACAGAGATGCCCCACATGAACCTGTATGATGAAACAGACTTGATTAGTAACATTACAGGCGACTATGTGGATAAAAATTATTTGGAATGGCAACCGATTGCTGAAAATACCAAACCTAAGCATCCTTACCACCAACCACTAGAAGAGCCCCTACCGAAAAGACGGCCAGTAAGAAAACCTGATTTTAAAGAGCCGATTGATAAAAAAAGTCCTGCCAACCGTTATGCAGAGGAAGCGAGAGAGCGTGCGCGTGAAGATCTGAAAAAGAAACGCACAGCCCCCTATCTGACAACGGATCCAGCAGCTACTACAAGTAAGCGGAAAAAACCGTTTATTTCAGAACGGAAACCTGGTCAGCCAACGGCTCCCTTCCAAAAGGAAAATCCGGGTGAATTATTGAAATATAGCAAACGATTGCGACAAGATCAATTGATCCTTGCAGAGTTCGAATCTGCAGGAGAACCAGAAGTGGCAGAACCGACTGAAAAGAAAAACAATTATGATTTCTTAAAGACTAGCCAAATATACAATAAAGATCAGCACAAGTTGAAACCACAGCCAATCAAACAAGAATTGGATTTAACCCATCTAGATCAAGAATAAGGAGAAAACATGTCTAATACATACCATTTTATTGGAATTAAAGGAGCAGGGATGAGTGCTTTAGCCCTCATGCTTCACCAAATGGGACATACGGTTCAAGGGTCAGATGTTGAGAAGTATTACTTTACGCAACGTGGCTTGGAACAAGCAGGAATTCAAATTTATCCATTTGATGTGAAAAATTTGGAAGGCGACAAGATCCTCATTGCTGGGAATGCTTTCCGTCCAGATAACAATGTGGAAATTGCTTATGCAGATGAGCATGGCCTAACCTATAAACGCTACCATGAATTCCTTGGTGAATTTATGCGTGACTTCGTCAGCATGGGGGTTGCCGGAGCACACGGAAAAACCTCAACAACAGGGATGCTTTCTCACGTCTTATCAAATATCACTGATACCAGTTATTTGATTGGTGACGGGACAGGTCGTGGCTCTGCAGCAGCCAAATACTTTGTCTTTGAATCAGATGAGTATGAACGCCACTTTATGCCTTACCATCCTGAATACAGCATCATCACCAATATTGACTTTGACCATCCAGACTATTTCACGAGCTTGGAAGATGTCTTTAATGCCTTTAACGATTATGCCAAACAAATCAGCAAAGGACTCTTCATCTACGGAGAAGACAAAGAATTGCGTCGGATTACCTCATCAGCACCAATTTATTACTATGGTTTTGATAAGGAGACGAACGATTTTGTGGCAAGCAACTTGCTTCGTTCAACGACTGGTTCAACCTTCAACGTTCATTTCCGTGGAGAAGATTTGGGGCAATTCCATATCCCAACTTTTGGTCGCCACAATATCATGAATGCTACAGCAGTCATTGGTTTGCTTTACATTGCAGGATTTGACTTAGATTTAGTCCGCGAGCATTTGAAGACCTTTGCTGGCGTGAAACGTCGCTTTACTGAAAAAGTAGTCAATGGAACAGTGATCATCGATGACTTTGCGCACCATCCAACGGAAATTATTGCAACTTTGGATGCGGCCCGTCAAAAATACCCAAGCAAAGAGATTGTGGCCATTTTCCAACCACATACCTTTACACGGACCATTGCCTTGTTAGATGAATTTGCAGAAGCCTTGAATCAAGCAGATGCTGTTTACTTGGCACAGATCTATGGCTCTGCGCGTGAAGTTGATCACGGCGATGTGAAAGTTGAAGATTTGGAAGCAAAAATTGTCAAACGCTCAGCGATTATTACAGCTGAGAATGTTTCTCCTCTTCTTGACCATGATAATGCAGTCTATGTCTTTATGGGAGCAGGAGATATTCAAACCTATGAATACTCATTTGAGCGTTTATTATCTAGTTTGACACATAGTGTACAATAAGAGATGATTGAGTCTGGAATCGATTGGTTCCAGACTCAAATTTATCTGTCCACTGAAGGAGTATGAGATGAGGAAAGCAGGATGATGATTCGATCAATCACCCCAGCTGATCAAGAACAGCTGGGCTTGCTAGAAGAAGAACTTCATGACAATGAAGGAAAGAAGCACAAGGTCACTCTTGAGGAAGTGCTAGGTTCGAAGGAAGCCATTTCTTTGCTTGCAGAGCAGGCGGGGGATGCTGTGGCTTACTTGTTGGCGACAGAAGACCAGCCTTTAAAAGGAGACCTAATTGTATTGCGACTAGCAGTGAGAGCAGCCTTTCAAGGTCAAGGCTATGGCTCTATTTTGATCGCTGCTTTAAAGGATCTAGCTGTTCAAAAGGAAAAGAAAGCCATTTGGATCGATTGCCCAGAAGACTTACTATCTTATTTTTCCCAGCAAGGATTTCGAGATGAAGCTGAGTCTGATCGAGGTGTCCATATGGTTTGGGAACGATAGAAGGAGTAAATGATGAAAGAAAAGATTCACATTAGACAGGCAAAGCTGCAGGATTTGGATGCCATCGAGCGCATTGAGCTTGAGAATTTCTCAGAAGAAGAAGCGATTGCGCGTGAGATTTTAAAAGATCACATCGAAAAGATTCAAACGACATTTCTTGTAGCAGAGTGCCAAGGTCAGATTTTAGGCTATTTAGAAGGACCTGTTAGACCGGAACGCTATTTGATCGATTCCTCTTTTTCAGAGGTTGAAGATCTAAGTCAGTTAGAACAGGGCTTTATTTCCATTACGAGTCTATCCATTGCTAAAGAAGCCCAAGGGCTAGGGGTTGGAACCCTCTTGCTTGAGGCAATGAAAGAGATTGCGATTAAGGATGGCCGTCAAGGGATCAATTTGACCTGTCATGATTATTTGATTCCTTATTACGAAAAGCAAGGATTTACTAATGAAGGTCTTTCAGAATCCCAATATGCGGGTGAAGTTTGGTACAATCTGGTCTGGGAAAATGAAAACCTTGATTAAATAGGTATTTTGAAGAAGAAGGGCGATTTGTATTGCTTTTCTAAATCTTTTAAGATATAATATTAAGGATTATGATGAGGGAGGTCAATTATTTGACTGATAAATCACAAGACAGTGAGAAGTTATTAAGCTTCAAAGAGCAGATCCTCAGAGACTTAGAAGAGGCCAATGAGCAACTTCTAAAGATCGAAAAAGAGTATGATCTACCTGATCGAAGCATTGAAACCCCTTCTTCACTGAAAGAGGAGGAAGAAGCAACACCACCTCCAAAAGTAGAAGAATCTGCGTCGGCTCCCAAAGAAGAACCAGTGGAGCCGGTAAAGGCGACTCCTGCTGTGGAAGAAAAGAGTGAGCTTACAAAGCCTGCTCCAAAAGAACCAAGTCAGGAACCGGTAGAGGAAAGCTTATCGCGCTCTTCTCGTAACCAGCGCCAACAAAAACAAAAGAAACAAAATAAAATCGCTAAACGAATTGTGCGGACAGTGGTCAGCCTTTTGCTGATTGTGATCGTGGCTACTGGGATCTTTGCTGTGACCTATA
Source organism: Streptococcus sp. HMSC065C01 (assembly GCF_001813525.1). Lineage (NCBI taxonomy): Bacteria > Bacillati > Bacillota > Bacilli > Lactobacillales > Streptococcaceae > Streptococcus > Streptococcus sp. HMSC065C01. The sequence continues at coordinate 110,886 of NZ_KV812859.1, read as the reverse complement.
TCCATTCAGCTGTCAAGCCGATGGATAAAAATGCAACAGAATTCGTAACGGTTGAGATTCCAGCAGGTTCAAGTAATCGTGAGATTGGCGCGATCCTTGAGAAAAAAGGACTCGTGAAAAATGGCCAGTTCTTTAACTACTATACCAAGTTCAAGAACTATAGCAATTTCAAATCCGGTTATTTCAACCTGCAAAAGAGCATGGATCTAGAAACCATCATCCAAAAACTGCAAGAAGAGGGAACCAAAACTCCTCAGGCTCCAGTTCTTGGAAAGGTCACGATTCCAGAAGGCTATACGATTGATCAGATTGCGACGGCTATCACCGCCGATGTCTCCACTAAGAAGGCAGGCAAGACTCCATTTAAGAAAGAAGATTTCTTGAAGGCTGTCCAAGACGATGCCTTTATTGAGAAGATGGTGGCCAAATATCCTAAGCTCTTGGCGAATCTGCCAAGTAAGGATTCTGGTGTTCGCTACCGTTTAGAAGGTTATCTCTTCCCAGCTACTTATAACTATGGGAAAGATACCACAGTGAAAGAGATGATCGATCAGATGCTTGCGGCAATGGATCAAAACTTAAGCCCATACTATGAAACACTTGAGAGCAAGAACATCAATGTAAACGAAGTATTGACTCTTGCTTCCTTGGTTGAAAAAGAAGGGGCGACGGATCAGGACCGCAAAGATATCGCGAGTGTCTTCTATAACCGCTTGAACCAAGACATGCCTTTGCAAAGTAATATTGCAATTCTTTATGCCGAAGGGAAACTTGGTCAAAAGACGACCTTAAAAGAAGATGCAACGATCGATACAGAGCTAGATTCACCTTATAATATTTATAAGAATACCGGTTTGATGCCTGGTCCAGTGGATAACCCTGGAGTATCAGCGATCGAAGCAGCGGTGAATCCAAGTAAGACAGACTACTTGTATTTTGTCGCAAATGTCGAAAATGGTGAAGTCTTCTTCGCTAAGACATACGAAGAACACAATAAAAATGTTGAAGAACATGTCAATAGTAAATTGACACAAGCAAGTTCAAACTAGAAAAAGCATGTGGCGCGTCCACAGCTTTTTCATTCAAATAATAGAAAGAGAAGAATAATGGCAGAAAAAACATACCCAATGACCCTAGCAGAAAAAGAAAAATTGGAACAAGAATTAGAAGAATTGAAATTGGTCCGTCGACCTGAAGTGGTGGAACGGATTAAGATCGCTCGTTCATATGGTGACCTCTCAGAAAACTCTGAGTATGAAGCGGCAAAAGATGAACAAGCTTTTGTTGAAGGTCAAATCTCTAGCTTGGAAACAAAAATCCGTTATGCAGAAATCGTCGATAGTGACGCTGTTGCAGTAGACGAAGTAGCGATCGGAAAAACCGTTACAGTTCAAGAAGTTGGCGAAACAGATGAAGAAGTATACAGCATCGTTGGTTCAGCAGGGGCAGATGCCTTTGCAGGAAAGATCTCTAACGAAAGCCCAATCGGTCACGCTTTGATTGGTAAGAAGACAGGTGACGTTGTCACGGTTGAGACACCAGCTGGAAGCTACCAAGTGAAAATTTTGAACGTAGAAAAAACAGCGTAACTATAAAACGCAAGCCCTCCAAGAGGGCTTGTTTTTTTGTGCTCTTAATCTTTTTGTGAGAGTGAAAATTTTTCGTTGACTGACTGAATGGTATCAAAAAAGCACTTGAACCTTGGGTTCAAGTGCTACTGTATACCGCTAGAATTAGTAGTTTGTACTACTTTCTATTGCGTTGTTTTCCTGCATTGCGGTTGTTTTTTGGTTTGTGTTGAATTTGTGTGGTCGCAGTTGGTGTGACGTCTTTTTTCACACGGTGACTAGTCGCTTTTGGAGGATTGTTTTTGTATTCCTCAGCGACCCGTTTGCGAAGATTTGGACGAATCAAGTAGTTGATGACAAATTGTTGGATAATTTGGATCACCCCACCGACTACCCAGTAAAGAGTCACTCCGGCTGAAGAGATCAATGAGAAGACACCGATCATAATCGGACTCATCAGTGATGCTTTACGCATGCTTTCCTTTTGGGTTTCATCTTCAATTCCATGAAGAGAGAGCATACTTTGGATATAGTAAAGAACTGCTACGATTGCTGTCAAGAGCAAGCTTGGTTTGCCGAGAGCAATGCCAAGGAAGCTACTATCTGCTACCCCTTTGGTGTGCTGAGCTGCAAAGAAGAGAGCAGAGAAGAATGGCATTTGGATCAAGAGTGGCAAACACCCAACTCCACCAAACATGCTAACTCCATTTTCACGTTGAGCAGCCATTAATTCCTGTTGCGCCAATAGCTTTTCTTCTTGTGTGCTAGCGTTCTTCATGCGCTCTTGGATTGGCCCAAGGATAGGTTTTAAGTAGTTCATCTTTTCAGATTGGTAGGTTGCCTTCCATGATTGGTACAAACCAAGTGGCAAGATGATTAACCGCACGATCAAGGTGACGATAATAATCCCGATCCCAAAGCCCAAGCCAAGGTTGTTGGCAAAGAATTTGATGGCTTCGCCCATTGGACGGCCAAGAAGATTCCAGATCAGTCCAGTCGGATTTCCAGTTTTCCGATCGACACTCACGCATCCTGACAAGAAGACAAGCGAAGCTAGTCCCATCGATGCAAGTAATGCAAGTTTATTTTTTTTCACAAATAGTTCCTTCTTTTTTTTAATGTTACCTTTCTATTCTACTGTTTTTTTTGAAAATACACAATAGTTCTCTAGTCTTAATTTGCAATTTTAAAGTCTGTATAGTTTTCAAAGTTTGCGAGCGTAACATCTAAATAAGTCACATGTGCAAAAGGTGTAGGACCTTTGCGAATTTCTTGAATGAATTTAGCCATTTGGCTACTAGAATCTGCCTGGGCCAGAATGCCAACCGTTCCGTCGTCGTTATTCCAGACACGGCCAGTAATCCCACCGATCTCTAAAGCAAGACTGTACACTCCCCAGCGAAAGCCAACCCCTTGAACCCGTCCTTGGGCAATCATTTTTACCTTTTGCATGTACGACCTCCTTGACTCGAAGAAATCTATCTGAGGCATGATTTCTTCTTTTTCTTTGTGCTATAATAGTTCTATGAATATTATAACGTCTAAATCCAATAATGTAATCAAAAATGCTAAAAAATTACATCAAAAAAAATACCGGACAGATTCTTATCTCATTGAAGGCTGGCATCTGTTTGAAGAGGCAGTAGAAAATCAAGCGAAGATTCAACAGGTCTTTGTTTTAGAAGCCTATTTAGACCGGGTAGAGAACATCCAAAAAGTCACCGTCGTGACCCCGGAGATCTTAAGTCTCTTGGCAGATTCGAAGACTCCGCAAGGGATTGTCGCAGAGATCGCTCTGGAGCAACCAGTCCTTCCAGATCAGTTACAAGGTCGCTACCTTTATTTGGAGGATGTACAGGATCCCGGCAATGTAGGGACTATGATTCGAACAGCAGATGCAGCAGGTTTTGATGGCGTCATGCTTTCGAAAGCCTCCGCAGATCTATACAGTCTCAAGACCCTTCGATCCATGCAGGGCAGTCATTTCCATATTCCTATCTGGAAACTGGATCGAGAAGAACTATTGGAACGAGCTGCGCAATCTCATCTAGCAGTTCTCGCAACGACGCTTTCAGAAGCTTCCATTGACTACCGTCAGCTTCCTCAGACCGATCAGTTTATTCTGGTTATGGGGAATGAAGGAAATGGCATCAGCCAGGAAATGGCGGCACAAGCAGACCAGCTGGTTCATATTCCTATGCCAGGTCGGGCCGAGAGTTTGAATGTTGCAGTGGCAGCAGGAATTTTGATGTTTTCTTTAAGGAAATTTTGAGAAAAAGAAGTATACTTAACCTGTAAGAAGAAGTTGATGGAGATCTTATTGGGAGAGCTTATCAACGAAAGGTGGTTATCTTATGCAATATCATCGTGACAAAGAATACATGACCTATGTAGGCCATCTGATCCAGCATCCTAAGGTTCAAAAATTAGCTGACATTCCCCACCATATTCATTCCAATCGTTTGGAGCATTCCATTCATGTTAGCTATACCAGTTATAAACTGGCTAAAAAATTTGGTTGGGATGCTAAAAGTACGGCTCGGGGTGGCCTCCTGCATGACCTCTTTTACTATGATTGGCGCGAGACCAAGTTTACGAAAAGTCACGCCTGGATTCATCCCCGCATTGCCGTGAGAAATGCACGAAAGATCACAGATCTCAATGCCAAGGAAGAAGACATCATTATTAAACATATGTGGGGTGCTACCCTTGCCCCGCCTCGCTACAAAGAATCCTTCGTAGTGACTATGGTGGATAAATACTGGGCTGTTAAGGAAGCTTCAGAACCTTGGCGTAAAAAGATGGCCAAAAGGAGATTTTTTCATCGAAAAATGTTAAAATCATAGTAAACAAATTTGAAAGGAACTTGTTTATATGTATAATGATTCAGTAATCCAAGAACAAAGTGGATTGAATGCTTTTTATAACAAAATCTACTCATTAGTTGGGATCGGTGTTGGGATTTCAGCCCTTGTCTCTGGTCTTATGATGACGGTCTTTCAAGATTTCTTCGTTCAAATCTTGACAACAGCACCAATGGTTTACTATGCAGCAGTCGTTGTAGAATTGATCTTGGTCTTTGTTGCAAGTGGGAAGACTGTTAAAAATAGCCCGTCTGCTCTTCCGATCTTCTTGATCTACTCAGCTTTGAATGGCTTTACGTTGAGCTTTATCATTGCTCGCTACATGCAAGCAACTGTCTATAAGGCTTTCTTGGTCAGTGCCTTGATGTTTATTGTCATGGGAGCTATCGGACGCGTCGTGAAAAAAGACCTGTCTGGTATGGGACGTGCCTTGATGGGAGTCTTGATCGGTGTGATCATCGCTTCTGTTGTGAATATGTTCTTGAGAAGTTCTGGAATGGACTATATCTTGAGTATTATCTCTGTCTTCCTCTTTGCAGGATTGACAGCTTGGGATAACCAAAAGATTCGCTATGTCTATGATCAAACAAATGGTCAACCTGCTACAGGCTGGGCAGTAGCGATGGCTTTGGAACTTTATCTTGATTTTATCAACCTCTTTATCAGCCTTCTTCGTATCTTCGGAAGAAACGACTAATCAAAGAGAGATTGAGCTGGGGCAGTTGCCTCGGCTTTTTTTGTCTTCCGACTTGTGCTATACTAATAGTGACTAAAGTATAGAAATGAGCGCTTATGAAAACACCTTTTGTAACCCGTGAACAATTAGAAAGCCTGACCCAAGAATTCCCTACCCCTTTCCATCTCTATGATGAAGCGGGAATTCGTGAAACGGCTCGTGCCCTCCATCAAGCTTTTGCTTGGAATGAAGGATTTAAGGAATATTTTGCCATCAAGGCGACTCCTAACCCATCGATCCTAAAAATTTTGCAAGAAGAGGGATGTGGTGTCGATACTGCCAGCTACGTGGAATTATTAATGGCAGATAAACTCGGCTTTAGTGGAAAAGAAATCATGTTTTCTTCTAACAACACGCCAGCTGATGAATTTGTCTATGCTAGAGAGTTAGGGGCAACTATCAATCTGGATGCCTATGAAGACATTGCTTTCTTGAAGTCTGTGACCAGCATCCCCAAGGTCATTTCTTGCCGCTATAATCCTGGTGGAGTTTTTGAACTAGGAACCGATATTATGGACAATCCGGAAGAAGCCAAGTTTGGAATGACCAAGGAGCAATTGATCCAAGCCTTTATCGAGTTGAAAGAACTGGGTGTGGAAGAGTTTGGCATTCACGCTTTATTAGCTTCTAATACAGTATCCAATGACTACTATCCAGAGTTAGCGCGTCAACTTTTTGAATTGGCAGTGGAAGTCGTCGAGAAAACAGGTGTCCACTTGGGCTTCATCAACCTCTCTGGTGGAGTTGGGGTCAATTACAAGCCAGAGCAAGAACCAAATGATATTGCTATTATTGGGGAAGGTGTGCATCGCGTTTTTGATGAGATTCTCAAACCGGCAGGACTTGGTCATGTGAAAATCTATACCGAGCTTGGTCGCTTTATGCTGGCTTCACACGGCCTCCTGGTAACCAGAGTCACTCATAAAAAGAAAACCTACCGGACCTATGTGGGCGTCGATGCTTCAGCTGTGAATCTTCTCAGACCGGCTATGTACGGTGCTTATCACCATATTACCAATATGGATCGTCCAGATGGACCGACTGAAGTGGTCGATGTCGTGGGAAGTCTCTGTGAAAATAACGATAAATTTGCGAAACAACGAGAACTACCCGTGACGGAGATTGGAGATTTGCTCGTGATCCATGACACGGGAGCCCATGGATTTTCAATGGGCTATCAGTACAATGCTAAGTTGCGTTCTGCAGAAGTTTTGCTTCAAGAAGATGGGCAGGCCCGTTTGATTCGTCGAGCAGAAAAACCAGAAGATTATCTTGCGACACTCTACGGCTTTGACATTGAAAAATAAGCGATTGTCTGATATAATGATAGTTATGTAAAAATAATGGATCGGAGAAAATTGTATGAATCTCTTTTTAGGAATTTTGTTGATTATTTTAGCTTTCTTTGGTGGGATGGTTGCAGGAATGTTCTTGCTTCGTCGTCAATTTGAAAAAGAATTTGCATCAAACCCACGTTTGAATGTGGAAGCAGTCCGTACGCTTTTAGGTGCCAGCGGCCAACGTCCAAGCGAAGCAAAAGTTCAACAAGTCTATCGCCAAATTGTCAACCAACAAAAATCAGCAATGGCGAAAAACAAGAAAAAATAAGAGTGGGGCAATCTCACGATAATAAATGAGAGGGGCTTGGAGGAATTTCTTAGTCCCTCCTTTTGGAAGGAAGAGATATGGATAACCGACCGATTGGTTTTTTAGATTCTGGAGTAGGGGGCCTGACTGTTGTCCGCGAATTGCTCCGTCAGCTTCCTCACGAAGATGTCGTCTATATTGGAGATTCAGCGCGTGCACCTTATGGTCCTAGACCAGCAGACCAAATTCGCGAGTATACTTGGCAGATGGTGAACTTCCTTCTGACCAAAAATGTCAAGATGATTGTCTTAGCCTGTAATACAGCGACGGCAGTGGTTTGGGAAGAAGTCAAGGAGAAACTTGATATTCCCGTTTTGGGAGTGATCTTGCCCGGAGCTTCTGCAGCCATTAAATCGACGACCCATCAAAAAATTGGGGTCATTGGGACACCGATGACGGTTTCTTCTGGAATTTATAAAGAGAAGATTCAAAGTCTAGCACCAGACATGGAAGTCAGCAGTTTAGCTTGTCCCAAGTTTGTTCCTTTAGTGGAATCAAACGAGTTGGCATCCAGTGTGACCAAAAAGGTGGTTTATGAAACCCTAAAACCACTAGTTGGAAAGGTTGATACCTTGGTCTTGGGATGCACCCATTATCCCCTTTTAAAACCGATCATTCAAAATGTGATGGGACCGGATGTCAAATTGATTGATAGTGGGGCAGAGTGTGTTCGGGATATTTCCGTCTTATTAAACTATTTTGAGCTCAATAAGAGTCGCGAACTCTTAGAGCAGACCCACAGCTTTTATACCACTGCAAATGCCAATAGCTTTGCAGCGATTGCCGAAAAATGGCTAGAACGTTCAGTGAATGTGGAGCATGTAAATTTATGAGTGACAAACTATTTGAATACAAAGATCCCCAAGATTGGTATATTGCCCAATGGGGAGATGATGCAGACTACAACCAATTTAGTCAAGTACCTGCGGAAGCTTCCACTCTGTTAGATCAGCTGGAACTTCTCTTTGCCAAGGATCCTGAAGGATTCCCTCTCAATCTATCGGTGATGCGCTATGGTTCAGCCTTTCGTTTTCTGACCTTTTTGACCGAAATCTTGAATGAAGTCAAGGGAAGAGCTTTTGAGATCGTACAGCGTCAAGGAGCCTTGCTCTTGGTTGAAAAAGGGAAATTGCTTTACTTGCATTTGCCAAGTGATGGGGTGGATTTGGAAGCCTTCTTAGGTCAAGACAAGGTCAAAGATACGATTCTCATTGCGACTCGAAATGAGGGAAAAACCAAAGAATTCCGCAATATGTTTGAAAAGCTGGGCTTTGAAGTGGAAAATCTCAATCAATACCCAGAGCTTCCAGAAGTCGAAGAGACAGGGATGACCTTTGAAGAGAATGCCCGCCTAAAAGCTGAAACCATTGCAGAGCTAACTGGGAAAACAGTCTTAGCGGATGATTCAGGTTTGAAGGTGGATATCTTGGGAGGCTTACCAGGAGTTTGGTCAGCTCGCTTTGCGGGAGTTGGTGCGACAGATGCGGAAAACAATGCGAAATTGTTGCACGAATTGGCCATGGTTTTTGACTTGAAAGATCGTTCAGCTCAGTTCCATACGACCTTGGTGGTTGCAAGACCAGGCAAGGAAAGCCTAGTGGTGGAAGCAGATTGGCCAGGGTATATTAATTTTGAGCCCAAAGGGGAACATGGCTTTGGCTATGACCCTCTCTTCTTAGTTGGGGAAACGGGCCGTGCTGCTGCTGAATTAACGCTAGAAGAAAAAAATACACAATCACATCGTGCTTTAGCTGTTAAAAAGTTATTGGAGGTATTTCCATCATGGCAAAGCAAACAATCATCGTTATGAGTGACTCGCATGGAGACCGCTCCATTGTTGAAGCTATTAAAGAAAAATACCTAGGTCAGGTCGATGGGATCTTTCACAATGGGGATTCTGAACTAAAAAGTGACGATCCTGTCTGGGAAGGGATCCACGTTGTCCAAGGAAATATGGATTTTTATGATGGCTATCCGGAACGCTTGGTGACCCAACTAGGGCCGACACGGATCATCCAGACCCATGGGCATCTCTTCCAGATCAATTTTAGTTTTCAAAAATTGGATCTGTGGGCCCAAGAGGAGGAAGCAGATATCTGTCTATACGGCCACCTTCATATCCCAGATGCTTGGAAGGAAGGAAGAACCCTCTTTGTGAATCCTGGATCCGTTAGTCAACCACGTGGTCTGATTCGAGAGTGTTTGTATGCCAAGATAGAGATTACCGATTCGAACTTCAAGGTAGAGTATTATACGCGAGATCATGAATTGTACCCTGAATTGACAAAGGAGTTTAGCAGATGATAGCAAAGGAATTTGAACGTTTCTTGCTGGCGCAGGAAGAGACGTTCTTAACTCCTGCCAAAAATTTAGCGGTCTTGATTGATACCCACAATGTAGACCATGCGGTCTTGCTGTTGAGCCAGATTAGCTATAGTCGTATCCCGGTAGTGACGGATGAACGCAAGTTTGTGGGAACGATCTCCCTAACGGATATTCTATCTTATCAATTGAAACACGAGATTCCTGAGGAGACTTTTGCTTCGATGGATATCGTAGACGTTGCAAAGAAGGAGGTCGGAGTCATCGGCTTAGACTTCAATTTGACAGAAGTCCTTCACAAGTTGGTAGATGACTCCTTCTTATCAGTGGTGGATGAAGAAGGTTATTTCCAAGGGATTATTACGCGGAAATCGATTCTTAAAGCCATCAATTCGCTAATGCATGATTTTTCAAATGAATACGAGATGATTCCAAAATGAAAGAATTTATTGCAAGTTTTATTGATCAAAAAGAATTAAGTGAAAATTCTCAGTCTGCCTATTTCTATGATTTGGACCAGTTTATTGAGTCGATCCATGGAAAAGTGACACCGACAAATTTGAGAATTTACCAAGCTTCGATTAAAGATTTTAAACCGGCGGTTCAAAAACGAAAATTATCTGCCGTCAACCAATTTTTATATTATTTGTATCAAGAACGCTTTATTTCTGAATACCATCGTTTGGTATTGCCTAAAATTCAACCGGCCAAGACCCATGATCGGGAATTGTTGGATCTGACCCATTTTTGGGAAGAATCAACTAACCCTCAGGGACGCTTGATGGCCTTGTTGATTCTGGAGATGGGCTTATTGCCAAGCGAGATCCTCCAAGTCAAAGTCGAAGATATTCAGCTGGACTTTCACGTCATTCGAGTGGGCAAAGATGGCCAAAAACGGGTTTTAAAGGTTCCAGAGCCGTTACTGGATGAGTTGCAACTCTTCCTAGATGGTATTTATCTCTTTGATAATAAAGGAAAATCATACTCCCGTCAGTGGGGATTTCGACAATTAGAAGCCTTCTTGATCGAAAAAGGGAATCAAGACCTTTCGGCACAATCGATTCGTGAGCAATATATTTTGAAACAACGAGAACTCGGTGTGGATCTTTTTAGTATTGCGCGTGAATTGGGCCTAAAAACCATGGTGACATTAGAAAAATATAAATAATGGATATTAAAATTAAAGATTTTGAAGGGCCTTTGGACCTCTTGCTCCACTTGGTCTCTAAATACCAGATGGATATTTATGAGGTTCCCTTGATTGAGGTGATCGAACAGTATCTGGCTTATCTGGCGACCCTCCAGGCTATGAAACTAGAGGTAGCAGGAGAATACATGCTGATGGCTAGTCAACTAACCTTGATCAAGAGTCGAAGACTTCTTCCTAAGGTTGCAGAGGAGATGGATGAAGCAGAGGATCTCGAGCAGGACCTCCTTTCTCAATTGGAAGAGTACCGTACTTACAAGCAATTAGGAGAGTTGATGGCCTCACAGCACGAGGAGCGCGCCCTCTATTATTCAAAACCAAAGATGGAATTGATTTATGACGATACCGAATTACTCCATGATCGCACCACGGTGGATCTCTTCTTGGCTTTCTCAAAACTATTGACCAAGAAAAAAGAAGAATTCCGCCAGAACCATACAACCATTGTCAAGGATGAATACAAGATTGAGGATCTGATGGACCAGCTGCGTCACCGATTCCACGATCGCTCACAAGTTCTCTTACAGGACTTGTTTCTAGAAGCAGCGGATCTCCAAGAGGTCATTACCCTATTTCTTGCAACCCTTGAATTAATCAAGATTCAAGAGGTCACAGTGGTACAGGATAGGGCTTTTGGAGAAATTTACTTAAATAGGATTGAACATGAGCAAATTAGCTGAAATTGAAGCACTCTTATTTGTAGCGGGTGAAGAGGGAATTACTGCCAGACAAATCGCAGATCTTCTCTCTTTACCCCCAACAGGTGTGGTGCAAAGTTTAGAAAAATTGGCCCAAAAATACCAGGAGGATACAGATACGAGTCTCTGTTTGATGGAGACAGCTTCCCGTTATAAATTGGTGACAAAGGCAGACTACGCTTCGGTTTTACGAGACTATTCTAGAACGCCTATGAACCAAAGTTTGTCTCGGGCTGCCCTTGAAACCTTGTCAATTATTGCTTATAAGCAACCGATCACCCGCGTGGAGGTCGATGATATTCGAGGCGTCAATTCCAGTGGTGCCATTACCAAACTACTGTCATTTGATCTGATCCGCGAAGACGGAAAAAAAGAAGTCCTCGGGCGTCCTAATTTGTATGTCACGACGGAGTATTTTTTGGATTATATGGGGATCAATCATTTGGAGGAATTGCCAAAGGTTGAGGAAGTGGACATCGATCCAGAAGAGGGTCAATTATTTTCAGAGAGAACAGAGGAACTAGATGAGAATTAACAAATATATTGCCCATGCAGGCGTAGCTAGTCGTCGCAAGGCCGAAGAACTGATCAAGCAAGGCTTGGTGACAGTCAATGGCCAAGTCGTGCGTGAATTAGCAACTATCATTAAAACCGGTGATCAGGTTGAAGTAGAAGGGACTCCAATCTATAACGAAGAAAAGGTCTACTATCTTTTAAATAAGCCACGTGGCGTCATCTCTAGTGTATCGGATGATAAAGGGCGGACAACAGTCGTTGACCTTTTATCTCAAGTACCAGAGCGCATCTACCCAGTAGGACGTTTGGACTGGGATACATCTGGTGTCTTGATTTTAACCAATGATGGCGATTTTACAGATGAGATGATTCACCCGCGAAATGAAATTGATAAGGTCTATGTGGCGCGTGTCAAAGGGATTGCCAATAAGGAAAACTTGCGTCCCTTGACGCGAGGGGTGACCATTGATGGAAAGAAAACTAAGCCAGCGACTTACGAGATCTTAAAAGTGGATGTCGAAAAGAACCGTTCAGTGGTTCAGTTGACCATTCATGAAGGGCGTAACCACCAGGTTAAAAAGATGTTTGAAGCTGTGGGACTTTTAGTAGATAAACTCTCCCGAACCCAATTTGGAAATTTGGACGTCTCAGGGCTACGTCCGGGTGAATACCGTCGCTTGAACAAAAAAGAAATCAGCCAGTTGCACAATCTAGCAGTGACTAAATCTAAAAAAGCATGAAAACAATCCTAATTGCGCTGGTCAGAGGCTATCAAAAATGGATCTCTCCCCTATTTCCGCCTTCTTGTCGCTTTCAACCGACCTGTTCCAATTATATGATCCAAGCGATTGAACGTTTTGGTGTGAAAGGTGTCTTGATGGGGATTGCAAGGATTCTACGTTGCCATCCTGGAACCAAAGTAGGACCAGACCCCTTGCCAGACCATTTTAGTCTGAAGCGAAATGAAGAATCAAAATAGGACGATCGCAAATAAACAGAAACACCCTTAGAAATTATTTTTCTAAGGGTGTTGATTTTGTAAAAGAGTTGTCTATCAGCGTTTAGACCATGTTTTAGGGAGGAAGAGTAGAATCATTGGATAGATTTCAAGCCGTCCGGCAATCATGGCTAAGGAAAGTAACAGTTTTGAAATCGGACTAAAGATGGAGAAGGTTTGACCTGTTCCAATCATAGGTCCAATGTTGTTGAAACAACTAAAGACAGCGCTGACAACCGTCATGAAGTTATTATTGTCTAGACTGACTACAAAGAGTAGGCCGATCGTGATAAAACTGTATATTGTAAAGTACTTGAGGATCTGATGCTGTGTATCCTTATCCAATACCGTATCATTGACATGCAAGGTCAGAACGCGATTCGGAGACAAGGTCGAAAGAACCTGATTTTTTGCGATTCGCCATAAGGTCAAGCACCGAATGACTTTAAGCCCCCCAGCGGTCGATCCAGCAGAACCACCGATGACCATCAGCATCAAGAGGATGAACTGAGAAAAGAGAGGCCATTTTTCCGTCGTTCCATAACCAAAACCGGTGGTGGTGATGATATTGGAAACTTGGAAGAAGGAAATCTCAAAACTCTTAGCGACATTGGCATAGAGATGAAGGACATTGTAAGCGATCAAGACACTGGACACGAGGACGATGGTGATATAGGTCCGCAATTCCTCATCTTTAAAGAAGGCCTTGAATTTTCGGATCATGAGGAAGTAGTAGAGGTTAAAGTTAACCCCGAAGACTAAAACCCCGATACTGACCAAATAGGTGATTAAACTACTATTGTAGTGGGCAATTCCGTCGTTAAAAACGGTAAAGCCCCCGGTCCCAGCCGTCCCCATGGCGATGACAAAACTATCATAAAGGGGCATGCCAGCAAGGAAATAAAGAACCACAAAAAGGAAGAACAAGCCCAAGTACAAGAAGTAGAGGATTTGAGCTGTGTTTTTTAATTTGGAAACGACCTTGCCAAACACTGGACCAGGAACCTCCGCCTTCATGACTTCAAGGTGGCTGTTCTTATTATTGTCCATAATCGCAAGGGCGAAGACCAATACTCCCATCCCCCCAATCAAGTGGGTGAAACTACGCCAAAAGAGGAGAGAGTGGCTGAGGATACCCACATCATCTAAAATCGTTGCCCCTGTTGTTGTAAAGCCAGAGCTGACTTCAAAGAAGGCGTCGATAATGTTGGGGATTTGCCCCGAAAAGACAAAGGGAAGGGCCCCGAAGAAGGACCAGAGGATCCAACAGAGGGCTACAATCAGGACTCCTTCTTTAGCATAGATGTGAAAGTCCTTTGGTTTATGAAAACTACCAAGTAGTCCCAGCCCAAGTAAGATGGCCATGGTTGCCCCAATTGAGACAAAAACCTTGGCAGGTTCCTGATAGATTGCAGCGACCACTATGGGAACGATCAGGAGTGCTGCCTCGATTAAGAGGAGTTTGGACAAGAGGTAACGAATCATGCTTCTATTCATATGGCTTACCTCTCAAGTAGATCGTAGATTTTAGTGACATTTTGAATCAAGGTGGTTACGATAATCCGATCTCCTACCATCAAACGGTCATCTCCATTAGGGAAAATCGCCTTACCATCTCGAATAATGGCAGCGATTAAGACGCTTTTTTTCAATTTCAATTCAGAGAGGGGATATTGGGTTAGTTTATTGTCTTCCTTAATTTGGAACTGCAAGGTTTCAATCCGACCGTTTGCGACATGGTGCAGGGCTTCTAGGTTTGAGAACTGTGCATTGTAACGTCCGCGAATAAAGTGCATAATAGTATCCACGGCGATGCGTTTTGGCGTTACGATACTGGTCATATCTTGATCGCCAATGATCTCCAACAGACTGGTTCGGTTGACCTTGGTAATGTTCTTTTTGACGCCGACAGAATCCAAGAACATGGAGGTGATGATGTTTTCTTCATCGACCCCTGTCAAAGTAGCCACAGCATCGAAGTTATTGGCACTCTCTTCTAAAAGAATGTCTTTAGCAGTTCCGTCTCCATGGACGACATAGAGATCAGGAAATTCCTGACTAAAGAATTCCGCCCGTTCGCGATTGACCTCTAAGACCTTGAGATCGATCTTGCGGCGCACATCTTGAAGAATATTGAGTAAGTAGTAGGCAATTTTTCCAGCACCAATGATCATCATGCTCTTAATGACCTGAGGGCGAACATTGTTGTGGAAGAGAACGACCTCGATCCGATTACCTGTTACGAAAATCTTGTCTTGAGGTTGTAAGACAAAGTCTCCGTTTGGAATGGTGAGTTCGTTGCCACGCTCGATTGCACAAACAATGACATTTCCGTATTTCTTCCGGAATTGGGAGAGACTCATATTGCAGAGATTGCTATCTGGCTTGATCTTAAATTCCATCAAGGCTACCCGACCATTGGCAAAATGCTCCACAGAAAGCGCATTTGGGAAATCAATAATATTGGCAATGTAACGAGCAGTCAGTAATTCAGGATTGACAACCAGGGAGAAGCCCAATATATTTTTTTCCTTGAAGTAGGAATTGGAATATTCTGGATTCCGCACCCGAACAATGGTCTCTTTGGCCCCCATTTTTTTAGCCAAAACAGCAGAAACCATGTTCACTTCGTCGTACTCGGTCATGGAAATGAAGATGTCGCAGTCTTCAACATCTGCTTGCTCCAAGATCTTGAAGTTTGCCCCATTTCCTAAAATTCCAATGATATCAAACCGTTTGGTAATATGGTTAAGAACGGATTCGTCTTTTTCGATCAAAATAACATCGTGGTTTTCAGCAACGAGAGAACGACAAAGGGCCGTTCCGACCTTTCCTCCACCAACAACAATAATTTTCATAGAATACCTCCAGAGTATGCTTCTATCATACTCTATTTTCAAGAAAAATTCATCTTTTTTAAGGATTTTCTGGTGGAATTTTGAGAAGCTAAGAACAAGTAGGAAAAATCGTCAAAAGAGTAGAACGAGGAGGGATTGAAAACTTTGGTAAAGTTTCTTAAAAAAATCTAAAAAAACTATTGACAGGAGCTTCAAAAGTGTTATACTTAGAAAGTACCTTCGTTGATTTACCTCAAACCTGTTGTGAGTTAAGTTAATGAAGCTGTAACCACGCTGTTTGCTGAGCTTGACTCCGGGCAGTGTGGCTATTTTTTTATCAGAAAGAGATCGAGTATGAATATTGAAGAACTGGACTACCAAGAGTCAGCTGCTCAAAACCACATCGTCTTGTTCCAACCTCAGATTCCACAAAATACGGGAAATATTGCACGGACTTGTGCAGCGACCAATACCCCCTTGCATATCATTCGTCCCATGGCTTTTCCGATCGATGATCGCAAAATGAAGCGAGCAGGACTTGATTATTGGGACAAGCTGGATGTCCGTTTTTATGATAGCCTAGAAGAGTTTATGGAAGCGGCGCGCGACGGTCAGGTACACCTAGTGTCCAAGTTTGCAAATCAGACCTATTCGGACGTTTCTTATCAGGATGGGAAGTCCCATTATTTCTTGTTTGGACGCGAAGATAAAGGATTGCCGGAAGAATTTATGCGCCAGCACGAAGAGAAGGCCATTCGCATTCCGATGAATGACGAGCATGTCCGTAGTTTAAATGTCTCCAATACCGTCTGCATGATTGTCTATGAGGCTCTTCGCCAGCAGGGCTTTAAAGGGCTGGAGTTGAGCCATCGTTATGAGCACGACAAGCTCAAATAGCCGATGAAAACTAAAAGACCGAACGATGTAATCTATAAAGTTACAAAAACTTGCCTAGGCAAGTTTTTTTTGTTATCATAAAAGGGTCTTCAGGGCAGGGTGTAATTCCCGACCGGCGGTGACTTTTACTAGGAAATGTTCTTTTCCATACTCTAAAAGAAGTCCGCGAGCGCAAGCTGATGTGGTGTGACTCCACAACCGACAGTATAGTCTGGATGGGAGAAGACGAGAGACGAATAGACTGACAGCTATTCTGATCTGTTTAGAGCTGATGCATGGGAATAAAACGTTAGTGGCTGGGACTGACTAACGGCATGTTTCGATGGAGACCAGCTAGAGTAACTAGAATGGTTTCGAGTTTAAGCTTTGTTTAAATAGTTTAGAGTAGAATGATGGAGTAGACGTCTTTCCAGCTTCTCTAATTTTTAAAAAATTGGAGGAACCTGTTATGACAAATACACGTAAACTGACCCTAGTGGCTGTTTTATCCGCTTTATCTTTTATTTTGATGTTCTATCAATTTTCTTTCTTGATAGATTTCTTCAAAATTGATTTGAGTATCATCGCCATTTTGTTGGCCTTGGTCCTATTGGATTTTAAAAGTGCCGTTTGGGTAACCTTGATCCGATCTGTCCTTAAATTAGCCCTAAATAATAAGGGGCTTGAAACCTTGATTGGATTACCAATCAATATCATTGGAGTTCTTGTTTTTGTCCTTTCTTTTGCATGGATTTGGAACAAGGAACGGACCCATGGTCGATTTGTCCTGGCAACGATTGTTGGAACGATCAGCTTAAGTATCGCGATGGTATTGGTGAACTATGTCTATGCAATCCCTTTGTATGCTCGTTTTATGAACTATAATATTTCGAAAACACTAGGGCTTGTCCACTATTTAGCTGCAATGGTTGCACCGTTTAACCTGATCGAAGGAGTGATTTGGGCCATCGCATTTGGGTTGATCTATACCTTATTGCAACCGATTTTGAAAAAATATGAAAAATAAACAACAACATTGGGCGAAGGCAAGCTTCGCCCTTCTCATTTTTGTCATTCTTGGGTATGTGATTCGCTTTTACCCGCAACAATTAACAGGCTTTGATAGCACCATTCAATCTGCTATTCGAGGCGATCTGCCTGCAGCACTGACGGCCTTCTTTACCAAGGTGACCCACGTCATGGATACCAAGATCATTGTCATCTGGGTGGGTCTTCTGCTAGCGGTCTTTGCTTACAAGAAATGGTACAGTGAAGCTCTTTTTCTTGGAAGCAATCTGGTATTGACTGGTCTTTTGGTTCTTCTTCTAAAGAATATCTACCAGAGACCGAGACCAAGTATTCTTCATCTAGTAGAGGAAAAAGGATTTTCTTTTCCGAGTGGTCATTCACTGGCGTCTACCCTTGTTTTGGGAAGTTTGATCATCATCATCAGCCAACATGTAAAACATAAAACAGCCTGCTATTGCCTTCAAGGCTTGCTGGTTCTGGGAATCGTGACCATTGTGGTTTCCCGGGTTTATGTCGGGGTCCACTACCCATCAGACGTTCTCGGCAGTATGATTTTGGGTCTTGCTGTCTTACAGTTTGAGTATCCCTTGTATGATCGCTTGCGATTTCAATGGCGCTTTACAGGCAAGCAAAAATAAGCATCTAACAACTAGGAGTCGAACTCGCGTTTTGAGTTCGACTCTTTTTTTGCTATAATGAAGGGTATGAAATCCTACAATACCTTGAATGATTATTATCGAACCTTATTTGGAGAAAAGACCTTTAAAGTCCCAATTGATGCAGGCTTTGATTGTCCCAATCGAGACGGAACAGTCGCCCACGGTGGCTGTACTTTTTGTACGGTCTCGGGTTCAGGAGATGCCATTGTGGCCCCAGAAGCTCCAATCCGAGAACAGTTTTACAAAGAGATTGATTTTATGCATCGGAAATGGCCAGATGTGAAGAAGTATCTGGTCTATTTTCAAAATTTCACCAATACCCACGATAAAGTGGAAGTCATTCGAGAGCGGTATGAACAGGCCATCAATGAACCAGGAGTGGTAGGAATCAACATTGGTACGCGCCCGGACTGTTTACCAGATGAGACCTTGGCCTACCTAGCAGAGCTGACAGAGCGCATGCATGTGACGATCGAGTTGGGCCTTCAGACGACTTATGAAGCGACTTCTGAATTGATCAATCGGGCCCATAGTTATGATCTCTATGTTGAAACAGTCAAGCGTATTCGCAAACAGGTGCCCAAGGCAGAGATCGTCTCCCATTTGATCAATGGCCTTCCTGGGGAGACGCATGAGATGATGGTGGAAAATGTTCGCCGTTGTGTGACCGATAATGAAATTGATGGCATCAAGTTACACCTCTTGCATTTGATGACCAATACACGGATGCAACGGGACTATCATGAAGGACGACTTCAACTCATGAGCCAGGAGGAGTATGTCAAGGTCATCTGTGACCAGTTGGAGATCATCCCCAAACACATTGTCATCCACCGGATTACCGGGGATGCGCCACGAGATATGTTGATTGGCCCTATGTGGAGCCTCAACAAATGGGAAGTCCTAAACGCCATTGAAACTGAAATGCGTCGTCGTGGAAGTACCCAAGGATGTAAGCTAGAAGAAAAGGAGACTGCCGATGCTTCGACCACTTGAAATGGCCCATCAATTTTTAGCAGAAGTCATCACCAAAGAAGATGTGGTGGTGGATGCGACCATGGGAAATGGACATGATACGGCCTTTTTAGCCCAACTAGCAGGCCAGGTCTATGCCTTTGATATTCAAGAGCAGGCACTTGTAAATACTCAAGAAAGATTGGAGAAGTTGGGACTTCAACATGTCCGATTGATTTTGGATGGCCACCAGCATGTGGACCAATATGTGGAGACCATCAAAGCAGCTATTTTTAATCTGGGTTATCTGCCATCTGCAGATAAATCGGTCATTACTCTTCCAGCTACCACGATTGAAGCGATGGAAAAAATCTGTGCTCGCCTAGAAAAAGGTGGGCGAATGGCTATTATGATCTATTATGGTCATGAGGGAGGAGACATCGAGCGTGATGCAGTGCTGGACTTTGTTAGTCATCTGCCTCAAAAAGACTATACAGCGACTATCTACCGGACACTGAATCAAGTGAATCAGCCACCCTTTTTGGTCATGATCGAAAAATTAGAAAGCTACCGTCATGGATAAAGAATATTTAAAGAATAAAATCGAAGGATTGAGACATCATTTTGTCGAATCAACCATCCACGAGCGTGCAATAGGTTTTTATGATGAAGCTCATATGACCAAAAAGATGCTCAAAATAAAAAAGAAATTGGTTTCGCTTGAGATGGAACGGTGCCAAAAGAAGATTGAGCACAAGGATGTAACCAAGACAGACCAAAAGATTGCGGAGTTAAAACAGCAATTTGAGACCTGCTGCCAAGAACGTTAGGGAGGGAGTGATATGGAACTACTCCTTTATGCAGTGATCTTTTCGATGATTTTGATCGTCTCAAATGCCACAAATAAACTTGTGCCGAGCCTTCCTCTGCCCTTGATTCAAATTTTACTAGGGATTGGTTGGGCCGTCTTTGTGCCGGAAGAAAATTTTCATCTGGATACCGAGCTCTTTTTGGCCTTGGTCATTGGTCCTCTCTTATTTCGAGAAGCAGAAGAAGCAGATATCACTTCCGTCTTAAAGCACTGGCGGGTCATCCTCTATTTGATTTTCCCAGTGATTTTTATCTCCACCATTAGTTTGGGCTGGGCAGCTCACTCCTTGTGGCTGAGCCTTCCTTTAGCAGCCTGTATGGCAGTAGGGGCAGCCCTTGGACCAACAGACTTAGTAGCCTTTGCTTCCCTGTCTGAGCGCTTTAGCTTTCCAAAGCGGGTTTCGAATATCTTAAAAGGCGAAGGGTTACTAAATGATGCCTCTGGTCTAGTCGCCTTTCGAGTGGCCTTGGCAGCCCTTGCGACCGGAAGTTTCTCTCTTGGAGAGGCAGGGGTTTCCTTGGGAATCTCCATCATTGGAGGATTTGCGGTGGGGATCTTGACGGCCTTTGTGAACCGTTGGTTGCAAACTTTGCTCTTGAGTGTTCGCGCTAGTGATATTGCCAGTGAATTGTTATTAGAACTGAGCCTCCCTCTGTTGACCTTCTTCCTAGCAGAAGAACTCCATGTCTCTGGCATTATTGCAGTGGTTGTCTCTGGGATCCTAAAAGCCAGTCGCTTTAAGCACATTACCCTCCTTGAAGCGCGGGTAGATACTGTGAGTCATACTGTCTGGAATACGGTCAACTTTATCTTAAATGGGTCGGTCTTTGTCATCTTAGGAATGGAATTGGAAATGATTTCCAAGCCCATCTTAAGTAGTCCCATTTACAATAATCTTCTTTTAGTTCTTTCTGTCTTTCTGTTGACAGCCTTGCTCTTTTTGATTCGTTTTGTCATGGTTTACCTCTTTTATTGGTTCCGAACGGCTCGACTAAAAAAATCGTTGAGAAATTATCTAAAAGATGCCTTATTGCTGACTTTTTCGGGTGTGAAGGGAACGGTTTCGATTGCGACGATTCTTTTGATTCCAACCAAGATCGAAAAAGAATACCCTATCCTACTCTTTTTAGTGGCAGGAGTTACCCTTGTCAGCTTTATTGCTGGCTTAGTGGTACTTCCAAAATTATCAGAAGAAAAGGAAGAAACCAATGACTACCTGATGCAGATCGCGATTTTAAATGATGTCGTCATGGAATTAGAAGCAGACCTAAAGAATAGCAAGCACAAGGGACCCTTGTATGCGGCGATTGATAACTACCATGGTCGCATAGAAAACTTGATTCTGGGCCAAGAAAACAGGCTCATTCAAAAGGACTGGGAACAGTTGAAGCTCCTGATTTTGAGTATTGAAAGTGACGGCTTGGAACAGGCTTATGAAGAAGGGAAGATTCGAGAGCGGGGCTACCGCGTCTATCAACGCTATCTTCGCAATATGGAGCAACGTGTCAATCGCAATCTTTCGTCTCGCTTAACCTATTACCTCTTGGTGTCTTTCCGCCTTTTGCGTTTATTAGTTCATGAGATCTTAACTTTTGGGTCTGGCTTGCGAAACTGGTGGGCCCGAGAAGACAGCAAGTTAGAGGCCATTGATTATGACCAGATTGCGGCCCTTTATCTGGCCAATACGGAAATCATCATCGAAAGTTTGGAAGACCTCAAGGGGGTTTATCGGAGCAGTTTGATTTCTTTCCTACAAGAATCTCGTCTGAGAGAGACAGCTATTATTACCAGTGGGGCCTTTGTGGAGCGGGTTATTAATCGCGTGAAACCAAATAATATCGATGAAATGTTGAGAGGCTATTATTTGGAGCGTAAGATTATTTTTGAATATGAAGCGCAACACCTGATTACCGCTAAGCAAGCGCGCCGTATGCGGCAAAATGTCAATGAATTAGAAAGCTATTCCCTAAGAGAAAGTGCCAATACGCTTCCATACGATTTGATCGAGTATGCACGGAATCGTTGAGATAAGAGTAAAAGAGGCTAGGACAAAAATCCTAGCCTCTCAATTATTTTTG
>NZ_KV812859.1:54762-88927 GCF_001813525.1 Streptococcus sp. HMSC065C01 | reverse complement strand
GAATTACCGATTTCTGTCCCACTCTCTTTTTGCTTTATTCATTTTCTTTTCAGTGTGCGATTTCTGGTTTGACAAAGAGTCGCTCATCACCAAGATCAATAAGGGATACTGGTGCTTCATAAAATTGGCTAAGGACATGGGGAGTTAGGATCTTTTCCTTTGGTCCTTGCTCGACCACTTGGCCATGTTTGAGTAAGAGGACATGGGTCATATCTGTTGTAATTTCCTCGGCATGGTGGGTGACGTAGATCATGGTAGGCGCGTGATCCAGTTGTTTGATATGATGGATCTGACGGAGGAGCTTTTCTCTGGCAAAGAGATCCAATCCACTAGAAGCTTCATCAAAAATGATCAGATCTGGCTGGTCCATGAGGCTTCGTGCAATGAGAACGGTCTGCTTTTCTCCCTGGGAGAGCTCCCGGTATTTGCGGCCGATCAAAGAGCTAGCTCCAATTGAAGTTAGCATATCCCGTGCCCAGTTCAGTTCTTCCTCCCCGTATGCAGTATATAAAATACTGCTCTTGTATTGACCAGTTAGGACAATTTGCTCTGTCAAAAGATGTTCTGGCAGTCTTTCTGAAATAAAGGAGCTAACGATCCCAATACGCTTACGTAACTCAGGAATACCCCCTTCTCCAAAGCGGGTTCCAAGGACCGTTACCTGGCCAGAACTAGCCCAGTATTCAGACATGAGCAGTTTGAGGAGGGTCGATTTTCCTGCTCCATTTAAGCCTAAAATGGCCCAGCATTCATTTTCTTTTACTTGCCAGTTAATCTCTTTTAAAAGGGCTTTTCCATTGCGGATCAAATTGACGTCTTGTAGTTCAATCAAATTATTCATAACTTCATCCTTTTGATTAAAATCTCCTTTATTCTATCATAAAATATGGTAGAATAGAAAACAGGAGGTAAGGAATGTTTCGAAATAGTAAATTGTTATTCTGGACATGTGAGATCTTATTATTGACGGTGATTTTTTATATTTGGAAATCAATGGGGACTTTAATTTCTCCATTTGTATCTGTTCTGAATACCATCCTCTTACCATTTTTAATTGCAGGTTTTTTATATTACATTACCAATCCGATTGTTGAATTGTTGGAAAAACATTTAAAAATCAAGCGTGTGTTTGGGATTTTGATCACCTTAGTACTCTTGTTTGGGATCATTGGCTTAGGGATCTTTTATCTGCTCCCTATCTTAATTAATCAGTTAACCAGCTTGATCAATTCAACTCAAGGACTTTACTGGGAAGTTCAAAGTTTGGTTCGAAAACTCTCGACCAATCCTTTGTTCCAGAATGTGAATATCCAGTCGACGATTCAGCAGTTGAATCTCTCTTATATGGATATCCTACAAAATCTCTTGAATAGTGTGACCAACAGTTTAGGAAGTGTGGTTAACACCATTGTCAATACGGTCTTTATCTTGATCATGACCCCTGTCTTCTTGGTTTATTTCTTGGTCGATGGGAAGAAGTTATTGCCGATGTTGGAGCGGACCATTTTACGCAATGACAAACTCCACATTTCAAGCCTCTTGATTAGTTTGAATGAAACGGTCTCTCGCTATATTAGTGGGATTTCGATCGATGCCTTTATCATTGGAACCCTAGCCTACATTGGCTATAGTTTTATTGGATTGAAGTACGCTTTGGTCTTTGCCATCTTTTCTGGGCTGGCCAACCTCATTCCATATGTAGGACCAACCATCGGCTTGATTCCGATGATCATCACCTATGCCTTCACAGATATGGATATGATGATCAAAGCAGTCATTTACATGTTGATTATCCAGCAGATCGATGGGAATATTCTTTATCCGCGTATCGTTGGAGGCGTGATGAAGGTTCACCCGATTACCATTATGGTTCTCTTATTGCTCTCAAGTAATATCTACGGCATTATCGGGATGGTCGTTGCGATTCCAGTCTATTCGATTGGAAAAGAAATTGTAAAATTCTTGGTGAATCTTTATGATAACCACCGTGCTGCTAAGGAGCAGAAGAAAAAAGAAGAATTTGGTATCATTAATAAATCATAGACTCTAGCGCCTATATGGGCCTTGGAGTCTTTTTTGTACATTTATTTGAAAAAATGCTGGAAAATAGTCAACAAGTGCTATGAAATGTGTTAAAATATAAGTGATTTTGAAAGAAAATATGAAAAGGTAGGAAAAGATGAGACTGCTCTTATCGAAAAAACAGAGACGCCAATTGCAATTATTGGAAATCTTGATTAAGGAAAAAAGATGGTTCCACTTAAAAGAGTTGGCCAAGCGTTTGGATTGTACAGAACGTTCGTTAAAAGAAGATTTGTCTAATCTTCGTAGTACATTTGATGACTTTTTAATTGAATCGTCCACCAATGGGATCAAGATCAGTTATGAGGATTCGGTTGGTCTTGAGGTGATTTACCATCACTTTTTTAAAGAATCACAAGCCTTCGCCTTGATTGAATATCTCTTCTTCCACAAGGATGTTTCCAATGAATATATTTGCAGAAAGTTTGATCTGAGTTACCAATCTTTCTACCGCTTGATTCGGACGATCAATCAGAAGCTTCAAACCAAATACAATGTAAAGATTGATTTGAAACCCTTGAATCTTGTCGGGGATGAAGTGGATGTTCGTTTCTTCTATGCCCAGTATTTTGCGGAACGTTATTACTATATGGAGTGGCCTTTCCCAGAATTTAAGGAAGAGGCCGTGACCGATTTGATCACCTTCTTCTTCAAGCTCTATGGCTATCCATTGACCTTCTCTGTCATCAAGTCTTATAAAGTTCTCTTGACAGTCTACTTGTCACGGATTAAACAAGGTTACTTTATCGATATGCCAACGACCTTTGAAGCCTATAAAGATCAGTATCAAGGGGTGACCAATGTTGAGGAGATGTTGCGCTACTTTAGTTTGCAGTTGGGTGTCGAGTTAAATGAAAAAGTGTTGGAGCAATTCTTCATCATCTTCATTCAAGAGAATTTCTATTTCAGCCCAGAAAGCTTGATCGAAGCTGCAGAAACAGATCCTTATGCCAAAGAGTCGACCAAACTCATCAAAGATATGTTCAAGGATCTATGCTATACCTATGAACTAGAAATTGAAAATCTTGATGAGATGTTAATGCATGTTCATAACACGTCTCATCTCGGCCGGAAGGAATTATTCTCTGAGTTCCTTTTATTTGATACCAAGACCAATACCAACGAAGATTTTATGAGCATCTTCCCTGCCTTTTATGATGATTTGAAGGAGCATATCATCACTTATATGAAGACCATGAAGCATGATCTGAATGATGAGATCATCAAGCATATGATCTATACGGTCTATACTCACTGGGAGCGTCTCTTACCGCAGTTATTGCGCCGTCGGAAGTCCATTAAGGTCTTGATTATCAGTCGTTTTGACGATCACCACGCCAAATCTATGATTGATTTTCTAGATTTCTACTGCACGGATAACTTTGAATTTACGCAGATGATCAAGTACAATCTGACAGTGGATGATATCGAAGCTTCGGATGCAGATGTGGTGGTGGCCAACTTTATGATGCCTGAATTAAAGAAAAAACCTTTTATCTGTACAAGTAGTCTCTCATCGCTTGAGCTGGTTGAAAAACTCAATGCCTTCTTTTATGATTTTACCAGTGCAGAACACTAAAGACAAAGCCTTCTTAGAAACTTTCCTTAGGTGAGTACGGACGTCAGCGAACTTCGAAGAAGTTCCATGACTAATTAAGATACAAAGGGCGTTCGCGGATAAAGTCAAAATAGGAAGTTTGACGCAGAATCTTTAGATTCTAGGAAAACTTATCTTTTTGACACGATCCGTAGCCCGTGTTCAATTCGTTTTGGACCCCTTCGCTTTTTAATTTTTTAGGCTCAGGCTAAAACAGTTTCCCAAACTGTTTTACTCCCAAAACTCCCGAGTGCTAGAAACAATCGTGTTTCTAGCACTTTTCTCACGGCGAAAAGTTTCAGTGTAGGTTTGGATGAAACTGATTATATAGATTGTTTTAAGTTTTCAGCTTCAGTTAGGTTATTTCGTTTGAAAAAACAATTTGTTCACATTCAAGAATCAGGACTTGTTCCTGATTTTTTGATGGTAAAAAAAGAAAATTTTATAGAAGAATGCAGGCTCTCCTATTTTGTGGTATAATATACAATATTATATACTGGAGGAAATTATCCATGGAAGACCCTGGCAGTCAGGAAATTTTACTGGAATTTATTTTATTGATTGTTTTGACATTATTGAACGCCTTTTTCTCGGCGACTGAAATGTCAATGGTATCGTTGAATCGCTCTCGTGTAGAGCAAAAGGCTGAAGAAGGAGATAAAAAATACATTCGTCTTCTTAGCGTATTGGAGCAACCGAACCATTTTTTATCCACTATTCAGGTGGGGATCACCTTGATTACCATCTTATCTGGGGCGAGTCTTGCAGATAGCCTTGGTCATGTTATTGCTGGATGGATGGGCAATACTAAAACGGCTATTGCAGCTGGAAGCTTTTTATCTCTAGCGTTTTTGACTTATATTTCGATCGTATTTGGGGAACTCTATCCGAAACGAATCGCTATGAACCTGAAAGATGAGTTAGCTGTTCGAACAGCTCCGATTGTCATTTTATTAGGAAAAATTGTTAGCCCCTTTGTTTGGTTGCTTTCAGCGTCGACCAACCTTTTGAGCCGTATCACGCCAATGGAATTCGATGATCCGGATGAAAAGATGACGCGGGATGAAATCGAGTATATGCTGACCAATAGTGAAGCAACACTAGATGCGGACGAGATTGAGATGCTCCAAGGGATCTTTTCATTAGATGAAATGGTAGCGCGTGAAGTCATGGTGCCACGGACAGATGCCTTCATGGTTGATATCAATGATGATACCAAAGAAATCATTGAAAGTATCCTTAAGCAAAACTTTTCACGGATTCCTGTCTATGATGATGACAAGGACAATGTCATCGGTCTCATCCATACCAAACGTCTCTTGAACGAAGGATTTATCAATGGCTTTGATAATATTGTCTTAAGAAAGATTTTACAAGAACCTTTGTTTGTTCCAGAGACCATTTTTGTGGATGATCTTTTGAAGGAATTGCGCAATACCCAAAATCAAATGGCTATTCTGCTTGATGAATATGGTGGGATGTCTGGTTTGGTTACTCTTGAAGACCTTTTGGAAGAAATCGTCGGTGAAATTGACGATGAGACTGACAAAGCAGAAATTGATGTCTTTGAAATTGCGGACAATACCTATGTCGTACAAGGAGCCATGTCACTAAATGACTTTAACGAATATTTTGATGTTGAGTTGCAAAGTGATGATGTGGATACCATTGCAGGGTATTATCTGACAGAGGTTGGGCGAATTCCAACCTTGAAAGAGCGACTCAGCTGTGAAGTCGATAGTCAAAAGAAACACCTCATTTTGACAAACGACAAAGTAAAAAATGGTCGTGTGACCAAGGTGAAAGTTGAAATTTCTGAAATCGTCGAGGAAGATGAAGAAACTAAATCAAAAGAAGATTAAAAAATAGAGGCCTGGACGTGTTCCAGCCTCTGTTTTTTTCTTGTCAGGACCAGTTGAATTTTCAAAAAATTTCAAAAATTTCTGAAATAGTCTTGACAGCCAAAAAAAATTAAGGTAAGATAATACCCATAAAAAAAGAAAGCAGAAAATAAACATGAAGCAACAAGCCATTTCAACTCAAAAATTTTACTTTAGCTACTTTAGATAGTGTTTGTAGACATGATCTCATGGATGCAAACAACCCAAGCAATTTGTTTGTATCTATGTGGCTAAGATTTTTGATGATGGTCCATAGAGCTAGTATCTAAATGGACCGAGGTTTTGTAACTTGTTGGAGAATTTCAAGCATCCGTTTAGAGTATCATCTAAGCGGATTTTTTGTTTATTTTGCAGAAAAGGAGTCAATAAATGAAAGTAGTGAAAAAATTGCTAGCACCTGTCCTGGTTGTAGGACTTCTGTTAACATCATTGGTGACCTTACACAATCTAAAGGATACTAAAAAAGACAATGTCTTTCGAATTGGGATTTCCCAGTACATCACCCATAAGTCGCTCGATGCGACACGAAAAGGCTTTATCGAGGAGTTGAAGAAAGAGGGTTATGTAGATGGGAAAAATATTCAGATCGATTTCCAAAATGCTCAAGGGGAGCAACGAAATCTGAAAAATATTTCTAAACAATTGGCAGAAGAAAGTGATCTAGTCTTTGCGATTGCAACCCCTTCTGCACAAAGTTTGGCTAATACCACTAAATCAACACCTATTGTCTTCTCAGCTGTCACAGATCCTTTGGCAGCGAAATTGGTGAAAAACTTGAAAGAACCAGGTGGCAATATCACAGGGACAAGTGACCAGTCAGAAGATGCGATCGCTACACAGGTAGACATGATTAAGCAAGTGCTTCCAACGGCGAAAACAGTTGGGATTCTCTATACGCAAAGTGAGCCTAACTCCGTCGTCCAAAAAGACAATGCGAAGAAGATCCTAGAAGCTAAAGGCTATCAAGTGGTTGAAAAAACAATTCTCGATAGTAACAATGTGAAAGCTGCAGCAGACAGCATCATGTCAGAGGCAGATATCGTCTTTGTTCCGACGGACAATATTATCTCTTCTACAATGGACACTGTCAAACAGGTTTCTATCAGCCATAAGGTGCCCGTTTTTGGTGGATCTGCTGAGATGGTGGCCACTGGTGGTTTGTACAACTTTGGTACCGATTATGAGGAATTGGGGAGACAAGCTGCTCGGATGGCTATTCGTATCATGAAGGGTGAAAAACCTGGAAAAGTCGCAGTTGAAACACCTGAAAAATTAGAATTGCATACCAATAAAGAGATGGCTAAAGAACTAGGAATTGATATTAGCTCGTTGAAGGTAGAAAAATAGGAGGTTTGAGATGAATTTCGTTTTATCAAGTTTATCAGAAGGTTTATTGTGGTCGATCATGGCGATCGGTGTTTACTTAACATTTCGAATTTTAGATATTGCCGATATGACGGCAGAAGGAGCCTTTCCACTTGGGGCAGCAGTTGTAGCCTCACAAATTCAAGCAGGAAGAAACCCTTGGCTGGCGACCTTATTGGCTTTTCTGGCAGGGATGATCGCAGGATTGGTTTCAGGAATTCTCCATACAAAAATGAAAATTCCAGCCCTCTTGACAGGGATTGTCACTTTGACCGGTCTCTACTCTATCAATATTAAAATCATGGGGGGAGTACCCAACCTCTCTATTGGCGATGCCAGTACCATTTTCAAAAGTGTCATGAAATTGGGCTTGTCCAATGAAGAAGCTGTCTTTTTGATTAGTATTTCTTGCTTGATCATCGTCTGTATCTTGTTAACTCTCTTAATGAAGACGCAACTTGGCTTGGTTTTGCGCTCGACTGGTGATAACATTCCAATGAGTGAGGCAAATGGGGTCAATGTAGATAACATGAAGATGTTGGGCTACATGATTTCCAATGGCTTGATTGCCCTTTGTGGAGCCATGTTTGCACAAAATGATGGTTTCTCAGATGTGACTTCTGGTACAGGGACGATCGTAGTCGGTTTGAGTGCGGTGATTATCGCTGAAGTTTTGATCCACGAATTGACCATTGGTTGGCGCTTGCTTTCCATCGGGGTTGGAGCCATTGTGTATCGTTTGATTATCTTAAATATTTACGAGATTCCAAATCTCGATCAAAATATGGTCCGTCTCTTCAATGCGATCTTGCTCGCGATTGTCTTGTTCGCTCCTGAGGCGCAAAAACGTCTTCGTGTTCGTGGACTGAAGTTAGGAAATAAGTAGGAGAAAAGTATGGCAACATTATTATCAATTGAAGGTATTCATAAGACATTTGAAGCTGGAACAGTCAATGAAAACCATGTCTTAAAAGGCTTGGATCTCCAAGTAGAAGAAGGGGACTTCATTTCGGTCATCGGTGGAAATGGAGCTGGGAAATCAACCTTGATGAACATCTTGGCAGGAAATCTGGTCGTGGATGAAGGGGATATCTTGCTAGAAGGTAACTCCATCAAAAATACGAGTGTTCGTAAGCGTGCGAAAGATATTGCGCGTGTCTTCCAAGATCCTAAGATGGGGACAGCTTCTCGTTTGACCATTGAAGAAAATATGGCCATTGCCCAACGTCGGGGGAAATCTCGTGGTTTGGGCTGGGGAGTTCGGGAGAAAGATCGCGAATTATTCCGTGAAGCCTTGAAGGAACTGAATATCGGTTTAGAGAACCGTCTTAAGGTGGATACCCAATATTTGTCTGGTGGGCAACGTCAAGCTTTGACCTTGGTCATGGCAGCCTTGGTCAAACCCAAACTCTTGCTTCTGGATGAACATACCGCAGCGCTCGATCCTAAGACTAGTGAAATGGTCATGGAATTGACACAAAAGATCGTGGAAAGCCATGATTTGACAACCTTGATGATTACGCATGATATGAACCATGCCATTGAATACGGCAACCGCTTGATCATGCTCTACCAAGGCAAGATCGTTGTCGACGTCAAAGGAGAAGAAAAGAAAAACCTAACGGTTGAAGATTTGATGCGCCTCTTCCAACAAAACAGTGGCGAAACCCTGGTGAGTGATGAATTGGTATTGGGATAGAAAAAAGGAGTTTTTGCTAAACTCCTTTTTTATTTCCTCCGCTCTGCATAGTCGACAAAATGAAACTTGTCTAATTTGTGCCTGCTTTCGGTGAATTGGAATTGCCGTCCGTCTGCTAGGTGAACTTGGGAGCGGACCGTCACCACGTGTTGGTCTTTTCCAAGATCCAGTAAGATTTTGTCACGATTATCGATTGGTGAAATCAAGATTTCTTTCTTAGCATAGCCAATCTGCAATTTCAAGTCTTCTTCTATATATTGGTAGATAGAGTGCTGGGCAATTTCCTTAGTAAGGCCTGGGATCAGCTCTCTGTCTAAGTAATCAATATCTAAGACAGAAGCGACACCATCCACCATCCGTTGCCGGGTTACTTTCCAAACCAATCGGTGAAGGGGGAAGCCTGTCTTTTTAGCGCCTTTTTCATCGATACTGATCTTTTCTAAACGAATGACATTGGTTTCTGAAAGCTTTGACGATTTCTTGATAACTGGTTAATTGGGAAACAGGGAAGTCAAAGTGCGCTTGTCTAGAAACTTGCGAACCCATCCCTTGAACAGTCTCGATAAAGCCTTCCTCCTGCAAGAGCTTGAGCGTCTCTATCATACTTGGGGCAAGGAAATGAGTGAACGAGATGGTTGGAGTGCCCTCTTCTGGAATAACCATGACCAACCTCGTGCCTTGAATCGCTTTGTAGATATCAAGAACTTCCGCAATGAAGGAGCGACCATGCTCGCAGCTAGCCTTCACTTGTCACGTGGTACCCCTTATATCTACATGGGAGAAGAAATCGGCATGATAGATCCAGACTATGATTCGATGGCAGATTATGTGGATGTTGAGTCTATCAATGCTTACCAAATGCTCTTGGATCAAGGTAAGTCACCTGAGCAAGCCTTTAAGATTATTCAAGCCAAATCACGTGATAATTCTCGTACGCCAATGCAATGGGATGCTTCTGAAAATGCAGGTTTTTCAACAGGCACACCATGGTTGAAGGTTGGGAAGTCCTATAAAGACATCAATGTTGAAAAGGAAATGGATGGACCAATCTTTACCTTCTATAAAGAATTGATTAGCTTGCGTAAAGAAATGCCCATCATTTCAGAAGGCAGCTATCAGCCAGCACTGGAAGATAGTCAAGAAGTCTATGCCTTTGAACGCCACTTAGATGGTCAAAAACTCTTGGTACTCAATCATTTCTATGGAAGTGAAGTTGAAGTAGCGATTCCAGAAGACTACCAAGCAGGGCGCGTGCTCCTGTCCAACTATGAGAATGTAAAGCTTGCTGAAAAAGTAATTCTGAAACCGTATCAGACACTGGCAATTTTAGTTTAAGTTCTTGACACTTCGATCTTTTTGGGTCGAAGTGTTTTTTGAAAAATATTTTTGAAAGCGCTTGAAAATACAAAGTCATTCCCTTATAATAAAAGAGGAAAACTTTTTAGGGATGGAGAAACGCATGAGAAAAAACGGTAAAAAGATTCGCTTACTGGGAGTAGCCACCTTATTGGCTAGTCAGTTGGGGGTCTTCAGTAGTACCTTTACAGTAGTTGCAGACGAGACCACAGCTTCGACTTCAGAGCCAGCGCTTGTGACGAACACTAGTAGCGAGGAAGGCTCGACAAATCATTCGACTTCCGCTACAACAACAACTACAGAAGCTACGACGAGAGCTTCAAGTGATAAAGAAGAGACATCTAGCAGTTCCTCAGACGATACTGAGGAGAAAACGGTTAAGATCGGGGACATTCAAGGGGAAGCGCAACGCTCTCCACTGGAAGGCCAAAAAGTGGCCATCAAAAATGCAGTGGTGACCAAGACAGACCGCTATGGTTTTTATGCCCAAGATATTGAATCGGATGGCAATAGTCGGACTTCAGATGGGATTTATGTTGTTTCCAAATACAAGGTGAAAGTCGGCGACAAGGTGAAAATCACCGGTACCGTCAAGGAAGGCTATATGGAAGAGGTTACCTTGGGAGCAGGGAAGACCTTTAAGGAACCAACGAATAGTTTAACAGTGACCATGCTGGTCGATGCTTGGATCACAAAAGATGGGACAGCCCCTCTTCCAGAAGCTGTGAATATCACTGCGGGCATGCCAGCAGATGTGAAGCCTAATCCGACTGCTTATGCTCCAGAAACCGATGCCCTCGATTATTGGGAAAGCCTGGAAGGAATGCTCACGGTGGTGAAGAAACCGCATGTCCTTGGTCCCCAGTACAAAGGAGATATCTATGTCTTGGGAGAAGATTTCACAGGTCTTCCTTTAAACAATATTGGAGGTCTGAATCTACGGCCACATGCGCAAAATACAGCGACGATCCCGATTTATGTTGGGAATCAGTTTGTCGCAAAAGCTAAGGATTACTTTACAGAAGATGTGACAGGAGTGGTAACGTATCGAAATAGCTTCTATAAATTAGAGCCCACTCAACAGTTGACGGTCCAAGATGGTGGCTTGCAGCGTCAAGCAGCTCAAACGCAACCAAGTGAGGACAAGCTGACCATCGCTTCCTACAATATTGAAAATTTCTCGGCCAACAATGCCAAAAATGAAACCCCAGAGGATAAGGTGACGCTGATTGCCAATTCCTTTATCCATGAAATTCACAATCCAGACATCATTACTTTGATCGAAGTGCAGGACAATAATGGTAGTGTGGATGACGGAACGACCAGTGGTGTTGAAAGTGGACGCAAACTAGCCAATCGGATCAAGGAATTGGGGGGTAAGAGCTATGAGTATACGGAGGTTGCTCCAGTAGATGGCGCTGACGGAGGAAAGCCTGGTTCCAATATTCGTTTGGGAATCCTCTACAATCCAGAACGCGTAACCTTAGCCAAAAAAGAGGCAGCAACTAGCAACGAGGCAGCGCAATTTGACAAGGGACACTTGGTTAAAAATCCAGCTCGTATTGCCCCAAATGACCCATCGTTTGATCATACTCGCAAGTCTTTAGCTGTTGAGTTTGAATTCAAGGGCCAACCAGTTGTGGTGATTGCCAATCACTTGAAATCAAAAATCGGAGATGATGCTATTTATGGTGCAAGTCAACCAGCAGTGGAACATACCTTGCCAACTCGTGAAGCACAAGCCAGTGTCATCCATCAATTCGTTCAAGAAGGCTTGAAGCAAAATCCTAAGACCACCTTTGTTTTGACGGGTGATTTTAATGACTACGATTTCTCAACCACGGCACAGATCCTTGCGGGTAGTGAACTAACCAACTTAATGGCTCAACATGATGTAGGCGATCGCTATTCTTATTTCTACCGTGGAAGCAATCAAGTTTTGGATAACATTTTTATCTCAAACAACATGGCAGCCAAAGCAAGGTTTGAACCCGTCCATATCAATGCTTCCTTTATGAAGGAACATGGTCGTGCATCAGACCATGATCCTGTCTTGGTCCAAATCGACTTTAGTGGAGCACAAACTCCAGGAACGCCGACGGATGATCAACAAGGGAATACAGGACAACCAACGGATCAAACCATCCCTTCCTCATCGAATACAGGATCTCAACTAGTCCCTCATCAGGCTCAAGCCAATGAACAAAAGAGTTCACCATCTGAAAGCAAAGAGAAGGGCAAGAACGAAGATGAGAAGCAAGACGACAAGGAAGAGGAAGCAACAGAAACGAAGACACCAGGAAAACGGAAAATCCTCCCATCTACTGGACAAGAAACAAGCTATCTAGCTCTTTTTGGAGTGGCAATAGCTACGATGAGTCTTGTCTGGTATAAGAAGAAAAAGACTTACTAACGTTTTCAAAAGAAAGATCTAAAAAAGGAGTCGCTGGCTCTTTTTTTCTCCTAAAATACAGGACAGATAGTCCCATATTGGAAACTGTACTAGGACAATGAAAACTACTGAAAAGAACAGTTTCTTTTCAAAAAGAAGCTTAAACTCTTTAAAATAGATGGAATCGTGTTATAATAAAATCATAAAACGTTTTCAAGAGAAGAGGTTCCTCAATGGAAAATGAAACAGTTGACTATGGAAAAGTAACAGGAATGGTACACTCAACAGAAAGTTTTGGTGCAGTAGACGGGCCTGGGATCCGCTTTATTGTCTTCCTTCAAGGCTGTCAAATGCGGTGTCAATACTGCCACAATCCAGATACTTGGGCAATGGAAACCAACAAGTCCCGTGAGCGGACGGTGGATGATGTCTTAGAAGAAGCCCTCCGTTATCGTGGATTTTGGGGCGAAAAAGGGGGAATCACTGTCAGTGGTGGAGAAGCCCTCTTGCAGATTGACTTTTTGATTGCACTTTTTACCAAGGCTCAAGAGTTGGGCATTCATTGTACTTTGGATACCTGTGCTCTTCCTTTCCGGAATACGCCTCGTTATTTGGAAAAATTTGACCGCTTGATGGCAGTGACAGACTTGGTGCTTCTTGATATCAAGGAAATCAATGATGAACGACACAAAATTGTGACCAGCCATACCAATAAAACGATTCTAGCTTGTGCCAAGTATTTGTCTGATATTGGCAAGCCCGTTTGGATTCGCCACGTCTTGGTGCCAGGTTTGACAGACCGAGATGACGACTTGATCGAACTTGGAAAATTTGTTAAAACCCTTAAAAATGTCGATAAATTTGAGATCCTTCCTTACCATACTATGGGGGAATTCAAATGGCGTGAATTGGGAATTCCGTACAAATTGGAGGGTGTGAAACCACCGACAAAAGAACGGGTCCAAAATGCAAAAGATTTGATGGAAACAGAAAGTTACCAAGATTACCTGAAACGGGTCAAAGGATAAAGAAGAAAAACAGTTGGCAATCCCAACTGTTTTTTCTAGTGAATGCATTGTTCTTCCCTTTCTTTAAACGGAAAAACGTGTTAAAATAGAGTGAATCTATAAATGAAATAAAGAGGTAGAAATATGTCAAAAATTCTCGTTTTTGGTCACCAAAATCCTGACTCAGATGCTATCGGCTCATCTGTAGCTTTTGCTTATCTTGCAAAAGAAGCTTATGGTTTGGATACAGAAGCAGTGGCTCTTGGAACTCCAAATGAAGAAACAGCTTTCGTATTGGACTATTTTGGTGTGGAAGCACCACGCGTCATCACATCAGCTAAAGCAGAAGGTGCAGAACAAGTCATCTTGACGGACCACAATGAATTCCAACAATCTGTTTCAGATATTGCTGAAGTAGAAGTTTATGGTGTAGTGGATCACCACCGTGTGGCTAACTTTGAAACTGCTAGCCCACTTTACATGCGTTTGGAACCAGTTGGATCAGCATCTTCTATCGTTTACCGCATGTTCAAAGAACACGGTGTAGCAGTGCCAAAAGAATTGGCAGGTTTGATGCTTTCAGGTTTGATTTCAGATACCCTTCTTTTGAAATCTCCAACTACCCACCCATCTGATAAAGTCATTGCGCCTGAATTGGCTGAATTGGCTGGTGTCAACTTGGAAGAATACGGTCTTGCCATGCTCAAGGCTGGTACTAACTTGGCAAGCAAATCAGCAGAAGAATTGATCGATATCGATGCTAAGACTTTTGAATTGAACGGAAACAACGTTCGTGTGGCTCAAGTGAATACAGTTGATATTGCGGAAGTTTTGGAACGCCAAGCTGAAATCGAAGCAGCTATCCAAGCTGCCAATGCAGCTAACGGCTACTCTGACTTTGTTTTGATGATTACAGATATCGTCAACTCAAACTCAGAAATTTTGGCCCTTGGTGCCAATATGGACAAGGTAGAAGCTGCTTTCAACTTCAAACTTGAAAACAACCACGCTTTCCTTCCAGGTGCCGTTTCACGTAAGAAACAAGTGGTGCCTCAATTGACAGAAAGCTTTAATGCTTAATGATAGGTGGGAAAACCCATTATTAAAAAGGAGTTTCGGCTCCTTTTTTGCTAGGAGAAGATCATGTTAGAGACGGGCGATTTGATTTTTGTCAGTGAAAATACAGAAATGGGGCAAGCCATCCAGACATCAACTGGCAACTATAGCCATGTGGCCATCTTTTTGGACGATTCCATTTATCATGCAACGGTGGAAGGCGGTGTCCTTGCCCAATCCCCTGAAGATTTCTTTGAAGCTGAGAAAGCATATGACCTTTATCGCTACCCGAAAATCGATCTCAAAGAAGTCAAGAAGCGGGCAGAAAACCTTTTAGGGACTCCCTACAATGCTTCCTTTTATCCGGATGGAGATGGTTATTACTGTTCCCAGTTCATCGCAGAACTACTCCCTATTTTTGAAACCATTCCCATGAAGTTTGGAGATGAGGAACAGGAGATTAGTCCGTTTTGGGAAGATTACTACAGAGGGCTCGGTCTAGCCGTTCCTCTAGATCAGCCCGGGACCAACCCGAGTCAGTTAGCCCAATCACCACAGCTACAGTTTAAAGAAAGGTATTTGGATGATTTGGATTCATGAAACAACAATCTGAATCTTTGATACAGTTTATAAGAGTTACATCAAACTAAAGAAAAATAATATTTTAAAAATATGTTCTACCTTCGAATACAACTTGTAAAAGTTGTATTTTTTTCTAATATCCTCTGGATGTTTCTTGTTTAGACAGATAAAATATGATATACTTCACAAAAAAACTAACCACTGGTTAGTTTTTGATGGAAATCAAAGGAGGAAGTAAATATGTCTTTCTTGTATCGTTTATTAACACGTACAAAACAAATCAGTCCACATATAAGAAAGTTTGAGTTCGAATTGGGTGTTTTTGTTGTCAGCATATGGCTAGTTGAATCATCTAGTCGCTTTTATGTGATTGATACGGGAATGCGAGGAATGGAGAAGTACGCTGCCCAGTTTTTACTCCCACAAAAAATTGAAGCAATTTTTCTGACCCATGGACATCCAGATCATATCAAAGGTTTGCCCTATCTTAGACAGCACTTTGGGAACATCCCGACTTTAATCAGTGAGAAGGAATTCCCCTATATTTCAGGCAAAGAACCTTTTCCTAATAGAAAAGAGACGGAAAAAGTGATTTTTGATCCGGCTACTTTTATAACTGTTGAAAGTCAAGAAGGTCAAGACTTGATAAGTAGTGCAGGACTAAAACCACTATTTTCTCCTGGTCATTCCCCTGGTCATGTTGTTTATTACCATGAAGAGGATCAAGTTTTAATTGCTGGAGATCTTTATACAGCTACGAGAAATGGAAAGTTGCGTCCACCAATGAAAGGATATACAGCAGATATGAGACAAGCTTTAGCTAGTGGTGAAAGAATTCTCAAGGATTATTCACAGGCACTTGTTAGTGTTTGTCATGGTAGTGAGGTAAAAGATGCAGTACGAGATTTTGAGGCATTGAATGGGTTTAAAGGGAGTTTGTAATGGCAAAGGATACAAGGTCCAGAATTATCAGAGTAGCAGAGGAAATTTTCCGAAAAGAACCTTACCAGAAGGTGGGAATTAGGCAGATTGCTCAAGCTGCAGGATGTTCACATACAGCTATTTATCAGTATTTTAAAAAGAAAGAGGATATATTATATGCAGTAGCGGAAAAACCGTTAACTCACCTCTATCATACTTGCTTAGAAATCAGTCATTCCAAGCAGAATGATAAGGAACGTCTGCTTCAAATCTGTCAAACATACGTGGATTTTGGGTTTAGAGAACGTAATTTTTATGAATTATTGATTTTTTACCGTGGAGAGCATGAAGATTCAGGCGATTGTTCGCAACCGTTGATGCAATTGAGAATGAAAAGTTATCGTTTATTGGAAGAAGCTATTGATGTCTTTTTACCGAAAGACTTATCTGATGCAGAAGCGCTAAATATTCGTAGTGGAATCTTTATTTTTTTACATGGCTTAGTGAGTATCTACAGTAGGGACAATGAAGAATGTCCAGAACGCATTAAGCAACTACTGACTGATTTTATTTCTTTCAAAATAATAGAAATGAAATGAGTTGGAATAACTTATGGGGCTTCTACAGTAAACTTGGATTGAAAAGACTAAGTTCTTTTATTGCCTTATTTTCCCCTCTTGCCTGCCTATACATAAATTGAAGATTTTGTCCTTTGGTATTGATTTCGCTTAAACTAATTTTTATGTTACAATAAGAACGAACCGATAAAACAGTAAACGAGACCTATTTATGATTACAATCATTAATCCTACACGTTTGACACGTCAGCCATTTCTTAAGGACTTGATCAACTTTTTGGATCAGCACGACGATGTGATCCTGCGGCAAATCAAGGCCCAATTTCCAGATCAACCAGTGGATAAGCTGATGGAGGAGTATATCAAAGCGGGCTTCATCCTTCGAGAAAATAAACGTTACACCCTCAACCTGCCCTTCTTGAAGTCAGCTGATCTTGTTGACTTGGATCAGGAGGTCTTTGTTCGAGAGGACAGTGCAGTTTATCAAAAATTAAAAGCAAAGGTCTTCCAAACAGAACTCCGCAATACTACCAACGAAGCGATTTTGGTGGAAGAGACGGACTTTGCGCGAAATGCACAGACCCTTTCCAATTACTTCTACAAGGTGAAACACCAATATCCATTGACAGAGGATCAAGAAAAGCTCTATGCCATCTTGGGAGATGTCAATCCCGAGTATGCTCTTAAGTATATGACTAGCTTTTTGCTCAAATTTCTTAAAAAAGATCAGCTCATGCAGAAACGTCGAGATATCTTTGTCGACAGTTTAGTTTTATTGGGCTACATCATTCAAAATGAAGATGGAAAGTATGAGTTAGCTGTCGAATTTGATAAAGAACGATTCATTTTTATAAAAAAATAAAGGCTAGGAAAATTTCCTAGCCTTCTTTCATTTGATTATAAATAACGTTCAGCGATGGCGGCATCGCCTGGATATTCTTCTTTTACGCCATTGACGATTTGGTAGCAGTCAGCTCCTTTTCCGGCGATAATGACGGCATCTTCAGGCTTGCTGGTTGTCGCCATAGCCACTTGAATGGCTTCTTCGCGATCTGCGATTTTCTCGACAGGGCGCGTGATAAAACTACTAATCTCTTCAGCGATAGCCAAAGGATCTTCATAGTTGGGATCATCCGCTGTGAGGAAGACTTGGATCTCAGGATGTTCTTCTAAGAGTAAGCCAAAGTCCTTGCGGCGGCTCTCTCCTTTATTCCCAGTTGATCCGAGAACTAGTGAAATGGTCCCCGTTTGATGGGTTTCGACAACAGAGAGTAGTTTTTTCAAGCTATCACCATTATGGGCGTAGTCGATGAAGACCTTAGCGCCGTTTTGCTGAGTCAAGACTTCCATTCGGCCTGGAACGCGCGTCTTAGCAATCCCTTTTTGGATATCCTCGAGGCTCGCACCTAGGCGAAGGCAGGCAAGACCTGCAGCCACAGCATTTTCTTGGTTGAAATGTCCAATCAGTTGGATTTCATAGTTTCCAGCTAATTTACCAGTGGCTGAGAAGCTGAAGGCCTTAGAGTTTTCAATTTGATTCTCAGACTGGCTTCCATAAAAATCGTGGTCTTGGTTCGCGACTTGGTCCGCTAAAACTTGGAAATGATCCATATCACTATTGATGACAACGGCTTGGCTGTTCTTCATGAGGAGACGTTTGTGGTAGAAATAATCCTCAAAAGTTGGGTGTTCAATCGGTCCAATATGGTCAGGACTGATGTTGAGAAAAACACCAACGTCAAAGGTCAGACCGTAAACCCGTTTCACTAGATAAGCTTGACTGGAAACTTCCATAATCAAGTGGGTCCGATCATTGGCTACTGCCTCAGCCATCATGGCAAAAAGATCCAAGCTCTCTGGCGTTGTCAGGGTCGATTTAAAGAAGTTTTTACCATCCAGCGTCGTATTCATAGTCGACAGCATAGCTGGTCGGTGACTTTGTTCCAAAATATGGTAAGCAAAATAGGCCGCTGTTGTCTTTCCCTTAGTCCCTGTGAAGGCCAATAGTTTTAATTGTTTCTCAGGGTGCCCATAAAACTCCATAGCAATTAAGCTCATGGCCTGCTTGATATCATTGACGAGGATGGCAGGAATACCAACTTCATAATCTTTTTCAGAGACATAAAAGCCGAGTCCATCAGAAATAGCCTGTTCCAAGTATTCTTTTTTGAAGCTGGCCCCTTTAACAAAAAAGAGGGTGCTAGCAGAAACCTTACGGCTATCATAGCTAATAGCATCAAAACTTGTTCCTTCTAGATGGTAGTAGTATTCACCATTTACTAGAACTTCTCGGAAATTTTGGTCTTGTTTTAAAATGTTGAGGGTTTGTTCAATTGTAATCATAAAACTATTGTAAACCTAAAGTCCCTATTTTACAAGTGTCATGGAAAAGTTTATAATGAAGAGAAGAAGAAACGAAAGAGGACACCAATGAGTCACGAACAAAATGACCAGCAAGCCCAGATGCTACGCGGGACTGCCTGGATGACAGCCAGCAATTTTATCAGCCGTTTGCTAGGGGCTGCGTATATTATTCCTTGGTATATTTGGATGGGAAAATATGGGCCACAAGCCAATGGTCTTTTTACAATGGGTTACAATATCTATGCTTGGTTTCTCTTGATTTCGACAGCCGGGGTACCCGTAGCTGTTGCCAAGCAAGTAGCCAAATACAATACCCGGGACCAAGCCGACCATAGCTTTGCTTTGATTCGGGGCTTCTTAAAATTCATGGGAATTTTAGGCCTAGGATTTGCCATTCTTATGTATCTGTTATCTCCTGTCTTTGCTAGCCTTTCAGGTGGGGGAAAAGAGTTGATTCCGATCATGCAGAGCCTTTCTTGGGCTGTCTTGATCTTTCCTTCGATGAGTGTCATTCGGGGATTTTTTCAAGGTTTTAACAACATGAAGCCTTACGCTATAAGCCAGATTGCAGAACAAGTGATCCGGGTCATCTGGATGTTGCTCACGACCTTCTTCATTATGAAGATTGGCTCAGGTGATTACGTGCAGGCTGTGACGCAGTCGACCTTTGCGGCTTTTATTGGTATGGGAGCGAGCCTTCTGGTGCTCTTTTATTACCTTGCAAAGACAGGCTTGCTCTCTTCTATTTTTAGAAAGCAAGAGGGAAGTGAAGGGATTGACACTCGGGCTCTCTTGATCGATACGATTCGGGAAGCTATTCCTTTTATCATTACTGGTTCTGCGATTCAGCTCTTCCAAATTGTTGACCAGATGACCTTTATCAATGTCATGTCT
Source organism: Streptococcus sp. HMSC065C01 (assembly GCF_001813525.1). Taxonomy (NCBI): domain Bacteria; kingdom Bacillati; phylum Bacillota; class Bacilli; order Lactobacillales; family Streptococcaceae; genus Streptococcus; species Streptococcus sp. HMSC065C01. The sequence continues at coordinate 69,133 of NZ_KV812859.1, read as the reverse complement.
TGGTTCACAGACTATAGTCAAAAGCAGCTCATGGTCATGTTTAGTTATTTCTCTGCTAATCCAAACAAAATTACCATGATCTTGATAGCAGTAGCGACTTCGATTGGGGGAGTTGGGATTCCTCTGTTGACAGAGAATTATGTGAAGGGGGACCTAAAAGCAGCTGGGAAGCTCGTACAGGATAACTTGACCATGTTGCTAGCTTTCTTGCTTCCAGCCACCTTTGGTGCAGTAGCAGTCGCAAAACCACTTTATACGGTTTTCTATGGGCAACCAGATAGCTTGGCCTTAGGACTCTTCATCGTAGCGATGTTGCAGACGGTAATTCTCGGTCTTTACACGGTCTTATCGCCAATGATTCAAGCCCTCTTTCAAAATCGCAAGGCCATCCGCTACTTCTTTTATGGTGTAGTGGTGAAATTGGTCCTACAAATTCCATTTATTTTGGTCTTTCGTTCTTATGGGCCGCTTTTGTCAACGACCATTGCCTTAATGGTGCCAATCGTTCTCATGTATCGGGAGATCCAAACCATTACTCAGTTTAATCGAACCATCATCTTCAAGCGGACCTTGCTTGGTTCTATCCTGACTGTAGTGATGCTACTTGGAGTCTTGATCGCAGGCTTGATTTTGGGCTGGATTTTCCCACCAAATGGCCGTGTATCGAGCATGATTTATATCATCGTCATAGGCGGATTAGGAGTTGCTATTTATGGAGCCTTAGGATTATGGCTACGGTATTTTGACCGCTTTATTGGAGGTCAAGCTGCACGTCTCAGACAAAAATTCCGGATTAAATAAATCAGAGGTTGGGTAAAAAGTGCCCAGCCTTTTCTTATAGTTTGAAACTATAGCTAGGTCTTGAAAATGGGAAAACCGCTCTCCTCATAATAGTGATAAAATAGTAAGCAGTTAGATTGAATGTTTATCGGAGGGCAATATGAGTAAAAAACGCAATATCAATACTATCTTGGCACAGGCAGGAATCAAGTCGGATAAAGCAACGGGAGCTTTGACGACTCCTTTGCATTTCTCTACGACTTACCAACACCCAGAATTTGGTCAGTCTACAGGTTTTGACTATACCCGTACGAAAAATCCAACACGCGCAACAGCTGAGAAAACTTTGGCAGCTATCGAAAGTGCAGACTATGCTTTGGCGACAAGCTCTGGAATGTCAGCTATTGTGCTTGCTTTTAGCATTTTCCCTGTTGGTTCAAAAGTCTTAGCCGTTCGTGACCTTTATGGAGGTTCTTTCCGCTGGTTTAACCAACAAGAGCAAGAAGGTCGTTTCTCTTTCACCTATGCCAATACGGAAGAAGAACTGATCCACCATCTAGATCATGGTCCGGTGGATGTCCTCTATATTGAAACACCAACCAATCCATTGATGTTGGAATTTGATATTGCTCATTTAGCCAAATTGGCCCATGCAAAAGGTGCCAAAGTCGTGGTGGACAATACCTTCTATAGCCCGATCTATCAACGCCCGATTGAAGAGGGAGCGGATATTGTTCTTCATTCAGCAACCAAGTACCTGGCTGGTCACAACGATGTCTTGGCTGGTGTTGTCGTGACAAATGATGCAGACTTGTATGACAAACTCTTTTACAATTTGAACACGACAGGTGCTGTTCTTTCCCCATTTGACAGCTATCTGCTGATCCGTGGTCTCAAAACGCTCTCTATCCGGATGGAGCGCTCCACAGAGAATGCTCGCAAGGTGGTCGAGTTTTTGAAAACCTCCCCTCAGGTCAAAGAAGTCCTCTACACTGGAAAAGGTGGAATGGTCTCCTTTAAAATTCAAGATGAGAAAAAAATTCCTAACTTGTTGAATTCCCTTCAAGTCTTTACCTTTGCAGAAAGCCTTGGCGGAGTTGAAAGTTTGATCACTTATCCTACCACCCAAACTCACGCGGACATTCCTGCAGAAGTTCGCCATTCATATGGTTTGACAGATGATCTTCTTCGGTTGTCCATCGGAATCGAAGATGCGGATGATTTGATTGAAGATTTGAAACAAGCATTGGAGGCTTAAGATGACCAAATATGATTTCACGACTTTACCGAATCGCTTGACCCACCATACCTACAAATGGAAAGAAACAGAGACCGATCCAGAAATCATTCCAGCTTGGATCGCGGACATGGATTTTAATGTCATTCCAGAAGTACGAGAAGCTGTTATCGGCTATGCAGACCAAATGGTCTATGGCTACACCTATGCATCGGATAGCCTCTACCAGTCTATCCTTGATTGGGAAAAAGAAGAGCATGGCTATTCCTTTGACAAGGAAGCTGTCGTCTTTATCGAAGGCGTTGTTCCAGCTATTTCAACAGCTATTCAAGCCTTCACCAAGGAAGGGGATGCTGTCTTAATCAATACACCGGTCTATCCTCCATTTGCCCGAAGTGTCAAACTCAATCGTCGAAAATTGATCGAAAATTCATTAGTTGAAAAGGATGGTCTTTTCCAAATTGATTTTGATCAGCTGGAAAAAGATATTGTGGAGCAAGAGGTTAAACTCTATGTTTTGTGTAATCCGCACAATCCTGGAGGCCGTGTATGGGATTGTGAAGTCTTGGAAAAAATCGGCCACCTTTGTCAAAAACATGGTGTCCTTCTCGTTTCAGATGAGATCCACCAAGATTTGGCCTTGTTTGGCCACCGTCATACCAGTTTTAACACGGTTGATCCAAGCTTTAAAGATTTCAGTTTGATCTTAACTAGTGCTACCAAGACTTTCAATATTGCAGGAACAAAAAATTCCTATGTGGTCATTGAAAATCCAAAACTTCGTACAGCTTTTAAACAACGGCAATTGGCTAATAATCAACATGAAATCTCAGGCTTAGGGTATATTGCTACAGAAGCGGCTTATCGTCATGGCAAGCCTTGGTTGACAGAGCTCAAGCAAGTCTTTGAAAAACACATTGACTATGTCGTAGATGAATTGCATGAAAACACTAAAATCCGTGTCATGAAGCCCCAAGGAACCTATCTTCTTTGGTTGGACTTTTCAGCCTATCCTTATAGCGATGATGAGCTGCATGCTAAAATCCATGACCAAGCCAAATTGATTTTGAACCGTGGAACAGATTTTGGAAAAGAAGGAAACTTGCATGCCCGCCTCAATGTGGCAGCTCCCTTCACCCTCATTGAAGAAATTACCAAACGTTTGGTGGAAACTTTTCACAAATAAGTGTTGACTTTCTGTAAGTGAAGGAGTACAATAAACTCGAAATACGGTAGGTGAGGCTACCACAAGGATACGGATGACTACCGCAAAGCAGTGGAGACACTACTCGTTGGTCAACAGTCCTGATCGCAAAGGTCAAGACTAAGCTCATTTCATTGCCTTGTGGAGCTAAAGCTTGGACGGTCAGTTTTTTGAGAGTTTTGATTGAAAAATAAATGACGAGTTTCATGAGTCCTACCGATCGAGGGTAGGACTCTTTTTTATGCCTTACCAAGAAAAGAGAAAGGAGAGAGCTATGATACAAATCGACGATCATCCCGAACCGCACCGAACCAGCCAATCGCTGATTTGTGTCGTAGGGACTCCAAAAGTGATTGGCTCCTGATTGAAAAAGGAGATACCAATGCAAACAAATAAAGAAAGACTCATTGCTGCCCTTCAAGAACCACTTGAAAGCACCTTTGCCGACTACAAAACCAGTGCCCTTGGTTTAGTTGACGATCAAGTAGAAGAAAACCGCGATATTTATGGCGAAAATGTCATCACAAAAGGTCAAGAAGATTCCATGATCAAAAAGATCTATGAATCGATTATCAATCCTTTTACGGTGATTTTGTTGGTCATTGCGCTGGTTTCCTTCATCACTAATGTCTGGCTAGCAAAACCAGGTGAACAGGATCCAACGACCTCTATCATCATTGTGATCTTGGTCTTGATCTCAGGTGGGATCCGCTTCATTCAAGAATTGCGGAGTGATAAAGCTGCCAGCAACCTATCACGTATGATAGTCAATACAGCGACCGTTCTGCGTGATGGGTCGGAACAAGAAATTCCGATCAATGAAATCGTCGTAGGAGATGTGATCAAACTGAGTGCTGGCGACATGATCCCAGCAGATGTGGTCTTGATTGATTCCCGTGACTTCTTTGTCCAACAATCTGGTCTCACAGGGGAAAGTGATGCTGTTGAAAAGGTTTGTCTCAGAAAAGCCGACAGTCAGAATCTAGATAGTCTCTTGGAGAGTGAAAGCTTGGCCTTTATGGGAACCAATGTCATCTCCGGACGGGCGACAGCCTTGGTCTTGGTCGTGGGGGATGAAACCATGATGGGTGCTATTGAGCAAACCATCAACACCTATGACGAACCAACCTCATTTGAGAGAGAAATGAATACCATCTCTTGGCTCTTGATTCGGCTCATGTTAGTGATGGTGCCCGTTGTCTTTGTGATCAATGGTCTCACAGATGGTGACTGGTTAGAAGCGGGTGTCTTTGCCCTCAGCGTTGGGGTTGGTTTGACTCCGGAAATGCTGCCGATGATTATTACAGCGAGTCTTGCTAAAGGCTCCATCATCATGGCAAAAGAAAAAGTCGTTATCAAAAAACTCAATGCCATCCAAGACCTTGGGGCTATTGATATTTTGTGTACAGATAAGACAGGTACCTTGACTCAAGATGAAATCGTTTTGGAGTATCCGCTTGATATCCATGGCGAATTGGATCTATCAGTTCTTCGTCGGGCTTACTTGAATTCCTATTTCCAAACCGGGCTAAAAAATTTGATGGACCGAGCGATTATCAATCGGACCCAGAAAGAAGCCAAGAAACATGAGATTGTTCGCGATCTGGATCAAACCTTCCATAAGATTGATGAATTGCCCTTTGATTTTGAACGTCGTCGCATGAGTGTCATTGTCAAAGACGAAGACGGTGTGGTCAGCATGGTGACCAAGGGTGCCTTGGAAGAAATGCTTTCTGTATCGAATTATGTTGAGTACAAGGGGGAGATTAAACGCCTGACAGATGAAGTCCGTCAAGAGGTCCTCGCTGAAGTTGCTCAGTTAAATGAACAAGGTCTTCGTGTTTTGGGCGTCAGCTACAAAACCGACTTGGACGAAAATGACATCTTTAGTGTTGAAGATGAACGAGACATGATCCTAACCGGTTACCTTGCCTTTCTTGATCCACCAAAACCTTCTGCAGCTCCAGCAATCAAAGCTCTTGCAGAATATGGGGTAACCACCAAGATCTTAACTGGGGACAATGAAAAGGTCACCCAAGCTGTCTGTGAAAAAGTAGGACTAGATGTCGAGCGGATTCTTTTGGGAAGCGAAATCGATACGATGACTGACCAAGAGTTAGCACAAGTTGTGGAAACAACAACGGTCTTTGCCAAATTATCACCCGATCAAAAAGCGCGGATCATCCTCTGCCTCAAGAACAATGGCCACAAGGTGGGTTACATGGGAGATGGGATCAACGATGCTCCATCCATGAAGGTCTCAGACGTTGGGATCTCCGTGGATACCGCTGTGGATATCGCCAAGGAAACGGCAGATGTCATCCTTCTGGATAAGGACTTGATGGTCCTTGAAAAAGGTTTGGTTGAAGGTCGCAAGGTCTATGCCAATATGACCAAGTATATCAAGATGACGGTCTCTTCTAACTTCGGGAACATCTTTTCTCTGCTCTTTGCCAGTATCTTTTTGCCTTTTCTTCCAATGGCTCCCGTTCATTTGATTGTGCTCAATCTTATCTATGATCTTTCTTGTATCGCCCTTCCTTTTGACAATGTCGACAAGGAATTCCTCAAGAAACCTCGTATCTGGGAAGCAAACTCTATCATGCGCTTTATGGCCTGGATTGGTCCAATTTCATCAGTATTTGATATTATTACCTACATGCTTCTTTATTTCCTTGTTGTCCCAATGATTTTAGGTCATGGCTACAACCATGGAGCAGCAGATGCAGCAGCCTTTATCATGGTGTTCCAAACTGGATGGTTTATTGAATCTATGTGGTCTCAAACCATGGTTATTCATATGTTGCGTTCACCAAAACTTCCATTTATCCAAAGTCGTCCAGCCTTCTCAGTCGTGGTGACGACTCTAGCAGCAGCCTTCTTTGTAACCTCCCTTCCATATAGTCCTTTGGCTTCTATCTTGAAGTTGAGCCAACTAAATGGATTGTACTTTGTTCTATTGTTTGCTATTATCGTCCTCTATATGCTTAGTGTGACGGTTGTCAAACGTATCTATATTAAGAAGTACAAAGAATGGTTGTAATTGATTGATAGAAAGAGTGAGTCCGAACTCAAAAAATTAAGTGTAAGGGCTCTCTTTTTTTTGTAAAATTTGGTATAATAAGAAGAATGTAAAGTTGGAAATGAAGATTTCCATGTGCTGTGAGTATCAAAGAGGGACTGAAAGAAAGAGTAGAGTTTGACTCCACTTTTATCATAGCTCTTTTTTGAATAATAACAGCTTAGAAAGAAGGATCTCAAAATGGGAAAATTAGAAGTTATTACACATCCACTGATTCAACACAAATTGTCTATTCTTCGTCGTACAGATACCTCTACGAAGGCCTTTCGTGAATTGGTAGATGAGATTGCTATGTTGATGGGCTATGAAGTGTTGCGTGAATTGCCTCTTGAAGATGTTGAGATTGAAACTCCTATTACTAAAACGGTTCAAAAACAAATCGCAGGGAAGAAGTTGGCTATTGTCCCAATTCTTCGTGCAGGGATTGGGATGGTTGATGGTCTCTTGAGTTTGGTACCAGCTGCTAAGGTTGGCCATATCGGGATGTACCGTGATGAAGAAACCTTGAAACCAGTTGAATACTTGGTGAAATTGCCAGAAGATATTGATCAACGTCGTATCTTTGTAGTAGACCCGATGCTTGCTACGGGTGGATCCGCTATTCTAGCGATTGATTCCTTGAAAAAACGTGGCGCTAGCCATATTAAATTTGTCTGCTTGGTATCAGCGCCAGAAGGAGTGAAAGCTCTTCAAGAAGCTCACCCAGATGTTGATATCTTTACAGCAGCCCTCGATGATCATTTGAATGAACATGGCTACATTGTTCCTGGTCTTGGAGATGCAGGTGACCGTTTATTCGGTACCAAATAAGAAACCATTCATGATTCGTCCGAAAGTTGCTTAAGATTTGACCTTTTTTGACCATTGGTTTATAATAGCACATATACTTTGAACCTCACGAATCGTGAGAATGAATGGATACTAAAGGAGAAGAATAGATGATTCCAGTAGTTATTGAACAAACCAGTCGTGGAGAACGTTCTTACGATATTTATTCCCGTCTGTTGAAAGATCGAATTATCATGGTAACAGGACCAGTTGAGGACCAAATGGCTAACTCCATTATCGCTCAATTGCTCTTCTTGGATGCCCAAGATAATACAAAAGATATCTATATGTATATCAATACCCCAGGTGGCTCTGTCTCAGCAGGTCTTGCCATTGTAGATACTATGAACTTTATCAAGTCAGATGTCCAAACCATTGTTATGGGGATGGCAGCTTCTATGGGAACTATCATCGCTTCAAGCGGTGCGAAGGGCAAACGCTTCATGTTGCCAAACGCTGAGTACATGATTCACCAACCAATGGGTGGAACTGGTGGTGGTACCCAACAAACCGATATGGCGATTGCAGCAGAACACTTGCTCAAAACACGGAATAACTTGGAAAAAATCCTTGCGGAAAATTCAGGTCAATCCATTGAAAAAGTGCATGCTGATGCGGAACGTGATAATTGGATGAGCGCACAAGAAACGCTTGAATATGGCTTTATTGATGAAATCATGGCCAATAATAAATTGGGTTAAACCATCCTGTAGGAAGGCTCGTCAAGAGGCTGGGACAAAAGTCCTAGCCTCTCAATTATTTTTGGATTGTCGAGCAAGACGCAGTGGTTGAGTGGGCTCTACTACGCTGATTTCATCAGCTTTTACAGCCCTACTCAACTGTGCGGAGGTGGGACGACGAAATCGAATTCTAACGAATTACCGATTTCTGTCCCACTCTCTTTTTTGCTCTCATAAAAGAGTAGTTCTTTTTCTTGAAATTTGATATACTAGTAACAGAACGAGAAAGGGATTGACCATGTTTGAGAAACAAGAAAGAACAGGCTTGATTGTAAAATTGTATTACAATCGAGACGGGAAAAAATTACAATCTGTCGGAGATGTCTTGTACCATTCTAAGAAATGCCGTTATGTCCAATTGTATGTGGACAGCGACAAGGCCGATCAAGTCATGGAAGACTTAAAGAAAGAACGTTATGTCAAAAAGGTCTTGCCTTGCCATCTCAAAGATTTAGATACAGATTTTGTGGGGAGTTTGCAACGATTGGAGACCCCATCTGTGGTCACAGAAGTTTAGAAAACGCAATCATTTGATGGATTGTGCTTTTTTTATTGACAATTGTCAGATAATTCGGTATATTCTTAATGTATTTAATTTAAGATTCATTTAAGGAGATCATTACAAATGAAGAAAAAATTTGCTCTTTCATTTTTAACCATTGCAAGTGTCGCTCTTCTTGCTGCTTGTGGTGAAGTTTCTACTTCTGGTTCAAACACAACTGGTAACGAAATCGGCAAGGAACTAAAAGTCGGTTTTAACTTTGAAAAAACTGGTGAAGTAGCAGCCTACGGTAGCGCTGAACAAAAAGGTGCTCAATTGGCCGTTGATGAAATCAACGCTAAGGGTGGAGCTGATGGCAAAAAGATCGTTGTCACAGATAAAGATAACAAGTCTGAAACAGCTGAAGCAGCTACAGTCACTACAAACCTTGTCACTCAATCAAAAGTGAACGCTCTTGTTGGACCTGCAACTTCAGGTGCTACTGCAGCAGCCGTTGCCAATGCTGGTAAAGCAGGTGTGCCATTGGTTACACCATCTGCAACTCAAGATGATTTGACAAAAGGTCAAGATTACCTTTTCCGTGCAACCTTCATCGATAGCTTCCAAGGAAAAATCATTGCCAAATACACAACTGATAACTTGAAAGCGAAGAAAGTCGTTCTTTACTACGATAACTCATCTGACTATGCGAAAGGGATTGCTGAAGCCTTCAAGAAATCTTACAAAGGTGAAATCGTAGCAACTGAAACCTTCCAATCTAAGGATACAGACTTCCAAGCTGCCCTTACAAAAATCAAAGATAAAGACTTCGATGCGATTGTTCTTCCAGGTTACTACACAGAAACTGGTAAAATCGTAAACCAAGCGCGTGGTATGGGAATCAAACAACCAATCATTGGTGGTGATGGATTTAGCGATGCTAAGTTCGTTGAACAAGCAACACCTGCTGCAGCTACAGACATCTACTACGTAGCTGGATTCTCTACTGAAGGTGAAATGACTGATAAAGCCAAGAAATTCGTAGAAGCTTACAAAGCGAAATACAATGAAGAACCTTCAATGTTCGCAGCTTTGGCTTATGATTCAGTTTACATGGTTGCAGAAGCATCTAAAGGTGCTAAGAACTCTGTCGAATTGAAAGATAACCTTGCGAAGTTGAAAGACTTGGAAGGTGTGACTGGTACAATGTCAATTGACAAGAACCACAACCCGGTTAAATCAGCTCTTATGATTGGCTTGAAAGATGGTAAAGTCAAATCAGTTGAGTCTGTTAAACCATAATTATCATTTGTTGTTTGTACAAGAGGCTGGGAGAATGAAAATTCCTGGCCTCGCTCTTTATTGTTAGAAAGGATGGTTCAAATGCTCCAGCAATTAGTGAACGGTCTAATCTTGGGAAGTGTCTATGCACTCTTGGCCCTTGGTTATACCATGGTGTATGGAATTATCAAATTGATCAACTTTGCCCATGGAGATATCTACATGGTAGGTGCCTTTATGGGATATTTCTTATTGAACTCGTGGAAAGTGAACTTCTTTGTAGCCTTGCTCCTAGCCATGGTTGGGACGGCTATTTTAGGGGTTGTAATTGAATACCTGGCTTATCGTCCGCTTCGTCATTCGACTCGGATTGCAGCCTTGATCACAGCCATCGGGGTTTCTTTCTTGCTAGAATATGGGATGGTCTTCTTCGTAGGGGCCAATACCCGTTCCTTCCCGCAAGTGATTAAAACGGTTCGTTACAACTTCGGTCCTATTTCAATCTCCAATATTCAGTTGATGATCTTGGGAGTGTCTGTTTTCTTGATGGTCGCTCTTCAATTTATTATTCAAAAGACAAAGATGGGGAAAGCCATGCGGGCTGTATCTGTCGATAGTGATGCTGCTCAATTGATGGGGATTAACGTAAACCGTACGATCAGTTTTACCTTTGCTTTGGGATCTGCCTTGGCAGGTGCTGGTGGTGTCTTGATTGGTTTGTATTACAACTCGATCGAGCCTCTGATGGGGATGACACCAGGGATCAAAGCATTTGTCGCAGCCGTTCTTGGAGGAATCGGAATCATTCCAGGTGCTGCCCTAGGTGGATTTGTTATCGGTTTGTTGGAAACCTTCGCTACAGCGATCGGTCTTTCAGACTTCCGTGATGCCATTGTGTATGCCATCTTGATTGTGATCTTGCTCATCCGTCCAGCAGGTATCCTCGGTAAAAATGTGAAAGAGAAGGTGTAAGCCATGAAACAAAATTTAAAAGTGAATTTAGTCTGGCTTGGTCTTTTGGTCGCAGGTTTTGCCTTGATCCAAGTCTTGGTTGCAGCGGGTGTGCTCAACCTCTTCTATATCCAAATTTTAGAACAAATTGGAATTAATATTATCCTTGCAGTTGGCTTGAACCTCATTGTTGGTTTCTCAGGTCAATTCTCACTCGGCCATGCCGGATTTATGGCGATTGGTGCTTACTCTGCAGCCATTCTTGGTTCCAAATCACCAACCTATGGGGCTTTCTTTGGCGCGATGGTTTTAGGTGCTTTGATTGCTGGTGTCGTTGCCTTGATCGTTGGGGTTCCAACCCTTCGTTTGAAAGGGGACTATCTCGCGATTGCGACACTTGGGGTTTCTGAAATCATCCGGATCTTGATCGTTAATGGTGGTACTCTAACAAATGGTGCTGCTGGGATCCTTGGTTTGCCAGCCTTTACAACTTGGCAATTGGTTTACCTCTTTGTTGTAATTACAACGATCTTTACGATTAACTTCTTACGCAGTCCAATTGGACGCTCTACCCTTTCTGTTCGTGAAGATGAAATCGCGGCAGAATCTGTTGGGATCAATACGACCAAGGTCAAAGTCATCGCCTTTGTATTTGGTGCGATCACAGCGGCGATTGCTGGATCTCTCCAAGCCGGCTTTATCGGCTCTGTTGTCCCTAAAGATTACTCTTTCACCAATACTATTAATGTCTTGATCATTGTCGTATTTGGTGGTTTGGGATCAATGTCAGGAACAGTTGTGGCAGCCATCGTCTTGGGTATCTTGAACATGGTGCTTCAAGACTTCTCAAGTGTACGTATGATCATTTACTCATTGGCTTTGATTCTCGTGATGATCTTCCGTCCAGGTGGTCTTCTTGGAACATGGGAATTCAGCTTGAAAAAACTACTCTCAAAAAAGGAGGCTAACTAATGGCACTTCTTGAAGTAAAAAACTTAACAAAAAACTTTGGTGGTTTGACAGCCGTTGGGGATGTGACCATGGAACTCAATGAAGGAGAATTGGTTGGTTTGATCGGCCCCAACGGTGCCGGTAAAACAACCCTCTTCAACCTACTAACAGGGGTATATGAACCAAGTGAAGGGACCATTACCTTAGATGGTCAGCTCCTAAATGGTAAAGCACCTTATAAAATCGCTGCAGGTGGTCTGGGACGTACTTTCCAAAATATTCGTCTCTTTAAAGATTTGAGCGTGTTGGACAATGTTTTGATTGCCTTTGCCAATCACCACAAACCACATGTCTTTGCGAGTCTTTTCCGCTTGCCAAGCTATTACAAGAATGAAGAAGCTTTGAAAGCGAAAGCTCTTGAATTGTTAGCCATTTTTGGTTTGGAAAAAGAAGCAGATACCTTGGCCAAAAACTTAGCTTACGGACAACAACGTCACTTGGAGATCGTTCGTGCCCTTGCTACAGAGCCAAAAATCCTCTTCTTGGATGAACCTGCTGCAGGGATGAACCCTCAAGAAACAGCAGAATTGACCCAATTGATCCGTCGCATTCAAAAAGAATTCAATATTACGATTATGCTGATCGAGCACGATATGAGTTTGGTCATGGAAGTAACGGAACGGATCTATGTATTGGAATATGGTCGCTTGATTGCTCATGGAACGCCAGATGAAATCAAGAACAACAAACGCGTAATCGAAGCATATCTAGGAGGTGAAGCCTAATGTCTATGTTAAAAGTTGAAAATCTTTCTGTACACTATGGCATGATCCAGGCTGTCCGTGATGTCAGTTTCGAGGTAAATGAAGGGGAAGTTGTTTCTCTTATCGGTGCTAACGGTGCTGGGAAAACATCTATTCTTCGTACCATTTCAGGTTTGGTGCGTCCAAGTGCTGGGAAAATCGAGTTTTTGGGTCAGGAGATTCAAAAGGTTCCTGCTCAAAAGATTGTAGCAGCAGGACTCTCTCAAGTTCCAGAAGGCCGCCACGTCTTTCCAGGCTTAACTGTTATGGAAAACTTGGAGATGGGAGCTTTCTTGAAGAAAGATCGAGAAGAAAACCAAGCTAACTTGAAGAAAGTCTTCTCCCGTTTCCCACGTTTGGAAGAACGGAAGAACCAAGATGCAGCAACCCTATCTGGTGGGGAACAACAAATGCTTGCAATGGGTCGTGCACTTATGTCGACGCCAAAACTCTTGCTTCTGGATGAACCTTCAATGGGATTGGCCCCAATCTTTATCCAAGAAATCTTTGATATCATCCAAGATATCCAAAAACAAGGGACAACTGTTCTCTTGATCGAGCAAAATGCCAACAAGGCTCTTGCCATCGCAGACCGCGGTTATGTTTTGGAAACAGGGAAAGTCGTTCTTACTGGAACAGGAAAAGAACTCTTAGCCTCAGAAGAAGTCCGCAAGGCTTACCTTGGTGGATAAGTTTTCTAAAGTTTGTTTGAAAGGAAAAGTTAGCTAAACCTTTCTTCGGATTGCTGACAAAGATAATTTAGAAACTTTCCTTAGGTGAGTATGGACGTCAGCGAACTTCGAAGAAGTTCCATGACTTAGTTTTGAGCCTAAGGTCTCAAAACTCCCGAGTACTAGAAACATTAATGTTTCTAGCACTTTTCTCACGGCGGAAAGTTTCAATATACTCCCAAATGATTCAAAAAATAGCATAATTTCTATTATGAAGAATTATTAATCTTATATTATAGGAAAGATAGTTTGAACATGTTCGAAAGAAAGGTCCTGAAGACCTTTCTTTTTTCATCTTTCTTGTTTGATTTTTCTAAATTTTGAAAACAAGAGAAAACTGCTGAAAGCGTTTGAAATCATTCTTAAAATCAAGTATAATAAAACTAATAAAAGCATAGGAGAACTTGTTATGGCTGTTAAAGATTTTATGACACGTAAAGTGGTTTACATTAGTCCAGATACGACAATTGCCCACGCGGCAGATTTGATGCGCGAACAAGGTTTGCACCGTTTGCCAGTCATTGAAAACGATAAATTGGTTGGGTTGGTGACAGAAGGTACGATTGCAGAAGCAAGTCCATCTAAAGCAACAAGCTTGTCTATTTTCGAGATGAACTATCTGTTGAACAAGACTAAGGTTAAAGATGTCATGCTTCGCGATGTCATTACCGTCTCTAAATTTGCGAGCTTAGAAGATGCGACCTACCTCATGTATAAGAACAAGGTGGGAATTCTTCCAGTCGTGGACAATGACCAAGTATCCGGTGTCATCACAGACCGTGATATTTTCCGTGCTTTCCTTGAAGTATCCGGTTATGGAGAAGAAGGAGTTCGTGTTCGCTTTGTGACAGAAGATAAGGTTGGCGTTCTAGAACAAATCATTCACTTGATTGTAGAAGAAGGGTATAACATCGCAAATACAGTCAATATCCCAACAAAAGACGATCGTGTGGTTATCGAAGTCCAAATTGATGGGGTGACAGATCTAGAAGGAATCCGTAGTAAATTTGAAGCCAACGGTTTGAAAGTCGATGAAATCACTCGAACAACCGCAAAAGCTATTTAATAAAAAAATCAGGCTGGATGACAATGTAGCCTGATTTTTGTATAAGGTAACCTAATAAATTCTATAAAAATAATTATGATTTTATTAATCATGACGTGTATTCTAAGATTTTCCGCCGTGAGAAAAGAGCATGAAACATACTTGTTTCATGCTCTCGGAATTTTTGAGACATTAGGCTCAAAAATTAGTCATGGAACTTTGTGAAAGTTCGCTGACGTCCGTACTCACCTAAGGAA
>NZ_KV812859.1:0-54662 GCF_001813525.1 Streptococcus sp. HMSC065C01 | reverse complement strand
TTCGCTGACGTCCGTACTCACCTAAGGAAAATCGTAAATAGAAAAAAAGCTAGATGAAAATCTAGCCTTATTTCTATTAACGATTAATGGGTTGTTTTTCTTTATCTAAAGTAAAGCCTTCGCCGAGAATTTCATGGGCTTCAGAAATGGTGATAAAGGCGAATGGATCAATCTGATTAATGATGTCTTTCATTTGTTTCATCTCATTCCGTGAAACGACACAGTAGACGATATCCAGGTCCTTACGGCTGTAATAGCCCATCCCGCGGATAAAGGTAATCCCGCGACCCAGATCGTCAGAAACCTTTTTGGCAATTTCTTCTGGTTTGGATGTAACGATAAGGAAGCCTTTTCCAGCAAAACCACCTTCTCCAATCAAGTCGATCACAAGGGTGTCAATCAGGATAAAGAAGAGGGTATACATAGCGGTACGGACATCTTGGAAGACAATGACCACAGTTGTCAGAACAATGGCATCTACAATCAACATGAGCTTTCCCATACTGAGGGAAGTGTATTTGTTAAAGATGCGAGCGAGGATATCGGTTCCTCCAGTGGTTCCTCCAGCATTGAAGATGATCCCTAGCCCCAAACCAAGCACAACCCCTGAGGCGATACAGGCAAGCAGAATATCTCCTTTAAAGGCTGTAAAGATAAAGTGATGGTAGTGGTGGCTGAGAGGCATAGCTTCAAAAATTGCCATCCATGCCGAAACCGAGAAAGTCCCAAGTAAGCTCAGATAAAGAGATTTCTTGCCCAGCAGTTTCCAAGCCAGAACGAAAAGAGGGATATTGATCAGCAAGTTCATCAGGGATACGGGGACTTTTAAGAGGTAATAGGTGATCAAGGTAATCCCTGTCGCTCCTCCTTCATAGAAGTGAAAGGGAATGACCAAAAAATAGATCCCAAACGAAAAAATGCCGGCCCCCAAGATGATAGCCAGAATATCTTTAAATTTAAACATGATAGGTTGTCTCCTAAAACTTTATAAGATCATTGTAACAAAAAAGTGAAAAAATGAAAATGACTTTGAAAAATTTTCTCTCCTAAAATACAAGATTTTTACCCTTATTTTTGGTAAAATAAAAAGAAGAAAAACAGAAAGAGGATACTATGGTAAACGGTACATTAATTTCATTTGAAGGTCCAGAAGGAGCGGGGAAATCATCGGTCCTAGAAGCCGTTTTGCCTCTACTTGAAGAAAAAGGAATTCCTTTTATTACAACCCGTGAACCAGGCGGTGTAGACATTGCAGAAAAGATCCGCCAAGTCATTTTAGATCCAGACCATACTCGTATGGATGCTAAGACCGAGTTGTTGCTTTATATTGCTAGTCGCCGGCAGCATTTGGTGGAACGTGTCTTGCCAGCCCTTGCAGCTGGGAAGATTGTCTTGATGGACCGCTTTATTGATAGCTCGGTCGCTTATCAAGGGTATGGTCGCGGTCTGAGTGTGGAAGATATCGAGTGGCTCAATCAATTCGCGACAGATGGTCTTAAACCAGATCTCACCCTTTACTTTGATCTGGATGTTGAAGAAGGGCTCGCCCGAATTGCCAAAAACCAAGAGCGGGAAGTCAATCGTTTGGATTTGGAAGGTTTGGAGCTTCACCAAAAAGTCAGACAAGGTTATTTGGCCTTGTACGAAAAGGAACCAGAGCGCATTGTGAAAATCGATGCCAGTCAATCCTTTGAAGCAGTCTTTGCGGATGTCTTGGCTGTTTTAGAAAATCGCTTGGGGATATTGAAATGAAGCTAGAAGAGATCCAACAGCTCCAGCCAGAATTGGTGGAGCGCTTCACCCAGATCTTGGAACACAAACAGCTCAGTCATGCTTATCTCTTTACGGGTTCTTTTGCCAGTTTTGAGATGGCCCTCTTGCTAGCTCAAAGTCAATTTTGCGAAGATTTGCAGGGAGTCTGGCCTTGTGGCAAATGCCGTTCCTGCCGCTTGATTGAAGAAGAAGAATTCTCAGACGTAAAGATCGTGCGTCCAGTCAACCAAATCATTAAGACGGACCGCATTCGCTCGCTCGTTCAAGACTTTTCTCAATCAGGATTTGAAGGAAGTCGGCAGGTCTTTATCGTCCAAGATGCGGATAAGATGCATACCAATGCGGCCAATTCTCTCTTAAAAGTCATGGAGGAGCCCCAGAGTGAGATCTATCTCTTCTTGTTGACTTCCGATGAAAACTTGATCTTACCGACCATCAAGAGTCGGGCCCAGCAGGTCCATTTTCCTAAAAAGCAAGCCTACCTAACCGAACTGCTAGAAAAAGAAGGCTTGATCAAATCACAGGCAAATTTAGTAGCTCGTTTTAGTTTTAGTCTCGAAGAAGCAGAGCAACAAAAAAAGAATGCTACATTTTTTGAACTGGCAAAAGTTTGTGATCAGTTCATCGAACGTTGCCAATCCAATTTGAATCGTGCTTATTTGGAAGTGACCCGCTTAGTGAGCCTAGCAGATGATAAGGAAAAACAAAGCCAGGCCTTTCGTTTGATGGAGTTGGCTTTAG
Source organism: Streptococcus sp. HMSC065C01 (assembly GCF_001813525.1). NCBI lineage: Bacteria > Bacillati > Bacillota > Bacilli > Lactobacillales > Streptococcaceae > Streptococcus > Streptococcus sp. HMSC065C01. Next base: position 52,148 of record NZ_KV812859.1, on the reverse strand, counting down.
AAGAGCAGTTGCGCTTGAGTAGATCTCAGCAGTTGCTTGAGAAATTGAGTCTTGCTCGCAGGATGTGGAAGGCCAATGTTTCTTTTCAAAATGCTCTAGAATATATGGTTTTGAGCTTAGAAAGTTAAGGAGTCAGAATGAATAAAAAAGAATTATTTGATGCTTTAGACGGCTTTTCTCAGAATTTGTTGGTCACCTTGGCTGAAGTCGAAGCCATCAAGAAAAATTTGAAACAAGTCATCGAAGAAAATACAGCTCTTCGCTTAGAAAATGATAAATTGAGAGAGCGTTTGGGGGAAGTTGAGAAGACCGCATCCGCAAAGTCACAACACCATGGCCGTGAAAATTTGCAACGAATTTACAACGACGGCTTTCATATTTGCACCTATTCCTATGGTCAACGCCGTGAGAACGATGAAGAGTGTATGTTTTGTGACGAGTTGTTATTTAGGGAGTAAGCATGCAGATCCAACGAAGTTTTAAAGGGGAAAAGAAAACAGGGGTCCTCTACCTAGTCCCAACACCGATCGGCAATCGTGAGGATATGAGTTACCGCATGGTCCAGACCTTAAAGGATGTGGACTTGATCGCAGCAGAGGATACCAGAAATACAGGTCTCTTGCTCAAGCATTTTGAGATTAGGACTCCCCAGACTAGCTTTCATGAGCATAATGCCCAGGAGAAAATTCCAGATCTGATCGCCCATTTAGAATCTGGAAAAGATTTGGCGCAGGTCTCAGATGCAGGACTCCCAAGTATCTCTGACCCTGGTCATGATTTGGTCAAGGCAGCGATTGAACGCGAGATTCCTGTCGTAGCTATTCCTGGCCCAAGTGCAGGGATTACAGGTTTGATTGCCAGTGGCTTAGCACCTCAACCTCATATTTTTTATGGATTTCTGCCTCGCAAAGAGGGGCAACAAAAGGCCTTTTTCCAAGAAAAAGTGGCCTATCCGGAGACACAGATCTTTTATGAGTCTCCCCATCGGGTGAAAGCGACCTTAGAGAATATGTTGGCTGTCTATGGGGATCGTCCGGTTGTCTTGGTTCGTGAATTGACCAAGATCTACGAAGAATATACTCGCGGCAGCATTTCAGAGTTAGTCGCATTTCTTGAAGAAAATCCCCTCAAAGGGGAGTGCCTCTTGATCGTCGAAGGAGCTAAGGAAGAAGTGCTAGACCTAGAAGAGGTCGACTTGATCCAAGAGATCGATACCTTGGTCCAAGAGGGGATGAAGAAGAATCAAGCAATCAAACAGGTCGCCAAACAATACGGCCTGCAAAAGAGTGAGCTTTATGCTCGTTACCATCAAGAGTAGGAAAGGTTGAAAGCAGGATGGAAATTAGAATGGCTTATCCAAATGAGATCCAGCGAATTATGGAAATCATCCAAGATGCCAAGGAAAGCCTGGCTCAAAGACAGGTTGACCAGTGGCAGGATGGTTATCCAGATGAAGAGATCATTTTTGAGGATATACTAGAAAGTCGTGGCTATGTAGCGGTTGAAGATCAGGAAGTCGTCGCCTATGCTGCCGTCCACAAGGGAAATGAAGCAGCCTATAATGAGATTTACGATGGCAAGTGGGAGCATGACAACTATATGTATATCACTTTTCACCGTGTCGCTGTGGCCAAAGAAGCTGCTGGCAAAGGGGTGGCTCAAACCTTCCTTCAAGGTTTGATCGAAGGAGAAAAAGGGCCGGATTTCCGTTGCGATACGCACCCGGATAATCTAGTCATGCAACATTTGCTTGAAAAATTAGGCTACCATTATTGTGGAAAGGTCCCAATTGATGGCGTCCGTCTGGCTTATCAAAAGATCAAACGAAAAGCAGAAACCAGTCTATTCCAAGTGGTCTCAGAAGAGGACCGCTGGGACCAAAGAGCAGAAGCGGCTTACAATGACACTCTATCTTAAACAATTCTATGAGAGCCCTATGGGACTTCTTTCGATCATTGTCAGCGAAGAAGGCCTTGTAGAGCTTGATTTTTATAATCCGAAAGAAGATGCGCCTGATCCTTTTGGGGCGCTGGAGCAGTTCCATCCCTACCATGAGAAGGTAAAGGAGTGGTTGGACCATTATTTTGCTGGGGCCCCAATTGCGATCAGCTTTCCACTAGCGCCGCAAGGGACAGCTTTTCAAGAGCGGGTGTGGCAGTTATTGAGAGAGATCCCCTATGGTGAGACCAAGACCTATGGGCAGCTAGCCCAGGATCTTTCTTGTGGTTCAGCCCAGGCCGTGGGACAAGCAGTTGGGCGCAATCCCTTGTCGATCCTAGTTCCCTGTCACCGCGTGATGGGAAAAAATGGAGAATTGACAGGCTATGCGTCCGGACTCGATCGTAAACGCTGGCTCTTACAACACGAAGGAATTACCTGGAAGGAGAAATGAAATCGATGTATACCTTTATTGAATATCCAAAATGTTCGACTTGTCGAAAGGCTAAATCAGAATTGGACGGTCTCCAATGTGAGTTTCAGAGCCAAAATATTGTAACCGAAACACCGACTAGTCAAGAATTACAGGACTGGATGGCAGCATCTGGCCTACCAATCAAGTCTTTCTTTAATACCAGCGGGATGAAATACCGGGAACTCGGCTTGAAAGATAAGGTAGATCAACTGACAATAGAAGAAGCAGCGGATCTTTTGGCTAGCGACGGTATGCTGATCAAGCGCCCCCTACTTGTCAAAGACGGAAAAGTGGTTCAAGTTGGCTACCGGAAACCCTACGCAGACTTAGATTTGTAAAAGAAAAGGGAGTTGGACTCCCTTTTCATTTTGAGTTGAAGATGATATAATCATACGAGTGAAATCAATGAAAGAGAGTCAAGCATGAGTATTTTAGAAGTGAAAAATTTGAGTCACGGTTTTGGGGACCGTGCGATTTTTGAGGATGTGTCTTTCCGTTTGTTAAAGGGAGAGCATATCGGTCTGGTCGGGGCCAATGGTGAAGGAAAATCGACCTTCATGAGCATCGTGACCGGTAAGATGCAACCAGACGAAGGAAAGGTCGAGTGGTCTAAGTATGTGACGGCTGGTTACCTGGACCAGCATTCGGTTTTAGAAGAAGGACAAACGGTGCGCGATGTCTTGCGGACAGCTTTTGATGAGTTGTTCACAGCAGAAGCTCGGATCAATGACCTCTATATGGCCATGGCAGAAGACGGAGCTGATGTCGATGCTCTCATGGAAGAGGTTGGGGAACTCCAAGAGCGTCTAGAAAGTCGTGATTTTTATACCTTGGATGCCAAGATAGATGAAGTGGCGCGTGCTCTTGGGGTCATGGATTTTGGCATGGAGACGGATGTGACCTCCTTGTCAGGTGGGCAACGGACCAAGGTCCTCTTGGCCAAACTCCTCCTTGAAAAACCAGATATCTTGCTACTAGATGAGCCGACCAACTACTTGGATGCAGAGCACATCGATTGGCTCAAGCGCTATTTGCAAAATTATGAAAATGCCTTTGTCCTCATTTCCCATGATATTCCATTCTTGAACGATGTGATCAATATCGTCTACCATGTGGAAAATCAGCAGTTAACCCGCTATTCAGGAGACTACTACCAATTCCTTGAAGTCTATGAAATGAAGAAATCGCAATTGGAAGCGGCTTATGAGCGCCAGCAAAAAGAGATTGCTGATTTGAAAGATTTCGTAGCCCGCAATAAGGCGCGTGTGGCTACACGGAATATGGCCATGTCTCGTCAGAAGAAGCTGGACAAGATGGAACTCATTGAGTTGCAAAGCGAGAAACCAAAGCCATCCTTTGAATTTAAAAATGCTCGGACTCCTGGACGCTTTATCTTCCAGGCTAAGGATCTTCAGATTGGCTATGATCGTCCTTTGACCAAGCCTTTGAACCTAACGTTTGAACGCAATCAAAAGGTAGCCATCATCGGAGCCAACGGGATCGGGAAAACCACTCTCTTGAAGAGCTTGCTGGGAATCATCCCACCAATCGCTGGAGAAGTCGAGCGTGGAGATTACCTAGAGCTTGGTTACTTCGAGCAAGAGGTCGAAGGTGGCAATCGTCAAACACCACTAGAAGCAGTCTGGAATGCCTTTCCGGCTCTCAACCAAGCAGAAGTCCGTGCCGCCCTTGCCCGCTGTGGCTTGACGACCAAACACATCGAGAGCCAAATCCAGGTGTTATCCGGTGGGGAGCAAGCTAAGGTACGCTTCTGTCTCTTGATGAACCGTGAAAACAATGTCTTGGTACTAGACGAACCAACCAACCACTTGGATGTGGATGCCAAAGATGAATTGAAACGGGCTCTGAAAGAGTACAAGGGATCGATTCTCATGGTTTGCCACGAGCCAGACTTCTATGAAGGCTGGATGGATCAAATCTGGGACTTTAATGAATTGACGTAAAGACAAAGAGAGAAACTTGTCTCGCTTTTTAGAATGAAGAAATTTTGTTGTTTACATAAAGCGGCATAACTAATTCAAAAAATCTAAATGATTCTATTTTTAAATTTAGTCAAGTAATGACCGAAACATTCCGCAGTGAGAAAAGTGCCTGAAACAGATTTGTTTCAGGCACACGGAATTATTGAGACCTTAGGCTCAATAATTAGTCATGGAACTTCGCAGAAGTTCGCTGACGTCCGTACTCACCTAAGGAAAGTTTCTAAGAAAAATTTACATTTGATAGAAAAAGAGAACCGTTTGGTTCTCTTTTCATTATTTCTTGAAATTATAGTCTTTTAAGATCTCGATTTTTTCAATCTTGATGTCTATTTTTGGTTTGTCCTTATCATCAGTTTCGGCAGACGCAATTTTATCGACCACATCCATGCCATCGATGACTTGTCCAAAGACAGTGTAGTTGCCACCATCAAGGGTTGGATTTCCACCATTTTTATAAGCATCGATGATCTTAGCTGGGAAGCGGTCAGTCGGGAGCTTGCTAGAAATATCATCCTTATTTTGGTTGATATAGAATTGACTACCATTGGTATTTGGACCAGAATTGGCCATGGCAAGGGCTCCACGAAGGTTGTAAAGGTATGGAGAATACTCATTCTCAAAACCAGTACCTGAATCTTTGGATTTGTCTTTGCCCTTCCAGATGGACTCGCCACCCGTACCGTCTCCCTTAGGATCCCCAGTTTGGATCATAAAGTTGTTAATAACACGGTGGAAGAGTAAGCCATTGTAGTAGCCTTCTTTTGCGTGGGTCAAGAAGTTTTCAACTGCAAGGGGCGCATATTTAGGGAAGAGCTTCACAGTGATGTCGCCTTCAGTTGTCGTGATTTTAACCTCTGCTTCGTCTTCAGCCACATCAGTTGAGAGTTGTGGGAAGACAGCATTTTCATTGGTCATGGCATCGTTAAAATCTTTGCGCAGTTGTTCTAATTTTTTTTGTTCTTCTTCAATTTTCTTTTGATCTTTTTCACTAGAGCTAGAAGTTGCTGTCTGCTCTGTCTTTTCTTTGCTTGAGCTTGAAGAGTTAGCGTCAGTCTTATTAGACGAACAAGCTGTCAAAGCCAAGCCGGAAAATAATAGTAGTGCGATTAATTTTTTCATATTCTTCCTTTCCAACATAGTTGTCTTTTTCTATTGTACCTTAATTTTGCGATACTTTCAAATCTGGACGGGATTCTCTATTTTCTGAGGTTGTTTCAAGACCGATAACATTTGATAAATCACTAATTAAGAAGGAAGTTGCGTATAGATGGAAAATTCGGTATGATGGGAGATATGTTAATTTGTTTGAAAATGAACGAATTCCCTCAAAAACCGTATCATGAATAGGAGGCTACAAATTGGATTATAAAACTCTACGCAAAAACTATAGACTCTATATTAGATCTGCAGGCTTGTTAGCAATGCTTCTGATCTTTTGCATTGGATTAGTGGTCAGGGATAATCTTCTTCAGACTGCTGGCGTTTTATTGGTTATTGCATGCTTGATTTTATTCATCCAATTGCTCAAGAAAAGCTACACCAACAAGTGCAACACCTTGCTCCGTGTAGACTTAGATTTAGCTTTTTGGCAGCAATACCTTCAGTTGAACAAGAATGTGAAAAAAGCTATTTCACAGATAGATATTAAGCTGACATCGGTTGCCTATTCTTTTATGATGGGAGATTTTGATACTGTCATAAAAGAAGCTAGGGAAGCACTTAGTCGGACGGATTATCCGCAGAAATATAAAAACTTTTTTGAAAGTTATCTCATGCGATCAACTGTCCTGACAGATCCTGATTTGTCTAGAGGAGAACTGGAGGGTAGGTTGAATGAATTGACTATCACAGACCCGACACTGGCTGAGAAAACAAGAAAGGTCTGTCTTGCCCTTTATGATTTAACCATTGCGCACCAAAGTAATGACTATTTCGAAGATTTAAGCAATGATTTCAAGTACCAGCAGTTGGAAATTATCTACTACCAAGCCTTGAATGCTACTCTTAAAGGCGATCAGCACAGAGCCAATGATCTCTTTCGCAAGTTAGTCTCAGAAGATGAGTTGCTCTATATCGTTCGAAAGGCTAAGCAATACTTGAAGGATGAAGGCAGTCATCTGTAAATCCTCCAATCAAAATAGAGATTAATTGAAAGAGCCTGAACAAACACAAGGAATTATTAAAAAATGAATAAGAATTTTAACGAGATGTCGTTTGATGAATTGAAATGTTACCGCAGAGAAGGTCTATGGAGATCTTTGGGACTATTGCTGGTCATTATTTTGGTTATTACGGGCATGGTCCTGATGGAAGTGAACCATGTTTCTCCGTCCAATCAGAATCGTTTTCGGGTTATTGGTTTGACAACGGTCATTGCGCTCTTTGGCTACCTGATGCCTCTGATGGCAGCAAATCGTGTCATGCGAGACCACCCGGATTGGGTCAAGAATTCAGGGATTCGAGCGAAAATTCCCTTGCCGATGGCTTGGCATGTCAAGAGACTTTGCGTCATTGGAGCGAGTTTATTGGTAATTGGAGTAGGATTTGCTTCGTCATTTAAACCACAAGTCCAGTAGACAAATCTGAAGGATCAACAAGATAATATCCAAGTCAATAATGTAATCGATGTGCCTGCTATTGAAGTGCCTACGAGTGATAGTCAGGACTAGTAAGTGACAGATTGAATCTAAAAGGGGGAAACATGAAACTTTTTACTTACTCATTTGAAGAAAGTCAATCCTTCGTAAATGAGACCATTATTAGCCGCTTTAACGATAAGGGAAATTGGAAAAGATTTATTGGTATGCCTTTATTTTCTGCAATAGTCTATCTACTTTATATCCTTCTTCCAGCAGTCTTTAAGGGAATAAGATTAGATGGAGATGGGGATGTTGCCTATCAATGGTTAAATTTACCTCTTTTGTTTGTTCTACTTTCATTTTATTTGGTCTACATTTTCTATTCGTTTAAATATCGAAAGAAAAAAATGATCTTGAAATATCTCACTTATTGTTATATGTACCTTCTATTACTATTTATGGAATTAGGATTTGTATTAATTGGGATTTTTTGCAGAAAACTTCTCGGTTTTTTATCAGCAGGATTAACGATAGTTGTTGTGATATATCTCTTTAGGACGGTCCCGAAAAAGATAAAGGCTGCGGTTGAAGAAAGAAAACCCTATGCTTCCTTGGCTGCCCTAGCAACAGAAAAAATAACAGATCAATTATTGATCTGGGGAGGAAGTGGAGTTACAGCGGGTTTGGTATTGTTTGATCGTTCAAATCATACAAATGTAAGAGGGAGCATTGATGCCATCTTAATGCCATTCTGTCCCGCTATTATGGCTGTCGCTCTTTATGTCTTCTTTTTAGAAATAGTAGGGGGTTACTACCTATTTTTGTACTACGAACAATACAAAGAAAAATATGATATTTTAACAAAAGTTTAGCTTAAGAAAAACTTATAGAAACAGTGCCCACTGGGTGCTGTTTTTTTACTTTTTTTTGAAAAATTGAGGAAAGGATTTTACTAGAGAACTAGTTTAGAAATGTGGTATAATAAAGGTTATGGCAAACAATAATCAATCAAAAAAAACACGGTCGACGAGACGACTGTCCAAAGCAGAATTAGAAAGAAAAAAAGCAATTCACCGCATGATTGTGACCATTCTGATTAGTCTGGTTTTAGTCTTTGCGGCCTTGAAATTGGGAGCAGTAGGGGTCTTGGCCTACAACTTAATCCGACTCTTTGTTGGGAGTTTGGCTTACTTGGCTATTTTAGCGACCTTTTTCTACCTCTATGCCTTTAAATGGCTGGACAAACACGAAGGGGTTATTTCAGGATTCCTAAGCTTCTTTGCTGGACTTCTCTTGATGTTTCAGGCCTTCTTTGTATCCTCCCTTCATTTAGACAATAATGGAATCAAGGTCACCTTTTCAAGAATCATGGCAGACCTGATTCATCTGCGAGTGGAGAGTTTTGCTGGTGGTGGTATGATCGGTGCTCTACTTTATGCTCCGATTTCCTTCCTGTTTTCAAATATTGGCTCTTATTTTATTGGCCTTCTCTTTATTGGATTGGGGATCCTCTTGATGAGTCCTTACTCCATCTATGATTTGTTTGAAAAGGGATCGGAAGCCTTCCACGCTTCTATGGAAAAACGCAAAGAACGTCGCGAGCAGAAATTCCTTGAAAAGGAAGCGAGAGCTGCTGAGGAAGCTGCTGCAGCTGAAAGAGAGCAAGAAGAAGCAAGTGCAGTTCTTCCAACTCCCCTTTCAATGGAAGGGCATCCTGTAGACCCTGAAACGGGAGAGGTTCTGGCGGAAGAGCCGTTCACAGAGACCTTCCCAGAAGCCGAAATTTTCACACCAGCAACACCAGAGATCTACCTGCCAGATCAAGAATGGCCTGAAGAGCCTGAAGCATACGAAGAGCTTCCGGAAGCTGAAGAATTCGAGGACGATGGGGAAGAAGTTCAAGTGGATTTCACACCTAAGGAACTCCTCCAGTACAAGCTTCCAACCATTGATCTCTTCGCACCTGACAAGCCGAAAAATCAATCTAAAGAGAAAAACATCGTTCGTCAGAATATCCGCATTTTGGAAGAAACCTTTGCAAGCTTCAATATCAAGGCGACTGTGGAGCGGGCAGAAATCGGTCCTTCTGTTACCAAATATGAAGTCAAGCCAGCTGTCGGTGTGCGGGTCAACCGCATTTCGAACCTAGCAGATGATTTGGCCTTGGCTCTAGCTGCCAAGGATGTGCGGATTGAAGCACCGATTCCAGGGAAGTCTCTGGTCGGGATTGAAGTGCCCAACTCAGAGATTGCGACCGTTTCCTTCCGTGAATTGTGGGAGCAGTCCAAAACAGATCCAGCTAAACTCCTTGAGATTCCTCTTGGGAAGGCTGTAGATGGCTCGGCACGAACCTTTGATTTGGCTCGGATGCCCCACCTCTTGGTAGCGGGTTCTACTGGATCTGGTAAGTCAGTAGCGGTCAATGGGATTATTTCGAGTATCTTGATGAAGGCTCGTCCGGACGAAGTCAAGTTTATGATGGTCGATCCAAAGATGGTGGAGCTTTCTGTCTACAATGATATTCCTCACCTCTTGATTCCAGTGGTGACCAACCCACGTAAGGCCAGTCGGGCCCTGCAGAAGGTCGTTGATGAGATGGAAAATCGGTACGAGCTCTTCTCGAAAGTGGGTGCTCGCAATATTGCTGGCTTTAATGCCAAGGTGGCTGAGTACAATGCCCAGTCTGAGATGAAGCAAGTACCCCTTCCATTGATCGTGGTCATTGTCGATGAGTTGGCAGACTTGATGATGGTCGCAAGTAAAGAAGTGGAAGATGCCATTATCCGCCTTGGACAAAAGGCGCGTGCAGCGGGGATCCACATGATTCTCGCGACCCAACGGCCATCGGTTGACGTTATCTCAGGTTTGATCAAGGCCAATGTGCCTTCCCGTGTCGCTTTTGCGGTATCATCTGGGACCGACTCACGGACCATCTTGGATGAAAATGGAGCAGAGAAATTGCTCGGTCGCGGAGACATGCTCTTTAAACCGATTGATGAAAATCATCCAATCCGTCTACAAGGATCCTTTATCTCAGATGACGATGTGGAGCGGATTGTCAACTTTGTCAAAGAGCAGGCAGAAGCCGATTATGATGATGCCTTTGATCCAGGAGAAGTATCGGAGTCAGACTTTGATGGAGGTATGGGTGGCTCAGACGAGGGTGATCCTCTCTTTGAAGAGGCCAAAGCGCTCGTCATCGAGACCCAAAAAGCCAGTGCTTCGATGATCCAGCGTCGCTTATCGGTTGGTTTTAACCGGGCGACTCGCCTCATGGAAGAGTTGGAAGCAGCAGGTGTGATTGGACCAGCTGAAGGGACCAAGCCTCGAAAAGTATTGCAACAATCATAAGGATAGGGAAAAAGGGCGCTTGTCCCACTCCCTTTTCTTTTTATAGAAAATAGAAAGTAGGACCAGATGAAGTTAGACACGATTCATCATATTGCCATCATTGGACGGGATCGCGATGCTATGTTGCATTTTTATGTGGACCAGTTGGGCTTTGCGATTGTCAGTGAGTATGACCGTCCCGAACGCGGAGATATCTTGATCAATCTCCGTCAGGGCCAGCTGACTTTAGAACTCTTTATCAAATCGACGGCCCCAGAACGTCCGAAGTTCCCCTTGCCTGAGCATGCGGGACTGCGTCATCTGGCCTTTAAAGTGGACGATGTAGAGACCTATCTAGCTAAATTGGATCAGCTAGGTATTGAGAGTACAGGCCTTCGCCATGATGACTTTGATGGTAAGAAGATGGCATTTTTCTTTGATCCAGAAGGATTGCCCTTGGAAATACATGAGTGAGGAAAGCAATGGATAGATTAGAAGGACTCAGTCAGGAAGAAGTAGCAAAAAAGATCCAAGAGGGCAAGCAAAATAAGGTCACGATCAAGACAGAAAAAAGTGTAGGGCAGATCATTCGAGACAATGTCTTTACCTACTTTAATCTGATTTTTCTGGTTTTAGCGGTCTTGCTGGTAGCAGTGAAGTCTTGGAACAATCTCTTGTTTGTCCCGGTCGTCGTGGTCAACTCCTTGGTAGGAATTGTGCAGGAAGTCCGCTCTAGACGTATCTTGCGTCAGATGCAATTTCTACATATGAGTGAGGCGATCGTTCTTCGCGAAGAAAAAGAAGTCGCTCTACCTATCGATCAGCTGGTGGAGGGTGATTTGGTTCGCTTTCAAGCTGGAGATCAGATCTATGCGGACGGGGTTTTGCTGGATGGCGAGCTAAAAGTCGATGAGTCGCAATTGACCGGTGAAGCCGATGAGGTCAAAAAAGGAGCACAAGACGCACTCATGTCAGGTAGTTTTGTGATCGCTGGTCAAGGTTTAGCGCGACTGGAAAAAGTTGGGAACGACTCCTACATCAACCAATTGAGCTTGGAAGCCAAGCAAGTCAAGTCTCATGAGGAGTCCGATATGGTCCATGCGGTCAACCGAATCGTGGGGATCATTGGTCTCCTTATCATTCCGCTAGGCTCGCTCCTTTTTCTTCGTAGCTATATCAGCCTAGGCGATAGCCTCAAGCTCAGTGTGACTTCAACAGTCGGGGCCTTGATCGGGATGATTCCAGAAGGCTTGTATCTCTTGATGACCTTGGCACTGGCTCTGGGGGCTGTCAGATTAGCCAAGGAAAAGGTTCTGCTCAATAGCATGAAGGGGATTGAGACCTTATCGCGCGTGGATGTCCTTTGTGTCGATAAGACAGGGACTATTACAGAGCCAGGTATGGAAGTGACAGAGATTCGTCCAGTTAAAGACGCTCAAGACTTGGAAACTCTAGCTCAGTATGTAGAGGCTAGTATGGATCAAAACGATACCATGGATGCCATCCGAAAATTTCACAAGACACCAGTCAGCCAGCCATGGAAGGCTCTCGACATTCAGCCCTTTACGTCCAAGAAAAAATATGGGGCCATTGCCTTTGAATCTGGGATCTATGTATTAGGGGCACCAGAATTTGTTTTACGAGAGGGCTTCTCTGAGCTTGAACAAGAGATAGCTCCTGCTACTCAGGCAGGCAATCGGGTCTTGGCCTTTGGGAAATATAAGGGAGAACACCTGGGAGAGACTTTAGAGGCTCCTGTAGACTTGGTGGCCTGGATCATTCTCTCCAATCCTTTGAGAAAAAATGCCAAAGAAACCTTCGCCTACTTTAAACAACAAGGAGTGACCATTAAGGTCATTTCAGGGGACAACCCAGCTACGGTCTCAGCTATTGCACAAAAAGCAGGCATTGAAGGAGCAGAAAATCTGATCGATGCCAGAAGCTTACTGACGGAAGAAGACTTGCACCAAGCAGCGAGCCAATATACGGTCTTTGGTCGGGTGACACCAGAGCAAAAGAAAAGCCTTGTCGAAGGCTTGCAGGCAAAGGGGCATAAAGTCGCCATGACCGGAGATGGCGTCAACGATATTCTGGCCCTCAAAACAGCGGATTGTAGTATTGCGATGGAATCTGGAAATGATGCGACCAAAAAGATGGCGCAAGTGGTCTTGCTAGATTCCGACTTTGGAAAGATGCCGTCCATCGTGGCAGAAGGGCGGCGGGTAGTCAATAATATTCAACGATCAGCCAGTCTCTTTTTGATCAAGAATATCTTTTCCATTTTGTTGGCTATCTCAGTGACGCTCTTAGCCTTTACCTATCCCATCATGCCGTCGCAGATGTCTTTGATCAGTGGCTTTACGATTGGGATTCCAGGATTCTTTTTAGCGCTTGAGCCCAATAGCGAGCGCATCAAAGGGCGCTTTATCGAAACAGTCTTTAAAAATGCGCTACCTGCTGCCTTGACGGATTTTATACTGATCTTCAGTCTGGTATTGCTCTCTTCAACATTTGGCATGAGGTCAGAAGAACTCTCGAGTGCAGCCATCTGCTTGATGGCCTTTGTTGGATTTACCATCATCTACCAAGAATCCCAGCCTCTCAATCACTACAAGAGACTGGTTCTTCTAGGAAATATCCTAGCTTTCCTGGTTTCAAGTAGTATCCTAGGTAGATTCTTTAACATGAGCCCCTTGAGACTTCAAACGCTGCTTATCTGCGCCATCATGGCCGTTCTTTCTCTCATCTTGATTCAAGTTTTCAAGAAGTTGGTGGGCTGGTTCTTTCATCGGAAGAAATAAAAGAAAAGAGCAAAACAGATAAAATAGTTTCGATTGGATGACGATATTTTTACTGTTCAGTTAGTTCTATGAAATAGGCATCCCACTCTTGTGCTTGAGCTTTTGAAAGTAACAATGAAACCGAATGGATAACATCATCATGGAGAGATCTCCCTTGCTTTGGATCTTCCCAAATGCTTTGATAGATGGCCTTTAATTCTAGTAAGTATAATTTTTGAAATGCAAAATAGCTAGGGAATTGTTTTGCAAATAGAAGTGTTAGCAGTTGTTTGCTAGCACTTTTTTCTTTTCTACTGATTAAGACAGATACTAAATTTAAAATCGTATCGATTTTGATTCGGTCCAGATTGTTTTTAAGTTTGTCTGGTGTATTTTCCAAAATTGTATCCGTAAAGAGAACAATAGCTTCAGTTGTGAAATAGGAGACCACACTTCCCATTAACCCAATGTCAAGATTGGTCCAATAATCTAATGAAAAAAAGTAATCCGTCAGTTCATTTATTGCCTGCTGTGAAACGGTTTTGTGTTGTTTTTCTGCAATGATAATCTCTAAAACGAGGGAGAGGATGTGATAAATGTATTGATGCTTTGAGATTGCTAATTCTTGAAAATCATTTTTAATTTGAAGAAGAGATACCCAATCCGAGTTTTCCATTGCCTCGTCCATTCGTTTTTTCAAGGTTAAAAACTCAGCACTATGGAAATCACTCCAATCAAAGATCTCATTAATCTCCACAATCATGTACCCCAATAATTGAAGCAATATATCATTGGATAGATTGGTTTTTCCATTTTCAAAATCAGAAATACTCGAAGCAGAACCAGCGATATTCCCAAGTTCTCTTAAGGAGATTTTTCTTTGTTTTCGAATCAATTTAAATTTTTCTCTAATGTCCATTTGTTCGGATTTCCGTAATTTTTTATATACTATTTTTTTATATTATATACTATATCTATAAAAAGGGAAAGGAGAAAAAAGATGCAAATAATTTTAAAAAATTTATCTAAATGGAAATTGATGTTGTATGTTCTATTTGCTGTTTTGTACTCACTTCAAGGGCTTTTGTTATCGTTTATTATTCAGTTTGCAGGTGAAATTAATCCGCGAGATAAGGGAGCTTTACTTGTCTTTGGTATAGGAGGAATTGCTCTATTTGTATTGATCTATGCTTGTATGTATATCGATAATCTTCTAGTTCGATCGATCATCAAAGAATTCAATATATTGATTTCGGAGAGAACGTTAACCTACTTTCATCTAAAAAAATTAGAGTATACAGAGGCGGAGTTAAACTCATTTTTAACACAGGATATTCCGATGTTTTGGCAAGAATTTTTGACTCCTATGCTCATTTATCCAGTATTTGGCTTATCCATTCTAGCATCTATAGTCTATCTCATCATGCAGAACTTTTTTATAGGTTGTCTCTTTACAATAGGTGGCTTCTTGATGATCATTCCTCAGTTTGTATTTAACAAACTCCTACAAAAACGTGGGGAAGAGCTAAGTAAGGCAAGAAAGAAAAGTTTATCCAGTATCACCGATTTCAGCAAAGGAATCCAAACCATCCAAAGCAATCAAGCGGGAACAGAATTTTCACAGCATGTTCTGAAAGAAATTAGTGAAACGGAGCATCAACAATATACCTACTATACGACTCACAATTTAGTCATGTTTTGGACGGGTCCCTTAAAAGGATTAGGATTGATTGGCCCCTTGTTAACGGGTTTATTGCTTCTTCCTTCTACGACCTTGTCACTGACAACACTCATCGCCATGATGACGGCTTCTATGAATTTAATCTCCCCTTTGCAACAATTATTAGAAATGACATCTAATTTGCAAGGATCAACGGTTGTCAAAAAGAAAGTTGTATCGATTTTGAAAATGCCTGAAGTGAATGAGACGACAACCATTTTAGAACCTTTGACAGAAAAGCTCAGTATTCAGATCGATGATTTAACGAAGACATTTGGAGATCATTTGATCTTTAGAAATACAAACCTGACAATTGCTGCTTGTCAGAAAGTACTTCTCACGGGTGCCAGTGGCAGTGGTAAAACTTCCCTGTTTCACTTATTATGTGGAGAAGATAAGAAATATAGTGGAAGTATTGAATTGATAGATAGAAAAGGAAAATCTTGTTATCCTTCTTACGACAGGGTCAATCTCATTCATCAAAAACCTTATCTATTTAAGGGGACTGTAAAAGAAAATTTGACTCTATTTCAGGAGTTTTCAGACGACCAACTTCAAAAAGCTTTAGAATCTGTTCATCTTTGGGACGAATTAGCTGGTGATTTAGAGTATCAAATAGATCCACAGAATTTATCTGGAGGACAAATGATGAAATTAGAAATTGCACGGTGTATTCTCCGACCAAAACCCATTTTATTAGCCGATGAGGTGACAGCAGCATTGGATGAAACAAATGCAAGAGAGATTCGAAAAATATTGTCTCAACAAAAGTGTACCTTGATAGAAATAGCTCATAAATACCAGAAAGAAGATTACGATGCTATTTATCAGATTGTCGATCATAAAATTATAAAAATGAATCATTGACAAAGGCAAATACTTCCTAGTTCATTCGAATCGTCGTAGTTGGTCAAAAAAAGATACCACCTTGAAATGAAGCAAGATGGTATCTTTTTCAATATTAGATAAATAAACTAACGGTTAGGATCAGATAGAGCAAGAAGGTGATCAGAAAACCAGCGCGCCAGAAGTATTTGATAAATTTCGGATAATAAAAACTCTTTTTCTTTTTTAAGAAATAAACCGTTAGCCCCAAGGCCAAAAGCGAAAGGCTCAAGGCTAGCAGTGGTAAGAGGCTGTGGTAAAAGGCACTGTCTGAAATCAGGTAGTACTCCAAGGCAAATAAAGGAAAGGCAATATCGGTGGATCGCCATCCTCTTTTTTGGAGTTTAAAGAGGTGAACAATGATGCCGCTCAGAATCAGCGTTAAAAAAATAAATAATACAGAAGCAACTTTGATTAACATAGCTTCATTCTATCATAAAACGAAAAAAAAGTTTACTATATTTTAATTTTTTCTTGCAAAAAAAGAGAAATCGTGTATAATAGAAAGGTATGCACAAAGCATACTTGTGGGAGGTAAAAATCTGTAATTACCGCCAAAACCACAAAGGAGGATTTAAGAAATGGCTAAAAAAGTCGAAAAACTTGTAAAATTGCAAATCCCTGCTGGTAAAGCTACTCCAGCTCCACCGGTTGGTCCAGCGCTTGGTCAAGCAGGTATCAACATCATGGGATTCACTAAAGAGTTTAACGCTCGTACAGCTGATCAAGCTGGTATGATCATCCCAGTTGTTATCACTGTTTATGAAGACAAATCATTCGATTTCGTTACAAAAACACCACCAGCTGCTGTTCTTTTGAAAAAAGCTGCAGGTGTTGAAAAAGGTTCAGGTACACCGAACAAAACGAAAGTTGCAACTGTAACTCGTGCACAAGTACAACAAATCGCTGAAACTAAGATGCCAGATTTGAACGCTGCAAACATTGAGTCTGCAATGCGTATGATCGAAGGTACTGCTCGTTCTATGGGATTCACTGTTACTGACTAATTGTAACAATCCTATTTGCCCGCAATACACTTGATCAAATGACGAGTGACGTGGGAGATGAAAATCGATATGACCACATTACAAGGAGAAAGATAAAATGGCTAAAAAAAGCAAACAACTTCGTGCTGCTCTTGAAAAAATCGACAGCACAAAAGTATACAGCGTAGAAGAAGCTGTAGCTCTTGCAAAAGAAACTAACTTTGCAAAATTTGACGCAACTGTAGAAGTTGCTTACAACTTGAACATCGACGTGAAAAAAGCTGACCAACAAATCCGTGGTGCAATGGTATTGCCAAACGGAACTGGTAAAACAGCTCGCGTACTTGTATTTGCACGTGGTGCAAAAGCTGAAGAAGCAAAAGCTGCTGGTGCAGACTTCGTAGGTGAAGATGACCTTGTTGCGAAAATCAACGATGGTTGGTTGGACTTCGACGTTGTTATCGCTACACCTGATATGATGGCTCTTGTTGGACGTCTTGGACGTGTCCTTGGACCACGTAACTTGATGCCAAACCCTAAAACTGGTACAGTAACAATGGATGTTGCGAAAGCAGTTGAAGAGTCTAAAGGTGGTAAAATCACTTACCGTGCTGATAAAGCAGGTATCGTTCAAGCGATCATCGGTAAAGTTTCATTCGATGATACTAAATTGGTTGAAAACTTTAAAGCTTTCAACGACACAATCCAAAAAGCAAAACCAGCTACAGCTAAAGGTACTTACGTAACTAGCTTGACTTTGACTACAACTCAAGGTCCTGGTATCAAAGTGGATGTTAACTCACTTTAATTGAAATGAAAAGCTGCCTTCGGGTAGCTTTTTTTGTACTCAATTTTTATTTGCTACAGTTGGTAAAACTAATCGGATGGAAAAAAGAAAATTTTGATGGATATGACTATATAAAAAGCGTAATTTATGGTAAAATAATACAGATCAAAAAAGGAGAGAGAAAATGGTAGAACCTAAGTATAAACGTATCTTAATCAAGCTATCTGGTGAGGCTCTTGCCGGCGAACGTGGTGTCGGAATCGATATCAAAACTGTCCAAAATATGGCCCAAGAAATCAAGGAAGTTCATGAACTTGGAATTGAAATTGCCTTGGTGATTGGAGGGGGAAACCTTTGGCGTGGAGAACCTGCTGCTGAAGCAGGGATGGATCGTGTCCAAGCAGACTACACAGGTATGCTCGGTACTGTCATGAACGCTCTTGTGATGGCTGATTCGCTTCAACAAGTTGGCGTGGATACACGTGTTCAAACAGCGATTGCCATGCAACAAGTTGCAGAACCATATATCCGTGGTCGTGCCCTTCGTCACCTTGAAAAAGATCGGATCGTGATCTTTGGTGCAGGGATCGGTTCTCCTTACTTCTCAACAGATACAACTGCAGCCCTTCGTGCAGCTGAGATTGAAGCAGATGCCATTCTCATGGCCAAAAATGGGGTCGATGGTGTTTACAATGCCGATCCGAAAAAAGATGCTTCAGCTGTGAAATTTGAGGAATTGACTCACCGTGATGTGATCAACAAAGGTCTTCGCATCATGGACTCAACAGCCTCTACTCTCTCCATGGACAACGACATTGACTTGGTTGTCTTTAATATGAATGAACCAGGCAATATCAAACGCGTTGTCTTTGGTGAAAATATCGGTACAACCGTATCGAATAACGTAGAAAAATAATAGAAAATAGAGGAAGATTATGGCAAACCCAATCGTAGAAAAAGCAAAAGAAAGAATGACCCAGTCTCACCAAAGTTTGGGACGTGAATTTGGTAGCATCCGTGCTGGACGTGCAAATGCAAGTCTTTTGGATCGTATTTTCGTAGAATACTACGGAGTAGAGACACCATTGAACCAATTGGCATCTATCACCATTCCAGAAGCGCGTGTCTTGTTGATCACACCATTTGATAAATCATCTTTGAAAGACATCGAGCACAGCATCAATGCTTCTGACCTTGGTATCACTCCAGCCAACGATGGATCTGTTATCCGCTTGGTTATCCCAGCTTTGACTGAAGAAACTCGTCGTGAATTGGCAAAAGAAGTGAAAAAAGTGGGTGAAAATGCTAAAGTAGCGATCCGTAACATCCGTCGTGATGCTATGGATGAAGCGAAGAAACAAGAAAAAGCAAAAGAGATCACAGAAGATGAATTGAAAGGTCTTGAAAAAGAGATCCAAAAAGTTACGGATGATGCTGTTAAGCATGTAGATGAAATGACAGCGCACAAAGAAAAAGAATTGATGGAAGTTTAATCCATCCCAACCATTACAGGAAAGAAAGACTCAGTTGGCACTGCTGGCTGGGTTTTATTTCCATTATTCTTGTGAAGAGGCAAGAGGAAAGAAGGAAACATGAATACGAATCTAGCAAGCTACATCATGGGAATGGTCATCGATGAAAATGATCACTTCTATTTTGTTCAAAAAGATGGCCAGACCTACGCGCTTGATAAAGCAGAAGGCCCACACAAAGTCGGAGAAAGTGTCAAGGGCTTTGCCTATACGGATATGAAGCAAAAGCTCCGACTCACGACACTTGAAGTCACTGCAACTCAAGAAAGCTTTGGCTGGGGAACGGTCACGGAAGTGCGCAAGGATTTGGGAGTCTTTGTGGACACAGGGCTTCCAGATAAGCAGATTGTTGTCTCACTAGATATCCTACCGGAGATCAAAGATCTATGGCCTAAAAAGGGCGATCGTCTCTATATTCGTTTAGAAGTCGATAAGAAAGATCGGATTTGGGGGATCTTAGCCTACCAGGAAGATTTCCAGCGTTTGGCTCGTCCAGCCTACAACAATATGCAAAACCAAAACTGGCCAGCCATTGTCTACCGCTTGAAATTGTCTGGAACCTTTGTTTACCTTCCAGAGAACAATATGCTGGGCTTTATCCACCCAAGTGAGCGCTATGCAGAACCTCGTTTGGGAGAGGTCTTAAATGCTCGTGTTATTGGTTTTCGTGAGGTGGACCGGACCTTGAATCTATCTTTGAAGCCACGCTCCTTTGAGATGTTGGAAAACGATGCTCAAATGATTTTGACCTATTTGGAAGCCAATGGAGGCTTTATGACCCTGAATGATAAGTCCTCTCCAGAAGAGATCAAGGCAACTTTTGGGATTTCAAAAGGTCAGTTCAAAAAGGCTTTGGGTGGTTTGATGAAGGCGAAAAAAATCAAGCAAGACCAATTTGGAACAGAGTTGATCTAAGAGGAGGCTTATGCGAAAATCGTTTTATACTTGGCTGATGACGGAGCGCAATCCTAAAAGCAATGCTCCTAAGGCCATTCTAGCAGATCTTGCATTTCACGAGTCTGCTTTTCCCAAGCATACAGATGACTTCGACGAGGTCAGTCGCTATCTAGAAGAGCATGCCAGCTTTTCCTTTAATCTTGGCGATTTTGATGCGATTTGGGAAGAATACCAAGCCCACTAGAGAAGGATAGGTCGAGGATGGTTTTTTCTCGGCCTCTTTGTTATAATAATAGAAAAATACAGGTAGAGAGGTTCTTTATTTGCAAGAACATTCAGTTGAAATTACATTAACGCATCCAGACGATCTCTTTCATTTGTTTGGATCTAACGAACGCCATCTCCGTTTGATGGAGCAAGAATTTGGGGTAACTATTCATGCCCGGACAGAAATCGTCCAAATCATTGGGGAAGAAGAAACCTGCGAGCAGGTTCGTCAAGTCATCCAGGCTCTTTTGGTCCTCGTTAACCGTGGTATGACCATTGGTACGCCAGATGTGGTGACCGCCATTACCATGGTGAGAAATGGTGAATTGGATAAGTTCATCGCTCTCTATGAAGAAGAGATTATCAAGGATAGTTACGGCAAGCCCATTCGGGTTAAAACGCTTGGTCAAAAGATCTATGTCGATAGTGTCAAGAACCATGATGTCACTTTTGGGATTGGACCAGCGGGGACTGGGAAAACCTTCCTAGCAGTGACTTTGGCTGTGACTGCCCTCAAGCGTGGTCAGGTCAAGCGGATCATTTTGACGCGTCCTGCTGTAGAAGCTGGAGAGAGCCTTGGTTTCCTACCAGGGGATCTTAAAGAAAAAGTAGACCCTTATCTACGACCGGTCTATGATGCTCTTTACCAGATTTTAGGGAAAGACCAAACAACTCGGATGATGGAGCGGGAGATTATCGAGATTGCGCCTTTGGCTTATATGCGGGGACGGACCTTGGACGATGCCTTTGTCATCCTCGATGAAGCGCAAAATACCACCATCATGCAGATGAAGATGTTTTTGACCCGTCTTGGTTTTAACTCTAAGATGATTGTCAATGGAGATACTAGCCAGATTGACCTTCCGCGAAATGTTAAATCCGGCTTGATTGATGCTCAGGAGAAATTGAAGAACATTTCTCAAATTGACTTTGTGCATTTCTCTGCCAAGGATGTCGTTCGTCATCCAGTAGTAGCAGAGATTATCCGGGCCTACGAGCCAATCCCAAATCCAGTGCTCAAAGAAAAACCGGATGTGGAAGAAGAAGCAGAATAAAAAGGCAAAGATCTTCGGATCTTTGCCTTAAATTGACGATAAAATCATCTCCTGGCCTTTCCTTAGGTGAGAACGGACGTCAGCGAACTTCTTCGAAGTTCCATGACTAATAATTGAGCCTAAGGTCTCAATTATTCCGAGTGCTCGAAACTAAATTGTTTCAAGCACTTTTCTCACGGCGGAAAGTCTCTAAAGATGATTTAAAAAACTCAAAATAACTTGTTTTTTCGATGGTAATTCTTTAAATATATGATAGTTTAAACCAATTCATCAATTGGTGTGAAGTCACGCTCTAAACCAGTAGCAACTGGTTGGCTTGTGATATGGCCTTGGTAAGTAGTGACCCCTTGGCGTAGGCCTTCGTCGAGGTCAATTGCCTTGTGAAAACCATTGTTAGCTAGGGATTCAACATAAGGAAGGGTCACATTGGTAAGGGCGATAGTAGAGGTACGAGCGACAGCCCCTGGGATATTGGCAACGGCATAGTGGAGCACGCCATGTTTTTCGTAAACTGGCTCCGTATGCGTTGTGACACGGTCTGCTGTTTCAATAACCCCACCTTGGTCAACGGCCACATCGACGATGACAGAACCGGGACGCATTTGTTTGACTATATCGTCTGTCACTAATTTAGGAGCTTTAGCCCCAGGAATCAAGACAGCTCCGATGACAACATCGGCATCACGGACACTGGCTTCAATGTTAAATGGGTTGGACATAAGGGTTTGGATTTGATGACCAAAGACATCTTCTAGAACAGCCAAACGTTTAGCGCTGATATCTAAGATGGTCACTTGGGCACCGAGTCCAAGGGCGATACGAGCAGCATGGGTTCCAACGACCCCACCACCGATGATGGTAACTTTCCCTTTGGGAACACCTGGCACCCCACCTAGGAGGACTCCTGATCCACCTTCTTGTTTGGTCAGGAAGTGAGCACCGATTTGCACAGCCATCCGTCCAGCAACCTCACTCATTGGCACCAAGAGTGGTAATTGTCCATCAAGGTCACGCACCGTTTCGTAGGCCACCCCTGTTGTTTTAGCTGAGACCATTGCGTCCGCTAATTCTGGAGCAGCAGCCATATGCAAGTAAGTGAAGAGCAAGAGGTCTTCGCGAAGGAAGCCATATTCTTCAGCGAGGGGTTCTTTGACTTTGACCACCATCTCAGCTGCCCAAGCTTCTGCAGCAGTTGCAACGATGGTTGCCCCTTGCTTCGTGTAATCTTCATCCGCAAAGCCAGAACCAAGTCCAGCATTTGTTTCTACCAAAACGTGATGACCTTTCTTCACCAAGCTTTGTACACCTGCAGGTGTCAAACCGACCCGATTTTCGTTGTTTTTAATTTCTTTAGGAATTCCAATGAGCATTTTTGCCTCCTTGCTCAGATTTAGGTGTAAAAAGGCCATTGGTGTGAGATTGCTCTCTTGACTCAATGACCTTTTCACTCCTTATCTGATTGTTTTGATTGATTTTATTGTATAGAAAAGTGGGTTAAAAAGCAAGAAAAATTTGAGCTTGCCTTCCTTTAGGTTATTTGCTAAACTAATCCCTAAAGAAGGAGTGTCAAATGGAAAATTTATATGTGAAGTTAGCGGCTTATCTAGAAATAGAGACTGAGCGCTTGCACTTGCGTCCGGTCACTCTTGAAGATGCACCGGCTATGTTTGAGTATGCTTCTGATGAAACAGTTACGCGCTACACTTTTCCAACCAATCAAAGTCTAGAAGAGACGCGTAATAATATTGCCCTCTTTTACCTAGCGAGCCCACTTGGAAGATGGGGGATCGAGCTCAAAGAGAATGGAAAATTTATCGGGACGATTGATTTACTGGATTTGGATCTTTGTCTGAAGAAGGGGAGTATCGGCTATGTTCTGAATAAGGACTATTGGAACCAGGGTCTTGCGACAGAGGCTACCAAGGCAGTCATTGCCTTGGCTTTTGAACAGTTAGGGATGAACAAGCTAATTGCTGTTCATGATCAGGACAACCCAGCTTCTGGACGGGTGATGGCCAAATCAGGGATGAAATATTCTCACGAGGAGACCTACGCGATGCTAGACCTGCATGAAGAAGGGAGAATGGTGACGAGAGTTCATTATGTCCTCACTAAGGAAGAATATTTGTCAGAAAAATGAGTCAGGATATTGACAAAAGGCCTATCTCCATGATATAGTAGATAGGTACTGCTGGTTTAGCTCAGTCGGTAGAGCGCATCCATGGTAAGGATGAGGTCGCCGGTTCAATCCCGGCAACTAGCATATCAGAAGAGAGAAGCTTAGAGAAGATCTAGGCTTCTTTTTTTGCGAGTCCATCTTTAAAAGTCCGGTTTTTTCAACAATTTTCAAAAAAACGTTGACAAGCAAGGAAATCCGTGGTAAAGTTAGAACAACAAAGAGAAAGGAGAAAACCATCATGAACAAAGTAGATGTTTTGATGACACAATTGAATACACAGCTTCTCCAATCTCAGTTGAGTTCGATGTAAACTATAAATGGAACCCAAGATGGAGGAGTTTGTCTTGGGTTTTTTGTATGCATTTTTACCTGCCTTAACTGAATTGGTGATAGGCATCAGAAGGCCCAAGTGTGGACTGAGCACGTACTCAGCTCCTTGCTTGGGTTTTTTCTGTGCCATTTTGAAAAGGAGAATATATGATCAGAGCTATTTGGGAGTATATCAGGGAGCGCAAGTGGCGATATGTGAAGATCGCTATGGTCCTGATTCTTTATGATTACACCTTATTGATCCCGACGCAAGTTATCCAGCGTTTAGTGGATCATTTGAGTCAGCAGACGCTGACGCAATCGAACTTTGTATGGGATATGGTCCTATTGGTAGGGTCAGCCATCCTCAATTATTTGACGGCTTTTTATTGGCAGTTGCGACTCTTTCAGTCGTCAGTCCATTTCAAGGCGACCCTTCAGGGTCAAGCGTTTCGTAAGCTAGTAGCTATGCGGCGTCCCTTTTTTGAGAAATTCCGTTCAGGGGATCTTTTGACGCGGTTCACGACAGATGTGGATGGCATGGCTGATATGGCTGGTTACGGGATGATGGTGCTCCTGTTTGGCGGTGGCTTGTTTGCCTTTATTATTCCGACCATGTTTTTCATTTCTTGGCAATTAACCTTGATTTCCTTTATTCCCATGATCTTCCTCGTCGTCTCTACCTATTTTTTGAGTAGAAAGCAGGAGGAGTATGTTGAGCAAAACCGGGAAGCAGTCGCTCAGTTGAACGATGAGGTCTTGGAGTCGATCGAAGGGATCCGGGTCATGCGGGCCTATAGTAGACGGGACCAGCAGGTCAAACAGTTTCAGAAAAAAACAGCCAGTCTATCCAAAACAGGGGACAAAATTGCCTCTATCCAGTATTCTTTTGGACCTTTAGCCCTTTTGTTTATTGGATTCTCGACAGTCTTGCTCCTGCTATTTGGAGGCCAGTCCCTGGCAAGCGGGCAGTTGAGCCTTGGTAAGTTATTGGCTTTACAGCTGTATTTGGTCTTTTTAATTGAGCCTATGTGGATGATGGCGGACCTGATCTTGGTCTACCAGACAGGTCAAATGTCCTATAAAAAATTAAAAGAAGTGATTGATGAAACGGATGATCTGGAGCCAGATGGTCCTCACTACTTAGAGCAGATTGATTTGGTGCAGTTTAAGGACTATTCTTTCAGCTATCCTGGTGCTGAGCGAAAGAGCCTGTCAGGCATTGATTGGACCATCCAGAAAGGACAGACGGTTGGGATTGTTGGTCGTACCGGAGCAGGAAAGACTACCCTGGTTCGACAATTCTTGCGGCAGTACCCAGTTGGTGAGGGAGAGTTTTTGGTCAACCAGCAACCGATCGTGGACTACAACCGACACTCCATCGAAGAAAAAATTGGCTATGTTTCCCAAGAACATATTTTATTCTCCAAGTCTATCCGTGAGAATATAGCGCTTGGTAAAAAAGGAGCCAGCCAAGATGACTTGGTGGAAGCAGTAGCCCAAGCTGCTTTTGCGGATGATCTCGAGCGGATGTCTCAGGGAATGGACACCCTGATCGGTGAGAAAGGGGTCTCTGTATCAGGTGGTCAAAAACAACGGATCTCTTTGGCGCGTGCCTTCTTAAGAGATGCTGAGCTCTTGCTGTTAGATGATTCCCTTTCGGCGGTGGATGCGAAGACTGAACAGGCCATTATTGACACGATTCAAAAAGAACGAAAAGACAAGACGACCATCATTGTTTCCCATCGCTTGTCGGCTGTTCATCAGGCTGATTGGATCATCGTCTTGGATCAAGGGCAAATTGTAGAAGAAGGCAGGGCTAGTGATTTATTAGCTCAAGAGGGCTGGTATTATGAACAATACCAACGGCAACAAAAACAGGAAGGAGAATAAGATGAAAGTTTTGAAACGATTATTATCTAGGATCACGCTTTATCCAACTGTCTTTCTTGCTGGCTTTATTTGCCTCTTACTAGCCACCATTTTTTCTGAATTGTCTCCCTTTCTTCTCCAAAAGATAATCGATGGGCCTTTGACCGCACTGACCCATGGTGGTGGGCAAGGTGACTTGCTTCAGATGGGGGGATTCTATCTCTTGGTCTTGAGCCTAGGACAGCTGATTAGCTACATGGGCAATCGGATCTTGCTACACGGAAGTAATCAAGTAACCGCTAGTCTGAGAGACCAAGCCTTTCAAGTCATGCAAGGGCTGCCTATTTCTTATTTTGATGATAAGCCGGCTGGGAAGATCGCGACAAGAATTGTCAATGATACGGAGACCTTGCGGACCCAGTTTTATAACTCTTGTATGATTTTAGTCATCTATTTGGTACGCTTTCTCTTTATCCTAGGGATTCTCTTTTACCTGAGTCCTATGATGGGTCTTCTCTTGTGTTTGGTCTTTCCGATTTTTTATGGGATCCAGTATCTCTACAAGGTCATGACGGACCAGCCTATGAAGGATTTCTTTGATGCGAGAAGCGAGGTCAATACCCAGGTCAATGAACTCTTGCATGGTGCCAGTATGATTCAACTCTATCATCAAGAGCCTGGTGTGGTGGAGGAGTTTGAAGCCACTACCCAGAAGATGTTAGGAGCCAATGATCGAATCCTCCTGGCTGATTCTATCGCTTCTTGGACCTTGACGGAATTGCTCAAGTTTTTAGTGATTGCAGGCATTTTGACTATCGCTGGGATTTCTTTCCTAGAGGGTAATATCGGTGTGACGGCTGGTTTCTTATTTATCAATATTAACTATGTGATTAATCTATTTGATCTCATGGCCAATCTCAGTCGTCAATTTCCGAATATTCGGCGATCCTTAGAAACGGGGAGCCGCGTCCTTGCTTTCTTAGATCAACCGTTAGAAGACGATGGTGCATCGGAACTGAAGATAGAAAAAGCTCAAGTCGTGTTTGACGATGTTCAATTTGCCTATGAAGAAGGCAAGCCAGTTCTGAGAGATATTGCCTTTCAGGCTAGTCCAGGTCAAACCATCGCTCTTGTGGGCCATACTGGATCAGGTAAGTCTTCGATTATGAATCTACTCTATCGTTTTTATGATCCTCAAGAAGGAGCGATTTTGATCGATGGTCAAGATATTCGCCAAGTCTCTCGTGAGAGCCTACGAAGCCACATGGGGATTGTCCTGCAGGATCCTTATCTATTTACAGGGACCATTGCTAGTAATGTGGCAATGAGTCAGGATCACATTGATCGGGAGGCGGTCCAAGATGCCTTGAAAAAAGTCGGGGCTTGGCTCTTTGTAGAGCGCCTTGAAAAGGGAATCGACCATCCAGTCGTAGAAAAAGGATCCGCCTTTTCAAGTGGTGAGCGCCAATTGATATCCTTTGCGCGGACGCTCTATATGAATCCGCAAATTCTGATTTTGGATGAGGCAACCTCTCACATCGATACGGAAACAGAAGAAATCATCCAGAAGGCTATGGCAGTCCTGCAAAAGGGCCGGACCACCTTTATCATTGCCCATCGCTTGTCCACTATTCAAGATGCGGATCAGATCTTAGTCTTATCTGAAGGACGCATTGTGGAACGTGGTAGACACGAGGAACTGGTTGCACAAGGCGGGATTTATGCCCAGATGAATGCCATCCAGCAAACAGTGGTGTAAGATTGTCCTGCAAAGAAAAAGATTGAAAACCAGCCTGTATCTAGTATATAGGCTGGTTTTATGCTATAATGAAGTGATAATAGTGAGGTGATCCAGATGTATATTGAAATGGTAGATGAGACTGGTCAAGTCTCTGACGAAATCTTAAAACAAACGCAAGAAATTTTAGAATTTGCTGCTCAAAAAATTGGGAAAGAAGACAAGGAAATGGCTGTGACTTTTGTAACCAATGAACGCAGTCATGAACTAAATCTTGAATACCGTGATACGGATCGTCCGACGGATGTCATCAGTTTAGAATACAAGCCAGAGATGGAGATTTCTTTTGATGAGGAAGACCTTGCAGAAAATCCAGAATTGGCAGAGATGATGGCAGAATTCGATACCTATATTGGTGAGCTCTTTATTTCAATTGACAAAGCGCGTGAGCAAGCCGAAGAATATGGCCACAGCTTTGAGCGCGAAATGGGATTTTTGGCAGTACATGGTTTTCTTCACATCAATGGCTATGATCACTATACGCCGGAAGAAGAAAAGGAAATGTTTGGCTTACAGGAAGAGATTTTGACAGCCTATGGACTCACAAGACAATAAGCGAAAATGGAAAAATCGGGACTTCACTTCAAGCCTGGAGTTTGCGATAACAGGAATTTTCACGTCGATCAAAGAAGAGCGCAATATGCGCAAGCATGCCTTATCAGCCCTTGTAGCAATTCTTGCTGGTTTGGTATTTAGGATTTCTGCGACAGAGTGGCTCTTTTTGTTGCTCAGCATCACCTTGGTGATTGCTTTTGAGATTATGAAT
Organism: Streptococcus sp. HMSC065C01; assembly: GCF_001813525.1. Taxonomy (NCBI): domain Bacteria; kingdom Bacillati; phylum Bacillota; class Bacilli; order Lactobacillales; family Streptococcaceae; genus Streptococcus; species Streptococcus sp. HMSC065C01. Next base: position 23,990 of record NZ_KV812859.1, on the reverse strand, counting down.
TCAGCCATTGAAAATGTGGTGGATTTAGCTAGTAACTACCATTTCTCCATGTTGGCAAAGAATGCCAAAGACATGGCAGCTGGAGCAGTCCTCGTCGTATCAGGCTTTGCCCTACTAACAGGACTGGTGATTTTTGTGCCCAAATTCTGGGCCTTGGTATTTGGATAAGAGGGAGTATGCCCTCGTGAAAGGATAATATGACATTTAAATCAGGCTTTGTAGCCATTTTAGGACGTCCCAATGTTGGGAAGTCAACTTTTTTGAACCACGTTATGGGGCAAAAAATTGCCATCATGAGTGACAAGGCGCAGACAACGCGCAATAAGATTATGGGGATTTATACGACGGATAAGGAACAGATCGTCTTTATCGATACCCCAGGGATTCACAAACCAAAGACAGCCCTTGGAGACTTCATGGTGGAGTCGGCCTATAGCACCCTTCGAGAAGTGGATACCGTTCTCTTTATGGTGCCAGCAGATGAACCGCGTGGGAAGGGCGATGACATGATTATCGAACGCCTCAAGGCTGCTAAGGTGCCGGTTATTCTGGTGGTCAATAAGATCGACAAGGTGCACCCTGACCAACTTTTGGCGCAAATCGATGACTTCCGTAGTCAGATGGATTTCAAGGAAATCGTGCCGATTTCAGCCCTCCAAGGAAACAATGTTTCGCGTTTGATTGATATTTTGAGCGAAAACTTAGAAGAAGGTTTCCAATATTTCCCTGCTGACCAAATTACTGACCACCCAGAGCGTTTCTTGGTCTCTGAAATGATCCGTGAAAAGGTCTTGTACTTGACGCGGGAAGAAATTCCCCACTCTGTTGCCGTGGTCGTGGATTCTATGAATCGGGATGAAGAAACCGATAAGGTCCATATTCGTGCAACCATCATGGTTGAGCGCGATAGCCAAAAAGGGATTATCATCGGAAAAGGCGGCGCCATGCTTAAGAAGATCGGAACCCTTGCGCGTAAGGATATTGAGCTCATGCTAGGGGACAAGGTCTTCCTAGAAACCTGGGTGAAAGTCAAGAAAAATTGGCGGGATAAGAAATTGGATCTTGCCGATTTCGGATACAACGAAAAAGAATATTAAGAAGAGGTGGGCAGAAGGCCTGCTTCTTGTTTTTGAAAGGAGTTCTATGCCTGAATTACCAGAAGTAGAGACCGTTCGACGAGGTCTTGAGAAATTAATTCTTGGGAAAACCATCCAGTCAGTGGAAGTAAAGTATCCAAAGATGATTCAGACGGATCGGGATGCTTTTCGTCAAGATCTCCCGGGGCAAGAAATTCGGGCCATGGGGCGCCGCGGGAAATACCTCTTGTTTTATCTGACGGATCTGGTCCTCATCTCGCATTTGCGGATGGAAGGCAAGTATTTCTTTTATCCAGACGAAGTCCCTCTTCGCAAGCACGCCCATGTCTTCTTTCATTTTACAGATGGCAGCACCCTGGTTTATGAAGATGTCCGTAAGTTTGGGACCATGGAAGTCCTCATACCTGAGCTTGTCGACAGCTATTTTTTGGCGAAAAAAATTGGTCCAGAGCCGACAGAAGCGGATTTTAAAGCACCAGCCTTCCAAGCAACTCTTAAAAAATCAAAGAAACCCATTAAATCAGCTCTTTTAGACCAAAAATTAGTGGCTGGTCTGGGCAATATCTATGTGGATGAGGTCCTTTATCGAGCCAAGGTTCATCCAGCCCGTTTGGGTCAAAGCTTGACTGCTAGAGAAGCTAAAGCAATCCGCAAAGAAACGATTGCTGTGCTTGCTCAGGCTGTTGAAAAGGGTGGCTCCACCATTCGCTCCTACAGCAATGCTTTTGGGGAAGATGGCACCATGCAGGAAGAACACCAGGTCTATGGGAAAACAGGCCAGCCTTGTTTGCGTTGCGGGACACCGATTGAGAAAATCCAGCTGGGGGGACGCGGAACCCATTTTTGCCCCCACTGTCAAAAGGAGAACTAGATGGCGAGAATCATCGGATTAACAGGAGGGATTGCTTCAGGAAAGTCCACTGTCACCTCCTATCTGAGAGAAAAAGGGTATCCTGTCATTGATGCTGATCAAGTGGTTCATGATTTGCAAGCACCAGGAGGAGCCCTCTACCGTGTCCTAGTGGATCATTTTGGTAGAGAGATCCTTACCAAAGAAGGAGAGCTGGATCGCCTAGCTTTGGGTCAGCGGATCTTTTCAGACCTTAGTGAACGAGACTGGTCCAATCGCGTTCAAGGCAGGCTTATTCGTGAGGCTCTAGCTGAGGTAAGAGATAGACAAGCTGCACAATCCGATCTCTTTTTTATGGATATTCCTCTCTTAATCGAGCAGCACTATGAAGAGTGGTTTGAATCTGTCTGGTTGGTAGCTGTATCAAAAGAAACCCAGCTCAAACGTCTGATGGAACGCAACCACTTATCAGAACTGCAGGCCCAAGAACGCATCGCGTCTCAAATGCCGCTAGATGAAAAAAGAGTCCATGCAGATCTGGTCTTAGACAATAATGACGATCTAACGGCCCTCTATGCCCAATTAGATGCAGCCCTACAACAATTAGAAAGAAGATGATTTTATCACAAGAGAAATCAATTGGCGTAAAAATCTATATATTGCCTGGATCGGGTGCTTTTTCATCGGAGCCAGCCTTTCTTTAGTCGTCCCATTTATGGCCCTCTTTGTGGAAGAGTTGGGTGTTACGGGCAAGGCTGTTCCCCTTTATGCTGGGATTGCCGTCTCAAGTTCTTCTGTAACCTCTGCGATCATGTCTCCCATCTGGGGGAGCCTGGCCGACCGCTATGGTCGAAAACCCATGATGCTTAGAGCTTCCATTGCCATGACGCTGACTATGGGAGGTATTGCCTTTGTCCCATCCGTCTTTTGGCTCTTGGTCCTGCGCTTGCTCAATGGGGTCTTTTCAGGCTTTGTCCCTAATAGTACGGCGCTGATTGCCAGTCAAGTTCCCAAGGACCAATCCGGCTATGCCCTAGGGACTTTGTCGACTGGTGTCGTAGCTGGAACCTTGATGGGCCCTTTGATTGGGGGACTCATTGCTGAAAATCTGGGAATGCGCAATGTCTTTCTCTTGGTGGGCTTCTTCTTATTTTTGGTTTCCCTCTTAACCTTCTGGGGCATTGAGGAAGACTATGAGCCCCTTCCAAAAGAAGAACAAAAATCCAGCTGGGAGTTGCTCAAGTCCATTCAGCAGAAGGATATTCTCTTGGGCCTCTTTTTGACCAGCATGACCATTCAAATGATCGCCCAATCTATTTCTCCGATCCTGCCTCTTTATGTGCGAGCTTTGGGACAAAGAGATAACCTGATCTTTGTATCGGGGATGATTGTTTCAGCTATGGGAGTCTCTAGTATGCTTTTTTCAGGTTGGATGGGAAAACTGGGAGACCGAATCGGGAATCACCGGCTCTTATTAATCGCCCTTCTCTATAGTGGCTGTCTCTATATCCTTTGTGCCCAAGCGCAAACACCCCTGCAATTAGGGATTTTACGCTTCCTCTTTGGGATCGGGACAGGAGCCCTACTACCTGGAGTTTCCGCATTATTGAATCGTTTAACCCCTCCTGAAGGGATTTCTCGGATCTTTAGCTACAACCAGCTCTTTTATTACTTAGGTGGTGTATTAGGGCCAATGATGGGATCGAGTATTTTCATGCATTTTGGCTATCATTGGGTATTTTACGGTACAGCCCTTTTGGCCTTTACCGATTTGATGTTCCTCTTATTCTTATTTAGAAAGTATTTGAAAGTGAGAGACGTACGTGCGAATTAAAGTTCAATTGACCTGCACCAGCTGTGGGAGTCAGAATTATTTGACCAGTAAAAATACCAAAACCCATCCCGAAAAGATCGAGGTCTTGAAGTATTGTCCTAAGGAAAGAAAAGTAACCTTACATATTGAATCAAAATGATTTTCATGGTATAATAGTGAGGATTTTAAGGAGTTTTGAATATGAGCGGAGCATTAACAACTATTTTACTAGTATTATCAGTATTGATTATTATCGCAATTTTTATGCAACCAACAAAAAACCAATCGAGCAACGTCTTTGACGCAAGTTCAAATGACTTGTTTGAACGTTCAAAAGCGCGCGGGTTTGAAGCCGTGATGCAGCGTTTAACAGCTATTATGATCTTCTTTTGGTTATTGATCGCGATGATCTTAATGGTACTTTCTAGTAGATAAGATAGGCTCAGACAATGTCTTTGCCTATTTTTATTTTGTAAAACAAAGACACAAGTAGATAGAAAAAAGGAGGCTGGATAACCAGCAAATAAATCAATGAAAACAAGTATTAAAGAATATTTACAAGAGCATGACAAAGCCCAGATCAATGATCTGGCAGCAGCTCTAGGAAAGGAAGGGTCTAAGGATTTCCGTGACTTGGTCAAAACCATCTCTCTGATGGAACGCCGTCATGAGTTGAAATTCGAAGATGATGGCTCTCTTCGTTTGGCTCAAAAGAAGGCCCCAGCTATTACCCTCAAGGGGATCTTTCATGCGCATAAGAATGGCTTTGGCTTTGTCAGTTTAGAAGGCGAAGAAGAAGACCTCTTTGTTGGCCGAAATGATGTCAACCACGCTATCGATGGGGACACCGTTGAGATCGTCATTACCAAGGTAGCAGACCGAAACAAAGGAACGGCAGCAGAAGCTAAGATTATTGATGTCTTGGAACATAGCATCAAAACGGTAGTTGGACAAATTGTCCTGGATGAGGAAAAACCTAAATATGCCGGCTACATTCGTTCGAAAAATCAAAAGATCAGCCAGCTGATCTATGTGAAGAAGCCAGCCATCCAATTGGAAGGGACCGAAATCCTCAAGGTCGAAATTGATCAATACCCGAGCCGCAAGCACAATTATTTTGTGGCGACGGTGCGGGATGTGGTCGGTCATGCAACAGATCCAGGAATCGATGTCTTGGAAGTGTTAGAATCCATGGACATCGTCTCAGAATTTCCAGAAGAAGTGCTGAAAGAAGCCGAGCAGGTTCCAGATGCACCGTCTACAAAGGATTTAGAGGGACGCTTGGATCTGCGAGAGGAGATCACCTTTACCATCGATGGGGCAGATGCCAAGGACTTGGACGATGCGGTCCATATCAAGCTACTCAAGAACGGCAACTTTGAGCTGGGTGTTCACATCGCAGATGTCTCCTATTACGTTCATGAAGGTTCAGCACTTGATAAGGAAGCTCTAAATCGGGCGACTTCTGTCTATGTGACCGACCGAGTAGTACCCATGTTGCCAGAGCGTCTCTCCAATGGGATCTGTTCTTTAAATCCGAATGTGGACCGCCTGACCCAGTCTGCCATCATGGAGATCGATCCTCATGGCAAGGTCGTCAAGCATACCATTACCCAAACAGTGATCAATACAACCTTCCGTATGACCTATAGCGACGTCAATGATATCTTAGTGGGCGACGAAGAAAAGGCTCAAACCTTTAAGAAAATTGTCCCAAGTATTCATCAAATGGCCACCTTGCATGGCATTCTAGAAAGCATGCGGATTCGTCGCGGCGCCCTTAATTTTGATACCAATGAGGCTAAAATCCTGGTCAATAAAGAAGGAAAACCGGTCGATATCGTCCTTCGTCAAAGAGGAATTGCTGAGCGGATGATCGAGTCCTTTATGCTGATTGCCAATGAAACAGTGGCGGAGCACTTTACGCGACTGAAACTACCGTTCATCTACCGGATCCACGAAGATCCAAAGGCAGAAAAAGTACAGAAGTTTATCGATTATGCTTCTAGCTTCGGGATCCAAATCTACGGAACGGCTAGTGAGATGAGCCAAGAAGCCCTGCAAGAAATTATGCGCAAGGTCGAAGGGGAACCCTATGCAGATGTCCTTTCGATGATGTTGTTGCGCTCGATGCAGCAGGCTCGCTACTCAGAGCATAACCATGGCCACTATGGGCTTGCTGCTGAGTTTTATACCCACTTTACTAGTCCCATCCGTCGGTATCCGGACCTGATGGTTCATCGAATGGTGCGCGAATACGGAAAATCCCAAGAAGTGGCAGAGCACTTTGAACAAGTCCTTCCAGACATTGCCAGCCAATCCTCTAGTCGGGAACGCCGGGCTATTGATGCGGAGCGCGAAGTAGAAGCCATGAAGAAGGCTGAATACATGGAAGACTATGTTGGGGAAGAATACGATGCCGTGGTTTCCAGTGTGGTTAAATTTGGCCTCTTTGTGGAGTTGCCAAATACGGTTGAAGGCTTGATCCATATTACCAATCTCCCTGAATTCTACCACTTTAATGAACGAGATCTAACCCTTCGCGGGGAAAAATCAGGAGTAACCTTCCGTGTCGGTCAGCAAATCCGGATCAAAGTAGAAAGAGCCGACAAGATGACAGGAGAGATTGATTTCTCTTATATTCCAAGTGAATGGGATGTCGTCGAAACAGGCCTCAAAGCAAAAGTACGTGACCGAGATGGTAATCGCAGGGATCGTAGACGCAAGGACAAAAAAGTTTCTAAGGGATCAACCGCTAGAAAAGATGACAAGCGGAAAGATTCTTCCTCTAAATCCAAAAAGAAAAAAGGGAAGAAACCATTTTACAAGGAAGTAGCAAAGAAAGGAGCCAAACATGGCAAAGGGCGAAGGAAAGGTAGTCGCGCAAAATAAAAAGGCGAGACATGACTACACCATCGTGGATACGATTGAAGCAGGGATGGTGCTGACGGGGACAGAGATCAAAAGTGTCCGTGCAGCACGCATTAACTTGAAAGATGGCTTTGCGCAAGTGAAAAATGGCGAAGTTTGGCTTAGCAATGTCCACATTGCTCCATATGAGGAAGGCAATATCTGGAACCAAGATCCAGACCGTCGTCGCAAGCTCCTTCTTCATAAAAAGCAAATCCAAAAGCTGGACCAAGACACCAAAGGGACCGGAATGACCTTGGTGCCTTTGAAGGTCTATCTCAAGGATGGCTATGCCAAATTGCTTTTGGGGCTTGCTAAAGGGAAACATGATTATGACAAGCGTGAATCCATCAAACGTAGGGAACAAAACCGAGACATCGAACGGGTCATGAAACAATACAATACACGTTAAAGAAAAAGGCAGTTTTGAAACTTGTTTCAGAACTGTCTTTTTTCTTAGAGATGGGCTCTCCTTTTTCCAACTTGTAAAAAGGGGCTTTTTTCTGTATGATAAGGGTAGTGAAAGAAAAAGGAGAAGCAGCATGACACAAAAATTGATCGCTTACAAACGCATGCCTATCTGGACCAAGGATACCATGCCAGAAGCTCTTCAAAGAAAGCACAATACCAAGGTAGGAACCTGGGGAAAGATTACTGTTTTAAAAGGTCAGTTACGATTTATTGAATTGACCGAAGAGGGGGAAGAAATCGCGAGCCACCTCTTTGAAGCAGGAGCAGAGAACCCCATGGCCGAGCCCCAGGCCTGGCACCGTGTGGAAGCAGCGACGGACGATGTGGAGTGGTACTTGGAATTTTACTGTGAGCCAAAAGACTATTTCCCCAAAAAATACAACACCAATCCTGTCCATTCAGAAGTGCTAGAAGCAGTGGGAATTGTCCCAGCTGGAAAGGCACTGGATCTAGGATGCGGGCAAGGACGCAACGCCCTCTTTTTGGCCCAACATGGCTTTGACGTGACAGCAGTGGATCAAAATGAACTGGCTCTTGAGATCTTACAAAGTATTGTCGCTGAGGAAGATCTAGAGATGCCAGTGGGACTCTATGATATCAATGCTGCAGCTCTTACCCAAAACTATGACTTCATCATATCGACTGTGGTCCTCATGTTTTTAGAGGCTGATCGGATTCCAGCGATTATCCGCAATATGCAAGAGCATACCAATCCAGGTGGCTACAATCTCATTGTCTGTGCCATGGATACGGAAGATTATCCCTGCCAGATGCCCTTCTCGTTCACCTTTAAAGAAGGAGAATTGGCGGAGTATTACAAGGATTGGGAGTTGGTCAAGTACAATGAAAATCCAGGCCATCTCCATCGTCGAGATGAAAATGGCCATCGGATTCAACTTCGATTTGCAACCATGTTGGCAAAGAAAAAATAAAGAAAAAGCAGGATGTTAAGATCCTGCCTTCAGATTGAAGACAAAGTCATATAAAAAACTTTCCTTAGGTGAGTACGGACGTCAGCGAACTTCGAAGAAGTTCCATGACTTAGTTTTGAGCCTAAGGTCTCAAAACTCCCGAGTGCCTGAAACAATTGTGTTTCAGGCACTTTTCTCACAGCGGAAAGTTTCGGTATTTTCTTGAATCGATTTAAAAATTGGAACTCATTTTTATTTTTTTTTGCAAAATCGCTTAACTTATTTTACTTTAAAGTAATTTGTCTACATTCTAAAAGTAGGATGTTAGGATCCTGCCTTTTTGCTTTCTACAAACAAGTTGGACAAGGTGATCTGAATGTTGTTTATTTGCCAAAAAGAAAAACCTTCTCCATAAAGGAAGGAAAAGGTTGGGGAATTTAGTTCCAGTTAGCAAAGTCGCAGACGCTAAGAATGATCGTACCGATTTCGATTGGCTCTTCCTTGGCACCGGATTCTAACCAGGTCACAATCACAGATTCAATCGTAGCGATGAAAATTTCTAGCCCATACTTGTATGGAACTTGAAAGTCTGAAATGATGTGTTCTTTAGAATGAGGAGTATCGTCTAGTGCATGGAGAGTAAAACTTCTTACCAATTTACGGAAGTCCGAGCAACAGGATTGGGACAATGCATAAATAAAATCATAATTGTCTTTAATAGCAGTCAAGACATTGAGAAAGTTCACCTTGACAGGGCTTCCTTCAACGAAGAGGCTATCCAATTCTTGCATCATGTCCATTTTCATTTGCTCAAACATGTCGTATTTATCGACATAGTGCAAGTAGAAGGTCCCGCGGTTAATCCCAGCGGTTTCAGTTAATTGTCGAATAGTGATGCTTTCAAAAGGTTGTTGCAAGAGGAGTTTTGAGAGCGCATTTCGTAAGTCTGACTTGGTTGTTGTTTGTCTTTGGCGTACCATATGTTCCTTTCTGTAGTTGTATAAATTTATTCTTATTTATTTGACGTTAAAATAATTTATATGTTAAATAATTTCACGACACTAACAAAGAGCATTATACTCCAAAAGAATAAATTAGACAACAATTCTAATTTTTGTACAGATAACGGAAAGTGTACAAAAAATTTACAAGTTTATGAATGACGGGCTCTGACAAGATTTTGTGAAAATCTCACAATAATTAGTGATTTAAAATAATTCCCTCCTAAAAAAATGGTCAGGAAATTTTTAGGAAATGGAGGAGCAAGATGGAAAAGGGAGTGTAATAAATAAAAAAAGGCTGGGACAAAAGTCCTAGTCTCTCAATTATTTTTGGATTGTCGAGCAAGACGCAGTGGTTGAGTGGGCTCTACTACGCTGATTTCATCAGCTTTTACAGCCCTACTCAACTGTGCGGAGGTGGGACGACGAAATCGAATTCTAACGAATTACCGATTTCTGTCCCACTCTCTCTTTATTTGATAAAAGTTGTCACGATCAAATTGAAATTTAAGATGGTTAAGACAATCGCAACGAGATAGCCTAAGAAAGTGTTCCACTTCGCATTGACATGCTCTCCCATGATTTTCTTGTTGGAGGTGAAATAAACCAGAGGGAAGATGGAGAATGGAAGAGCCGCTGATAGGAAGACTTGAGAATAAACCAGAAGGTCATCAAGGACATGTTCCTGATCTCCAAATAAGATCGCAACGATGATGACAGGAAGAAGGGCAATGATCCGAGTCATGAGACGAACGACCCATTGTGGTAAGCGGAATCTCAAGAAACCTTCCATAACGATTTGACCGGTTAGGGTCCCAGTAATGGTTGAATTTTGACCACTGGCTAACAAAGCGATGGCAAAGAGGGTGGATAAGAAGGGACTAGCGATAGCACCGGCTATATGATTATCCTTGAGCGCATTGTACATGCTAGAGAAAGCACCGATCTTATCTCCGTGACCAAAGAAGAGGGCTGCTCCAAGAATCAAGAGGAGGGAGTTGACGACGAAGGCCAAACTCAATTCAATATTTGAATCCCAGGTCATAAAGCGCACTGCCCGTTTGATATCTGCTGGATCTTTGTAGTCCACCTTTCGCGTTTGCGAAATGGAAGAGTGGAGATAGAGGTTGTGGGGCATTACTGTTGCCCCGATGATTCCAAGCGCCAAGGTTAAGGCTTCATTTCCTTTTGGAAGACCGATTCCTAGCACCTCTTTTTGAGGGAGGAAGCCAGCGAAGATTCCTCCGATATCTGGTTTCGATAGGAATACCAGATAGCCAAAAATTGCAAGGATCGTGAGGATCAAGGTTGATACGATGGCCTCGATCTTTCGAAATCCTAGATGCATGAGCCCCAGTAATAGGAAGACATCAAAGATGGTGATCAGGATAGAAAAGAGCAAGGGCCAGCCAAAAAGAAGGTGGAGGGCAATCCCTGATCCGATGACTTCCGCTAAATCTGTCGCCATCAAGGCAAGCTCAATCACAATCCAAAGGGTATAGCGAAGCCATTTTGGTAAATGATGGGCGGTTGTTTGGGCCAGATCCTTACGATGGACAATCCCTAGTTTACCAGCCATTTGTTGCAACTGCATGGCGATTAAAGAGGAGAGAAGAACCACTGATAAGAGGAGGTAGCGGTATTGTGCCCCTCCGACCACACTGGTAATCCAGTTTCCCGGGTCCATATAGCCGACAGCTACCAGACTTCCTGGTCCTGAAAAGAGTAGAAGAGTCTTCCAAAAGGGGATGCCTTTTGGCACGTCAATAGACTGGTTGATTTCTTGAAGAGATTTCCTTTCAAACTGTTGTAAACTCATGATGAGCCTTCTTTCTAAGAATAAATCAAATTTCTCTCTAATTATAGCATAAAATTTATAATAGTTCATGATAATGAGGAAGAATCACTATTGGTGATGCCTCGATTTCTTTGTAATCTATACGAAAAGGACTATAATATAGATAGGAAATAGGAGGGAGGAGAGAAAAAATGGCCTACATCGAAATGCAGCACTGTTACAAGCGATACACTAGTGGAGAAACGGAGATTCTCGCTAATCAGGATGTTTCTTTTGAGATTGAAAAAGGCGAATTGGTCATTATTTTAGGGGCGTCAGGAGCTGGAAAATCAACAGTTCTCAATATCTTAGGAGGGATGGACACGAATGACGAAGGACAGGTACTGATTGATGGGGTGGATATTTCTAAGCTCAATTCCCATCAACGAACGGATTATCGACGAGATGACGTTGGCTTTGTCTTTCAATTTTATAATTTAGTAGCCAATCTGACAGCCAAGGAAAATGTCGAATTGGCTTCAGAAATCGTCTCTGATGCCTTGGATCCGGAAGCCGTTTTAAGAGAAGTAGGACTTGGCAATCGTCTTGATAATTTTCCTGCCCAATTGTCAGGTGGAGAGCAACAACGGGTGGCGATTGCTCGGGCAGTGGCGAAAAACCCTAAAATTCTCCTTTGCGATGAGCCTACAGGAGCCTTAGACTACCAGACAGGTAAGCAAGTATTGGGGATTTTACAGGCCATGTCTCGTAAAAAGGGAGCGACGGTCATCATCGTAACCCATAATGCTGCTTTAGCCCCGATTGCAGACCGTGTGATTCGCATGCATGATGCCAAGGTCAAGTCGGTAGAAATCAATGAGCTTCCTCAAGATATTGCTACACTAGAGTATTAGAAGAGGTGCTAGCATGAAACGAAAAGTCTATTGGAAGGATCTGTTTGGTTCTTTTACACATTCAAAAGGACGTTTTCTCTCCATCTTAACCTTGATGTTGTTGGGAAGCTTGGCCTTGGTAGGCTTAAAGGTGACTACTCCAAATATGCATCGAACGGCTAACCAGTTTATTCAGCAACAAAAGATGCTAGATCTTGCTGTCATGGGGGACTTGGGATTAGACCAGGCAGACCAAGAGGAGCTTTTAGGAGTCAAAGGGGCGCGTGTCGAATTTGGTTCACTGCTGGATCTGACAGTGAAAGGAACAGGAAAGGCAATTCGACTGTTTTCTGCCCCAAAAAGTCTTTCTTTCTTTCGTGTGACCAAGGGGCGCCTGCCCCAAAAAGAAGGGGAACTGGCCCTAGCAAGTTTTTGGGAGGATCGCTATCAGATAGGGGATACCCTCACACTTGAAGAAAAGGCTGGAACGCGCTCTAGTTTAAAGCGAAAGCAATTCACCATTGTTGGTTTTGTTCAATCCTCTGAGATGTGGTCTCAAAAGAATTTAGGCACTGCCATGAGTGGTAGTGGAAATCTAGATGCCTATGCACTAGTTTCAAAAGAGGTCTTTACGACTAAACTTCCCGCGATGGCGCGGATCCAGTTTGATGATCTGAAGTCTTTAGATTCTTTTTCGCAAGTCTACCAAAAAGGGCTCAAAGCTCATCAAGAAGAGTTAGAAAAACTTCTGAAAGACAATGGAAAGGCTCGCTATCAAAGACTCAAGCAGGAGGCGGATGGGCAGATTCAAAAAGGCCAGAAAGAACTCAGTCGTGCCAAGGAAACCCTCCAGTCAGCTAAAAATCAGATCGATCAGGCTCAAAAACAATTAGACTTGCAGGAGGCCCAGTTCAAGAAATTAGCTCCATTTCTGCCAGCTAAAGAGCAAGTAGCCAGTCAAGAAAAGCTCCATCAAGCCAAAGAACAACTGGATCAGAAAAAGAAGGACTGGACTGCAGGTGAATCGGAGCTCGCAAAAAAAGAGGAGGAGCTGAAAAAAGCTCAAAGGGAGCGAGATCAACTGGAAATCCCAACTTATCATGTCTATGACCGCAAGACCATGCCAGGTGGACAAGGTTACCTGATGTATAGCAATGCCAGTAGTAGTATCTCTGCTGTTGGAAATATTTTTCCGGTCGTTCTTTATCTGGTAGCAGCCATGGTGACCTTTACCACGATGACCCGCTTTGTCGATGAAGAGCGGACCAATGCAGGCGTTTTTAAGGCGCTGGGCTATCGTACCAAGGACATCATTCTCAAATTTGTCCTCTATGGATTCTTTGCAGGGACGATCGGGACCCTTCTAGGAACCTTGCTGGGCCATTATTTCCTATCGGGAATCATTTCCATTATTATTACGCAAGGGATGGTGATTGGAGAGAGCAGAGAGTATTTTTATGGAGATATGACTCTGATTGCGCTAGGACTGTCTTTTGTCGCGAGTGTGCTTCCGGCTTACTGGGTTTCTCGCAAGGAATTAAAAGAAGAAGCCAATCTTTTATTGCTTCCTAAACCACCGGTATCCGGTTCGAGGATTTTCCTGGAGCGTCTCCATTTTATTTGGAGGCGTCTGAGTTTCACCCACAAGGTCACTGCTCGTAATCTCTTTCGTTACAAACAACGGATGCTGATGACCATTTTTGGAGTGGCAGGTTCTGTTGCTCTTCTCTTCGCAGGGCTAGGGATTCAATCTTCTGTAGGAGGGGTTCCCAAACGCCAATTTCAAGAGATCCTATCATATGAGTTGATTGTAGCCAAAAAAACGAATGCATCAAGCCAAGAAAGCAAGGAACTAACCAATCGTCTGGAAAAATCAGATATCAAAGATTATCGAGCCATCTATAGTAAGGTCATCGAAGCATCTTTAAAGGGTGGACGCGACAAGCAGACCATTACGATGATGGTAACGGATCGTACAGATTTTTCTCCCTTTATCAGCTTACGTTCTCTCAAGCAAGGAGAGCCCTTGTCTCTCAAGAAAGGGGTCATCATCAGTAGTAAGCTAGCACAACTAGCCCGGGTTACAGTCGGTGATCGACTGACCTTAGATGGTCACACTTTTAAGGTAGCAGGAATCACTGAAAATTATGTCGGCCATTTTATCTATATGGATCAGGCAAGTTACCAAAAAATCTACGGAAAGCGGACTTCAGCAAATAGCTATTTGGTGCAGTTGAGAAATCCTTCTACACGACAAGTGCAGGCTGTCAGTCGGGACATGATGGAACTTGCAGCTGTGAAGGCGGTTAGTCAGAATGCTTCGATGATTTCCCTCTTTAATTCAGTTGCCAAATCCTTGGACACCACTATGATGATTCTAGTAGTCGTATCGATCTTGCTAGCCATCGTGATCTTGTATAATTTAACCAATATCAATGTGGCAGAGCGGATCCGTGAATTATCGACCATTAAGGTCTTAGGATTCCATAATAAGGAAGTGACGCTCTATATTTACCGCGAAACCATCTTATTGTCTATCATAGGGATCCTCATGGGATTAGTGGGTGGTTATTATCTTCATCAATTCCTCATTGCTATGATTGCACCAGATGCCATTCTCTTTTACCCTAAAGTCGGACTTGGCGTTTTCCTCTTCCCTGTCGGAGGAATGCTCCTTCTCTTGATCCTGTTAGGAATTTATGTTGACCATTATCTTCGAAAAGTAGACATGCTCGAAGCCCTCAAATCAGTAGACTAAGATACAAAGCCGTTAAGCAACTCTTTGGAAAAAGATAAATCCAACGACGAAGCGTCCGCTTCTAGCCTGAGTTTTCATTTCTGGTAGCATGGAATGTTCATAAAACTTTCACCTTTGGGTGGAAGTTTTTCTTCTCTTTGTTATAATGGAGAGAAGGAGAAGATCATGACTAAAATTGCTTTACTTTCAGATATTCATGGAAATACGACAGCATTGGAAGCTGTCCTAGAGGATAGTCGAAAAGCCAAGGTGGATGAATATTGGCTCTTGGGAGATAGTTTGATGCCAGGGACGGGGAGACGGGCCCTCTTGGAGCTGTTAGAGGAGTTACCGATTACGGTAAAAGTCCTTGGAAACTGGGAAGATAGTCTTTGGCGGGCTATGAGGGGGATGTTGGATGAGACCAGACCCAGTCATCGCTACCTCATGCGCCAGTGTCAATATATTCTTGAAGAAATCACGCCCCAGGAAATTGAAGACATGCAGAAAACGCCCATGCAGGTCCATAGAGAAATCGCAGGTTTAAAGATCGGCATCACCCACCACTTACCTGATAAGAATTGGGGTCGCGAATTGATCCACATTGGTGAGCAGAAGGATTTTGATCGCTTGGTGACAAACCCGTCTTGTGATATTGCAGTCTACGGACACATTCACCAGCAGTTTTTCCGTTACGGGACAGGAGGAGAACTGATCATCAATCCTGGGTCGATCGGTCAACCTTTCTTTTTGGAAAAGAATCTTCGCAAGGATCTTCGGGCCATGTATGCTATTCTTGAATTTGATCAAATGGGGCTAAAAGATGTCGATTTTAGACGGGTGGACTATGATGTCCAAAAAGAATTGCAACTCGCAAAAGACCTCCATCTTCCTTATTACCAAGTGTATTATGAAAGTTTGGTCAATGGCATTCATCATACCCACAATCATGAGCTCCTTCATGAGATTGAGCAGAGAGAAGGTCATGATCGAGAAATCGATGCTTGGCTAGAAGACTTCTTCCAATAGTGTAACTGTTGACATTACAACTAAAAAGAGTATAATAGGAATAACGAAAGTCGTCCCTTGACGGTTGTTCAATAGACTCTACCTTCAAAACGGGTAGAAAGGAGTGAAGTTATGCAAATTTCGAGTCGCTTTACCATTGGGACTCATGTCTTGATCATGATTGCTCTACAAGGAGAAAAAACAAAAGTAACCAGTGATTTTTTGGCAGGAAGTGTTGGTGTCAACCCTGTTATTATTCGAAAGACCTTGTCTCAGTTGAAGAAAGCAGGATTGATCCATGTAGCGCGTGGGACAGGCGGAGCTGAGCTCGCAAAAGCAGCCGATGAGATCAGCCTGCTGGATATCTATCAAGCAGTAGAATGCTTAGGTTCGACAGGTCAATTATTTGGTTTTCATGACAATCCGAATCCAGCCTGCCCAATTGGCCACAATATCCATAATGTTTTAGATGGAAAGCTTGAGGACATTCAGACTGCTATGGAAAAAGAAATGTCCCAAACCACTTTAAAAGACGTCGTAGAAGATACGCAGAAAAGAATGAAACTCGAATCGGTTTCATAAGAAAATAGAGAGTGGGACAGAAATTGGTCATTCGTTAGAATTCGATTTCGTCGTCACACCTCCGCACAGTTGAGTAGGGCTGTAAAAGCTGATGAAACCAGTGTAGTAGAGCTCGCTCAACCACTGCGTCTTGCTCGACAATCCAAAGATAATTAAGAGGCTAGGACTTTTGTCCCAGCCTCATTTTTTATAGTTATTAACGAAACAAGATGTTTGTTATATATTGAAACGACTAAAGGATTAGTCAAAGTAAAGTAAGTCTTTGCTGGTTTCAGTGAAGAGTCCAAATCCGTCTTTTGTGACGTACCCACAATCTTCGATACGAACACCGACTTTACCTGGAATATAGATTCCTGGTTCGACTGAGAAGCACATGCCTTCTTCAAGCACCATGTCATTTCCTTCCATAATAGAAGGGAATTCATGCACGTCCATTCCGATACCGTGTCCGAGGCGGTGGTTGAAGTACTCACCATAGCCAGCTTTTTCAATGACGCTCCGTGCAGCACGGTCGACGTCGTGTGCTGTTACACCTGGTTTGATCATGTCAATGGCTGCTTGTTGAGCTTCTAACGTCAAGTGGTAGATTTCTTTTTTGAAATCATCAGGTTTTCCAACAGCAACAGTACGAGTCATATCAGACGCATAACCATTCACCATACAGCCAAGGTCAAAGAGCAAGAGGGCATCGTTTTCGACTTTGTTGCTTCCAGGAATTCCGTGTGGGTTAGCTGCATTATTTCCAGTCAAGACCATGGTTTCAAAGCTCATTTCATAACCCAAGCGTTTGATACCAAAGTCGATTTCTGCTACGATATCAGTTTCTGTTTTATCCAGTGAGATGGCGTCGAATCCCATATTGACAGCCTTATCTGCATATTGACCAGCCACCAACATTTTTTGGATCTCATCAGCAGATTTGATCAAGCGCATCCGGTTAATCCGTGGTGTCAAGTTGGTGAATTGAGCCTTTTCAAAGACAGTACGTAAGCCATTGAATTTGGTCAGGATCAAGTTATCATATTCAAGTGCAACGGTTTTAGCATCTGGTTTTGCGATAGCCCCTTTAATCTTTTCCCAAGGGTTTTCAGAATCCACATAGCCAACCACTTGGAAATCGACAACTGCAGTCGCCCGTTCCACTTCAAGTGCAGGAACGAAGAGAAGTGGTTCGTGGTCAGTGTAGACGAACAAGAAGAGTTGACGTTCGTGGGGATCACTGTAAAATCCAGTCAGGTAATTGATGGTGACAGGATCGGATACAACAGCGACATCTGTTTTTTCAGTTTCAAGAAAATCGACGATTTGATCTAATTTAGACATAATGCTACCTTCTTTCTATGGATCTATTTTGTCAAATTTTCCCCAAAAAAGCAAGAGTTTACAAAATTTTACCAAAATGCTTGAAAGTGTTTACAATAAGTGATAAAATAGGATTAATTAGAGAGTGAAAACGAAATTTTCAACAATGAAAGGAAATCTTATGAATACAGACGATACAGTAACAATTTATGATGTCGCCCGTGAAGCAGGGGTTTCAATGGCAACCGTTAGTCGTGTAGTAAATGGGAATAAAAACGTTAAAGAAAATACACGTAAAAAAGTTTTAGAAGTGATCGAACGCTTGGATTACCGTCCAAATGCTGTTGCGCGTGGTCTTGCCAGCAAGAAAACCACAACAGTCGGTGTTGTGATTCCAAACATCACGAACAGCTATTTCTCTACATTGGCTAAGGGGATCGATGACATTTCTGAAATGTACAAGTACAATATTGTTCTTGCAAATAGCGATGAAGACGATGACAAAGAAGTTTCAGTGGTAAACAACCTCTTTTCAAAACAAGTGGATGGGATCATTTTCATGGGCTATCATTTGACAGAAAAGATTCGCTCAGAATTTTCACGCTCTCGGACGCCAGTTGTCCTTGCTGGGACAGTGGATGTTGAACACCAATTACCAAGTGTCAATATTGACTACAAGCAAGCAACCGTTGATGCTGTTACACAGTTGGCAAAACACAACAAGAAAATTGCTTTTGTAAGCGGCCCATTGGTGGATGATATCAATGGAAAAATCCGTTTGGCGGGCTACAAAGAAGCTTTGAAAGCGAAAAAATTGAGCTATAGCGAAGGACTTGTCTTTGAATCCAAGTACCGTTACGATGAAGGTTACAACTTGGCAGAACGCATCATTGCGTCAAAAGCAACAGCTGCTTTTGTGACAGGGGATGAATTGGCTGCAGGTCTCTTGAACGGCTTGTCTGATCACGGTATCAAAGTACCAGAAGACTTTGAAATTATCACCAGCGATGATTCACAAGTCACTCGTTACACGCGTCCAAATCTATCAACGATTGGCCAACCCTTGTATGACCTTGGTGCGATCAGTATGCGCATGTTGACTAAGATCATGCACAAAGAAGAGTTGGAAGAACGCGAAGTACTGTTGTCTCATACGATCAACCAACGTGGAACGACCAAAAAATAAGGATTAGTAGACTAGAGTCTCGACTTGGGAAGACGTGTCTACTAGTCTGAGAGGCTAGAACAGAACTGTTCTAGCCTCTTTTTTATACTGCAAACAGGTAGAGACTTGCTGGGCACTCTTTATTTCGGTATAATAGAAGGTATGAAAGTTTTACTGTATTTAGAAGGAAAATCCGTATTACAAAAATCAGGAATTGGTCGAGCCTTGCAGCATCAAATGCATGCGCTTGATTTGGCTGGGATTCCGTATACGACAGATATTTTAGGAGATTATGATGTGGTGCATATCAATACCTATGGCCCACGGAGTTTCCTTTTGCTCCATGCAGCAAAGCGTCGTGGAAAGAAAGTCATCATGCATGGCCATTCAACTCGTGAGGATTTTGAAAATTCCTTTATCGGGTCTAACTTTTTTGCGCCCTTGTTTGGAAAGTATTTGGCTCACATGTACCAAAAGGCAGACTATGTGATCACGCCATCTGAGTATTCTAAACACCTGATTCAGTCTTATGGGGTGACTACACCGATTATCGCGGTTTCCAATGGAATTGATTTGGAAAAATACAAGAAGGATCCGAAAAAAGAAGAAGTCTTTCGCAAGCATTTTAATATCCAAGAAGGCCAAAAGGTTGTCATCTGTGCAGGGCTTTATTTTAAACGTAAAGGAATTGAAGATTTCGTAGAAGTGGCCCGTCGCATGCCGGATGTGCGCTTTATCTGGCTAGGTTCTATCAACAAATGGATCATTCCGCGTAAGATTCGTCGTATCGTGGAAAAGGATCATCCGAGTAATGTGGAATTCCCTGGCTACTTCAAGGGAGCGGTCTTCCAAGGGGCCATGACGGGTTCAGATGCTTTCTTCTTCCCATCTTATGAAGAAACAGAAGGAATCGTTGTTTTGGAGGCCTTGGCCAGTCATCAGCACACGGTCTTGCGGGATATTCCCGTATACAATGGCTGGATTGACGAGACGTCATCTGAATTGTGCCATAATGTAGACGAATTTGTGGATTCCTTGAACAAGGTCTTGAACGGACAAGTAGACAAGCGGGAGGCAGGCTACAAGGTTGCTGAAAGTCGTTCGATCGACTTAGTGGCTTATCAATTGGTCGAAGCCTATCAAACAGTTTTGGAGATGTAAGATGCGTGTAGGGTTATTTACAGATACCTATTTCCCGCAAGTTTCGGGAGTGGCGACCAGTATTCGGACGCTCAAAACAGAATTAGAAAAATTGGGTCACACGGTCTTTATCTTTACGACAACGGATAAAGATGTGAACCGCTATGAAGATTGGCAGATCATTCGGATTCCAAGTGTGCCTTTCTTCGCCTTTAAGGACCGCCGCGTTGCTTACCGTGGATTCTCAAAGGCGCTTGCCATTGCCAAGCAATACCAGCTTGATATTATCCATACCCAGACTGAGTTTTCACTGGGCCTTTTGGGAGTGTGGATTGGACGCGAGTTGCGGATTCCAGTTATTCATACCTATCATACCCAGTATGAGGACTATGTTCGCTATATTGCAAGAGGCATGGTCATTCGCCCAAGTATGGTCAAATACATTGTGAGAAGTTATATGAATGATCTGGACGGCGTGATCTGTCCTAGTGAGATCGTCTATGACTTGCTCCAAAAGTACAAGGTCAAGGCAGAAAAACGCATTATTCCGACAGGAATTGATTTGGCCAAGTTTGACCGACCAGAAATCACTCCGACAGAGACAGCTGCTCTTCGTGAAAAATATGAAGTCGCAGAAGATGAAACGCTTTTATTGAGCCTGTCGCGGGTCTCTTATGAAAAGAACATCCAGGCTGTTATCGCGGCCCTTCCTGATGTCCTCAAGGTCAATCCAAAAGTTAAGTTGATCGTGGCTGGAGATGGTCCTTATTTGGATGATTTGAAAAAACAAGCGGTGAAACTGGGGATTTCAGATGCGGTTGTCTTTACAGGGATGATCCCACCAAATGAGACAGCTCTCTACTATAAAGCGGCTGACTTCTTTATTTCAGCTTCAACGAGTGAGACGCAAGGGTTGACCTATTTAGAGAGTATTGCAAGTGGTACCCCGATCATCGCTCATGGCAATCCTTATCTCGATCATGTGATTGATGATCCTATGTTTGGAAAGCTCTTTTATGAAGAGAGCGATCTGGCGCAAGCGATTCTTGAAGCGATTGACGAGATGCCCGCAATCGATGAGACCAAGTGGGCAGAAAAGATTGATGATATTTCTGCAGCAACCTTTGGCCGTCGGGTCTACGAATTTTACTTGGATAAAATCATCTCTAAAGACTTCTCAAATGATTTGAATCCTGAGCAAAGTCGGGTCAAGCGGATGTCTAAGACCATTGTGAAAATCCCGACCAAGGTGATTGCTCTTCCGGTCAATGGATCTGTGAAGATGATGAAGGCTTCGGTCAAACAAGTAAAGAAAATCCGTAAAATCACGCATTTCTTTGATTGAAAATGAAACTTTTTCTTGCAAAATTTTTCAATCGTGCTATAATAACTGACAGAGACATATCAAATCTAGGAAATCTGATAGAGAGCGCGTGGGGCTGGAAATCGCGTAGAGGATAGGTTTGGGACTACTCGTGATTCTTTTATGCAAACATAAAACGGTGGCTACGTTAGAGCCAATCAGAGGTGTCCCTCTTTTTTGAGGAACATAAATGAAGGTGGAACCACGTTGCGACGTCCTTTCGAGGAGGTCGCTTTTTTGATTTCTTAATGAGGAAATCAAAAGGAGAGATGATTCCAATGTTCAAAGACACCTCCCACCCATTTAGCTACTAAAAACTTTATAAGGAGAAAATCATGATTAAGATTACTTTCCCAGATGGCGCTGTTCGTGAATTCGAATCTGGCGTTACTACTTTTGAAATTGCCCAATCTATCAGCAATTCTTTGGCTAAAAAAGCTCTTGCTGGTAAATTCAACGGCAAATTGATTGACACAACTCGTGCCATCACCGAAGATGGAAGCATTGAAATCGTGACACCTGATCACGAAGATGCTCTTCCAATCTTGCGTCACTCAGCGGCACACTTGTTTGCCCAAGCAGCTCGTCGCCTCTTCCCAGATATTCACTTGGGTGTCGGTCCAGCGATCGAAGATGGTTTCTACTACGATACAGACAACCAAGCTGGTCAAATCTCTAACGAAGACCTTCCTCGTATCGAAGAAGAAATGAAAAAAATCGTCAAAGAAAACTTCCCATCTATTCGTGAAGAAGTGACTAAAGATGAAGCGCGTGAAATCTTCAAAAATGATCCATACAAATTAGAATTGATCGAAGAACACTCAGAAGACGAAGGTGGTTTAACGATCTACCGTCAAGGTGAGTACGTAGACCTTTGCCGTGGCCCACACGTCCCATCAACTGGTCGCATCCAAATCTTCCACCTTCTTAACGTTGCTGGTGCTTACTGGCGTGGTAATAGCGACAACGCGATGATGCAACGGATCTATGGTACCGCTTGGTTTGACAAGAAAGACTTGAAGAACTATCTCCAAATGCGTGAAGAAGCTAAAGAACGTGACCACCGTAAACTTGGTAAAGAGCTTGATTTGTTCATGATTTCTCAAGAAGTTGGTCAAGGTCTTCCATTCTGGTTGCCAAATGGTGCGACCATCCGTCGTGAGTTGGAACGCTACATTGTTGATAAAGAAGTAGCAGCAGGCTACCAACACGTCTACACTCCACCAATTGCTTCTGTAGAACTGTATAAGACTTCAGGTCACTGGGATCACTACCGTGAAGACATGTTCCCACCAATGGATATGGGTGATGGAGAAGAGTTTGTTCTTCGTCCAATGAACTGCCCTCACCACATTGAAGTCTACAAACACCATGTGCATTCTTACCGTGAATTGCCAATCCGTATCGCTGAAATTGGTATGATGCACCGTTATGAAAAATCTGGTGCTCTGACTGGTTTGCAACGTGTCCGTGAAATGTCTCTGAATGATGGTCATACTTTTGTGGCTCCAGAACAAATCGAGGAAGAATTCAAGAAGATCCTTCAATTGATCATCGATGTGTATGAAGACTTTAACTTGACGGATTACCGTTTCCGCTTGTCTTATCGTGATCCTGAAGACAAACACAAATACTTTGACAACGATGAAATGTGGGAAAATGCGCAACGCATGTTGAAAGCAGCCGTTGATGATATGGGTGTTGAGTACTATGAAGCTGAAGGAGAAGCAGCCTTCTACGGACCAAAATTGGATATCCAAGTGAAAACAGCTCTTGGTAAAGAAGAAACTCTTTCAACTATCCAATTGGACTTCTTGCTTCCAGAACGCTTTGATCTTCATTACATTGGAGCAGACGGGGAAGAACACCGTCCAGTCATGATCCACCGTGGGGTAATCTCAACCATGGAACGCTTCACAGCGATCTTGATTGAAAACTACAAGGGTGCCTTCCCAACATGGCTTGCTCCTCACCAAGTAACCCTTATCCCAGTATCGAACGAAAAACACGTGGACTATGCTTGGGAAGTAGCTAAGAAACTTCGTGACCGTGGTGTTCGAGCTGATGTGGATGAACGCAATGAAAAAATGCAGTTCAAGATCCGTGCTTCTCAAACTCAAAAGATTCCTTACCAATTAATCGTTGGGGACAAGGAAATGGAAGAGCAGGCTGTAAACGTTCGCCGTTATGGTCAAAAAGAAACAGAAACCATGCCGGTAGATGCATTTGTAGAATTGATTCTTGCAGATATTGCAAATAAATCTCGTGTTGAGAAATAAACCATTTAACCTAGAACAAAATCTCAGCCACCTAAAAAGCAACAACTGAAATAGTTGTTGCTTTTTTACATTTTGATTAAGCTGAGCTAGTAGTGATCTGTCAAACCACCACAAATAGTATCCTCATCAACAATCCTTTCTATCCATTAACTTTTGGATATAGGATATCCTCCCAAGATTTGCTTCCATGAGTTAGATAAGTTGACTATCCTCAGTCCTTGTCTGCTTCATTTTCTTTTACGAGATCGTTTTGTGAATCTTTTTCAGAGAGTTTTTGATCGATATACTTGTCAATGTTTTCGTAAAATTCCTTGGTCGTCTCACTGTCTAATTTTGTCGAATTATGGACTTGATTGACTTTCAATTGAACAGATTGAATACCGTAAGAGTCTTGTTTTTGGCGAATGGTTTCTAATTCTTCTTCTGAAATCGGATCTCCAACAACCGTCAAGACCAATTCATTGTTCCTTGACTTGTAGACTTGATTAATGACCGTATGATTGGCGAACTCTTTTCCTACAAACTGTTTGATTCCTTCTTTTCGCGCTTGATCTATCGTCAGAGTAACTGCTGAATAGCTGGCTGGAAGAACCAATAATACAATCAAGGATATCAACCCAATTTTCATTTTAATGTTTAGCTCTTTAAATGAACTTAAGGGAGATTTTCTCATCAAAATTCTTGTTCCAAC
>NZ_KV812858.1:126978-204204 GCF_001813525.1 Streptococcus sp. HMSC065C01 | reverse complement strand
TCCTTGACTAGCAAACTTACCGCCTCAACATGATGCGTTTGTGGAAACAAATCCACCGGCTGGACTTTCTTTAATTCGTAGCCCAACTCTTGGTAGAGTTTGATATCACGCGCCATGGTGGCGACGTTACAGGAGATATAGGCGATACGGTCAGCTCCTGTTTGGGCGCTTGCTTTGATAAAGCTTTCGGTCAAGCCCTTGCGTGGCGGGTCAACTAGGATGGCGGTTGGTTGGATGCCTTCCTTGAGCCAATTCTTCATGGCATTTTCAGCTGTGTCACAGACATAGTGGGCATTGGTGATATTGTTTAATGCAGCATTCTTCTGGCTATTCTCTACCGCTTCTGGGATGACTTCGACCCCGTAGACTTCCTTGACATGCTTGGCAACTGATAGGCCAATGGTCCCGATTCCTGAGTAGGCATCAATCACCACATCATCTTCTCTTAACTCCGCAAAGTCAATGGCTGTCTGATAGAGCTTCTCTGCCATTTCGGTATTGACCTGATAAAAGGCTGGTCCAGAGATTTGGAAGCTATTGCCCAACATTTGATCCGTAATATAGTCTTGACCATAGAGAACCCGCCATTCTTTTCCAAAAATGGCATTGGTATTCTGATCATTAATATTTTGCATGACGGATTTGATGGCTGGGAATTGCTTGATCAACTGCTCGATCAACTGGTCCACACGGAACACCTTGGGACGAGTGGTGACCAAAATGACCATGATTTCTCCTGAATGATGTCCTCGACGAACCACAAGATTTCGAATTAAGCCAGATTGTTCCTGCTCATCATAAGGCTTGAGGTCAAAACGACGAATCAAATCCCTAAGTGCCAAGACCACTTGGTCAATGACGGGATCTTGGATATAAAAGTCTTCAATCGGCATCAAATCATGAGAGTTCTTCCGAAAGAAGCCTGTTTCGACCTGACCATTGACACGACGGACAGGAACCTGAGCCTTGTTGCGATACTGGACAGGATGGTCCATCCCCAAGGTCAGGGGTACTTCGATATCAGAGATTCCTGCCATCTTGTAGAGGCTATCCTTGACCTGTTTGGCCTTGAATTTCAGCTGCTCCGGATAAGCCAGGTGCCCCAAATCGGCAATGCCGCTTCGCAAGTAAGCTAGGTCTAGCTCTTCATTGCGGTGAGGTGATTTTTCCAAGTACTCCTCTACTTTTCCGTAGCCGATCTTCTTGTTGACCTTGAGCACGCGCATGCGGATGACTTCTCCTGGCAGGGCATTCTCCACAAAAAAGACCAGGCCATCGACCTTAGCCACTCCTGCTCCTTCGTGTGTCAAATCGACAATTTCAACCGTTACAATTTCATTTTTCTTTAACATCGTTTTCTATCTTTCTACAAATTAAAAGGGGTGGAGTCCAAAACTCCTATCCCCTTATTATATCATCTCAGTCCCATTTGGTACAATTTCTTTTTATAAGCATCGAAATCGACCAGCAGGCCTTGGCCACCGTACATATCGTAGGAATCGACCCAATCCCCATTTTCTGGGATGGTCACTCGTTCAATTCCTTTTCCAGCACTTCCGACTAGTCCAAGTCCATTGGTCAATAGGAAAGAGAAAGGAACATTGGTGGACGTCATAGCAAAGACTTTCCCTAGGGCTTCTGATCCCGTAAAGAGTTTGGTTGGATCCTTGATCTGATGCATGATAGCGGACATGACCTCTTGCTGGCGACGGGTCCGACCAAAGTCTCCTTCATCATCCTTACGGAAACGCGAGTAATTGAGAAGGGTCCGGCCATCCATCCGTTGTTTTCCAACCTTGATGGTTTGTTGCGGAACGACACCGTCTTTCATGTTCAAATCATCTGGTACTTCTACTTCACTGACCTTTTCGCCGTCAACCGTTGAAAACTGCGCATTCATCTCGACCCCATTTGGGAAGAGGGTATCGATCGCTGTCGCAAAGGTCTTGAAATCGACCATAGCGTAATATTGGATATCAATGTCAAAGTTGTCTTTGAGCATCTGACGCACCAATTCAGCCCCTTGGTTGTTATTTTGCTCCCCGATGGTGAAGGCAGTATTGAGCTTCTGGTCGTAGTAGCCATCATATTCAGGAATATTTTGCTGGCTGACACCATCGATATGGACCAATGTATCCCTCATGAAGCTGACCATCTTGATCTTGCCTTCTTTGTTATTGACATTGACTACCATGATGGAGTCTGTCCGGGTCTCATCTGATTTCTCACCGATCCGACCATCTGTCCCCAAGATCAGGATATTGACCCCATCTCTTGACTTCTTGCCGTTAAATTTCTCAACGACAGCCGGTTTGGCATCTGGACCTGTCGGCTTGCTGTTGAGGCCTTTTACAAACATGAAGACCATGCCACCGATAATGAGCAAGAAAAAGAGAGCAATCCACTTGAGAATCCGCTTGACGCGAATTTTTTTCCGTGGTTTCTTAGGTATATCGCTCGTCGCAGCAACTGCTTTCTTCTTAGACTTTTTGCTACGTGATTGGTAAACAGGGAGATCCCCAATCGGTTCAGCAATCTCTCCTTGCACTTCTTCTGTAGCGTCTACCTCAGGTTGAAGGGCTTCTGCTTCCTCATAAGCTCCTTGGCTCTTCTTGAGCAGGTAATTGTATTCTAGTTGTTCTCGTTCATTTAAATAATGAAAATTTGAGTATAAGTACTCTAATCGCTTTCGCTCGTGGTGAGATAGAAAGTTGGATTCGTTACTCATCTTTTCTCCATTCCGTTATCTTTTAAGGTATAGACCTGATACTGACCCAAGACTTTTGTCTGAATGCCCAAACTGTCTAATTCTTGATAGGCAAATTGCAGAAGATCAGGCGCTTCGTTTAGGAGGTCAATAATGAAAAAGTATTCTCCTAAAGCTGTTTTTAGGGGGCGACTTTCAATCTTGGTTAAATTGATCCCCCGCCAAGCAAAAGTAGACAAGCCCTTATAGAGGGCTCCTGCCAAGTTACTTGGTAAGGTCAAGGCCAAGCTAACTTTTTGAAGGGCTGGACTTAAAGTTTCTGAGATCGCTGGCTCTTTGGCCCCTAAAATCCAAAAACGTGTATAATTGTCCTCGATTTCTTGGATGTCTTTGGCCTGGACTTCCAAGCCGTATTCACTGGCTGCTGCCAGAGGGGCAATCGCTGCAATTTCCAAGTCTGGATGCTCTGCTACATAGCGAGCCGCATAGGCTGTTGAAGCCGTCATTTCCATAGCCGCATCTGGATAATGGGCTCTTAAAAAAGCCTTCCCTTGGGCCAAGGCCTGTGGATGCGAATAGACCGTTCGAATGGGCCGGTCTTTTTTAGCCACCAAGAGCTGTTGCTTGATGGGATAGACCACTTCTGCAACGGCCTGGATGGTCCCTTGGTGAAAGAGGTAATCAAGGGTCTCATGGACACTGCCTTCAATCGAGTTTTCAACTGGGACGACTGCAAAATCAATTTCTTGATTCTCATAAGCCTTGATGACATCTGTGATCGTCTGATAGGCGATGCGTTCAGAAGTTGGAAAGCTATGAGTGGCCACATCATGGGTAAAAGATCCCTTAGGACCAAGATAGCCTACAAGCATCGAATGATCTCCGCAATTTCTTCAGGTGTTTTGTCCTCGACATCCACAATATGGGTAGCAATCGCTTCATACAAAGGCAAACGACCATCAAAAATCTTCTTAAATTCTTCTTTTGTGTTGTTTAAAAAGAGGGGACGTTGCATAGCTTTGTCATTTTGAATTCGTCTGTACAAGGTTTCAAAATCTACCCGCAGATAAATGTTGTGAGGATTTTTTTCCAAGAGCGCACGGTTATGAGGATTGACCACAATCCCACCTCCGGGGGAAATGATGGCCACTTCATTTTCCAATAAACGCTCTAACATTTCAGCCTCGCGACGACGAAAGGCAGCTTCTCCTTCCACTGAGAAATAATCATTGATCGACATGCCGATCTCTTCAACAATTAATTCATCCATATCATGGAATTTTGGATCAAGAATGCGACCAACGGTCGTTTTACCTGTTCCCATAAAACCAAGTAAAATTTTAGCCATGCAGTAAGGTCTCCAAATCTTCAAAAAAACTAGGGTAACTGGTGTTGATGGCCTCTGCCCGATCCAACACCACATTTCCATCTCTCACCAATAAGGCAGCAATGGCAGCCATCATCCCAATCCGGTGATCTCCAAAGGTCTCTAAGTCAGCTCCATGTAGAGGAGTCGGTCCAGTGATGATCATGCCGTCTTCCGTTGGCACGACATTGGCTCCCATAGCATTGAGGCTATCTGCTACGACCTGGATGCGGTCCGTTTCTTTCACACGAAGCTCCTCAGCATCCGCAATCACGGTTTGACCATTTGCTTGTGTCGCTAGTAAGGCAATAATCGGCAATTCATCAATCAAGCGTGGAATCAACTCCCCATCAATCCGAATCCCTTTTAAGGACGAAGTCTTAACAGTGAGACTTGCAGAGACCGCTTTTTCATCGCGATCCTCCATGGTGAGATCTCCCCCCATTTCTTGAATCACTTCGAGAATCCCTGTCCGCGTTTGGTTGATGCCAACATTTTCAATCTTGATCACACTATCTGGAAGGATGAGGCCGGCCACTAACCAAAAGGCTGCACTGGAAATATCTCCAGGAACGATGACTTCTTGACCTTGGAACTCTTGTCCACCTTGGATGCGGATGGTTTTTCCATCCACCTGGATCTCTCCACCAAATTGGCGAATCATATCCTCCGTATGGTCACGCGTCTTTTCCTTCTCGATAATCGTCGATTCACCTTCAGCTTGTAGAGCGGCAAAAATGAGAGCAGACTTGACTTGAGCCGATGCCACTGGTAAACGGTAATGAATCGGTTGGAGCTGATGGGTGCCTTTTTCATGTAAAGGCGGGCAATCGCGCTCTCCCTGACCAGCAATCTCTACTCCCATCTGACGCAGTGGAATCGCGACACGATCCATGGGCCGTTTGGAAAGACTATCGTCTCCGACCATGGTCACTGCAAAATCCTGACCTGCTAGGACACCTGATATCAAACGAATAGAAGTCCCTGAATTGCCCATATCAAGGGGAGCTGACGGAGCTTGAAGGCCCTGAAAGCCTACTCCTTGAATCCGAATCACATCCCCGTCATCTTGGATGGAGACTCCTAAATCTCGAAACACCTGGATGGTAGAAAGCACATCTTCGCCTCGCAAGATATCATAGACCTTAGTTTCGCCCTTTGCAAGACTTCCAAAAATAATGGATCGGTGACTGATGGATTTGTCACCAGGGACTCGAATGGTTCCCTTTAGACCCTTGCTATTGGTTCTTAATTTCATTGCCATCTCCAGAGTGCTTTTCCACATATTCTATCATAAATAGGACATGAATTCAATTTTTGATCAAAAATTTGGAACAAAAAACGAATGTTTCCAAGCATTTTTTGAGCTTGTTTTCCTCTAGTGGCGAACGAAAATACCAGAGTCGAAATGACAACTCTGGTAGAAATTTCTACTTGTATAAATCTTGAATCGGCTCAAAGATGATCTTTTCAAGATCTGCAAGATAAATAGACAATTGCTGTTGTTTGGTGAAAAATTCATTCACAATCGGACTTGCTTGGATTTTTTCCATATAGTCTTTCATTTCTTGTTGCACAGCTTCTGTTGGAAGTTGACCGGATTGCATCAAGCCTTGCAGTTGATTTTGGAAAGCGACGTATTCGTCAAACAGCGTTTTCGCTTCTGGATTTGCTTCGATCGCTTGCTTGCTTTCTACGACAGCCTTGTATTCAGGAAGGTCTCGCAGGGTCCGAGAGAGTTCGTTTGCTACATCATAAATATTTGCCATTTTCTAGGCTCCTTTACTGATAAGATACTTCTATTATACTGCTTTTCCTTCAATATTCCTAAAATGAAGCAGGCATTTTGATGCAAATCCTTCTTAAGACCTAGCGAGCAAGGACGGTATAAGACGTCGCCTGGCTGATCAATTCTTGGGCCTGTTCCTGATCCTCTGCATTTTTAAAGGTCAGTTGCAAAATCCCGTGGATATCTTCCCGATTCTCTTCATTGATGTGAATATTAACCAAGGAAATCCCTTGTAGGAGTTGTAAGATTTCGAGGATCACACCTTCCTGATCGGGGACATCGATAAAGAGATCATAGGCACTATCGCGTCCAGCACGCTGATGGATTTGCATTTCTTTTCGGTGCTTCCGCCCTTCATGGAAAAAGGACCAAATAGCCTTCTCGTTATCTGCTTGAATGGTCTCAGCTACCTGATCCAATCGCTCTTTGAAATCTGCAATCCGCTCCAATATCGCTTGAGGGTTGGACAAGAGAATAGAAGTCCACATACCTGGCTCACTTTCCGCGATCCGTGTCATATCCCGAAAGCCACCAGCCGCAAAACGGCGGGTCATTTCATGCTCTTCCCCATAAGCTACAGCCTGCTCGACCAGAGTCGAGGCTAAAATATGAGGAAAATGGCTGATCTGGGAAGTCACCCGATCGTGTTCCTCGGCATCGATTTCAATAAATCGAGATCCCAATCCACTCAGAAGCTCTTTCAACTCTTCCATGGCACCTCCTGTCGTCAAGCTGGAAGGAGTAAAAATATAATAGGCATTTTCAAATAAGGTTGCATCTGCTGCTGCGGCACCTGTCTTATGACTACCAGCCATGGGGTGTCCTCCCACAAATCGTACGGCCTTGTCTGTAAACACTTTTTCAGCTTGTGCGACAATTTCTGCCTTGGTAGAGCCTGCATCTGTCACCAGTACCCGGTCTTTCAAATGCAAGCTAGCTAAGGTTTCTAAGTAAGACTTGGTTTGCTTGATGGGAAGGGCCAAAATAATGATATCTGCTAAAGGGGCAAAGGCTGCGAAATCATCCGTCACTTGATCCACCATTCCTCTTTCAAGGGCGATGGTTCGAGAGGCTTCACTACGATTGTACCCAAGAACAGTCACGTTTGGGTGGGCTCTCTTAATGCCTAGCGCAAGTGAAGCACCAATCAAGCCCAAGCCTGCAATATAAACAACTTTCTTCTCCAAAGGAAAACTCTTTCTCTTAAAAATTCTTCGTAAAGTCCCGGTGCTTGGCAACGGCTTCTTTCAATTCTTCCAAGTTATCGGATGAGAATTTTTCAAGCACTTCTGTCGCAAGGACCGTTGCGACCACTGCTTCCATTACCACTCCTGCAGCAGGTAGAGCCGTTGGGTCGCTGCGCTCAACCGTCGCCTTATAGGGTTCATGGGTTTCAATATCCACACTCATCAAGGGTTTGTAGAGAGTCGGAATAGGCTTCATGACGCCACGAACCAGAATGGGCTCACCATTGGTCATGCCCCCTTCAAAACCACCAAGATTATTGGTGCGACGGGTATAACCGGTGTCTTGAGACCAGATGATTTCATCCATGACTTGACTACCTTTTAGGCGACCTGCGTCGAACCCAAGACCAAACTCAACACCCTTAAAGGCATTGATAGAGACCACCCCTTGAGCGATTTTGGCATCCAATTTCTTGTCCCATTGCACATAGGATCCTAGTCCAACAGGCACACCACCAACCAAGGTTTCCACAATTCCCCCGATAGTATCGCCATCTTTTTTTACTTGGTCAATGTAGGCCTTAACGGCTTCTTCTTGTTCTGGCACAACGATCGAAACTTCCGACTTCGCTGCCTTTTCCTTGATTTCAGAAACGGTTAGATTCTCGGGAATTGCAATCTCAATTCCCCCAAAATTAACAATGTGGCTGGCCACTTCAAGGCCGATTTCTTCTAAAATCCGTTTAGCAACTGCACCAACGGCTACACGCATGGTCGTCTCACGGGCAGAAGAACGCTCTAAGGAATTACGGAGATCATCGAAACGGTATTTCATCCCTCCGACTAGATCGGCATGACCAGGACGTGGCTTGGTGATCTTACGCAGATTTTTCTTTTTCTCTTCGACCGGTGCTACATTCATGATCTCTAGCCATTTTTGATGATCCAGATTGGTCACGTTCAGAGTAATCGGACCTCCCATGGTCAAGCCATGACGGACCCCTGATGTGATCTCGACCCGGTCACTCTCAATTTTCATCCGAGCACCACGGCCATAGCCACCTTGTCGACGTTTGAGCTCTTTATTAATATCTTCTTCAGATAAAGGAAGGCCTGCCGGAACCCCCTCGATGATGGCTGTTAATCGAGGCCCATGGGACTCTCCTGCTGTTAAATATCTCATACAACCTTATTCCTTTCTTTCTAAAAAGTCCTTCATTTCTTGAAGAGGAATTTGATGAATCGCTGCTTGCCCCAACTCTGGAACAATGACTAATTTCAAGCTAGTCCCACGCGCTTTTTTGTCATGGGTCAAGGCTTGATAAAGGGCTTCTTTATCCCAGTTCTCATAGGTCACCGGAAGGCCAAATTTCCGGCACATTTCTTCGATTTTTTGAGTGATTCCTTTTGGCATCAGGCCCTTTTCTTCTGCAACTCGGGACAGCTGCACCATACCCATACTGACAGCTTCTCCATGCATAACCTGTCCATAACCAGCTGTCGCTTCAATGGCATGCCCAATAGTATGCCCAAAATTGAGATACAGTCGAATACCATTGTCCAACTCATCTGCCACAACATGGTCTCGCTTGACCAGGCAGGAATGGGAAATGATGCTCTCTGCATGCTCTAAAATACTCTGGACAGAACCATCCATGGCTTCCAATTCTTCCCAAAGTTCCGTATCTTGGATGAGGCCGTACTTGATGACTTCACCCATCCCCTCGATCAATTCACGGTGCCCCAACGTGCTCAACACTTCAGGATCAATAAACACACCATCTGGTTGAGCAAAGGTCCCTACCATGTTTTTGGCAAGTGTTGTGTTGACTCCCGTCTTTCCCCCGATAGAAGAATCCACCTGTGCGGTCAAGCTAGTCGGGATCTGAACAAAGGAAATTCCCCGCATATAGGTCGAGGCAGCAAAACCAGCCAAATCACCAACTACGCCACCCCCAAGAGCAACGATTCCATCACTGCGCGTCATACCATGGGTAGCTAGAAAGTCATAGACTTTTGAAACAGTGGTTAGATTCTTACTGGCTTCTCCTTGAAGAAACTCAAAGCGTACTACTTGAAAACCAGCTTTCTCAAGGCTCTTCTCTACGATAGAGGCATATAGCTTAGCCACGCGGTTATCTGAAATAATCGCGACTTTTTTATCGCCCCAAAGAGTGCGCAACCAATCTCCAACCTGGTTGAGAGCACCTCTTTCAATCACAATCTCATAGGAATGTCTTGGAATAGGTACCGATACGTTCATAGGAATCTCCTTCATGTTATTCTTTGATTCTATCTTATCATGAAATAGGGCACATGTCTCAATCAAAATGAAAAAGAGACTAGAGCAAGACTGTTTTTTAAAAAATCAGATCTTGTTCTAATCTCATAAAGCTTTTTCAATAGGAAAAGGTAAACCCCTCTCTTAGTCACATACAAATTGGCGATATTCTGTTGTCAATGCTTCCCATACAGACTCTGTAGGAAATACTTTCCCAGTCATTAATTCAAAGGCTGCTTCAGCTTGATAAAAGAGCATTCCCAGCCCATTTACCCTCTTGTTTCCTTGATTCACTGCTAATTGCAGAAAGGGGGTCACTGCCGGATAGTAGGCCATCTCTACGATTAAGGCATGTAGGGGAAAGGTCAAGTAACTCGCTATCGGAAGAGAATGACCATCCATGCCTACACCAGTGGCATTTAAGATGAGATCGGCTTGATGAAAAGAGTTTTGAACATCTTCATTTTTCTCAATCGCATACAATTCTATCAAGAAATCAAAGCCATCTTCAATCAACTGAACGATTGAACGATAATGAACCAATCTCTCCTCTCTCACAAAGACAAGGATTCGTTTTACACCTAGATGAATGGCCTGCGCAATAATCGCTAAAGCTGCACCACCTGCACCTAAGAGAACCATTGTTTTTCCCTTAATGGAGAAAGCTGGAGGTAAACTACGAAAGAAACCAATCCCATCCGTATTATAGCCTTTAAGCTTGCCATCACGGTGAACAATGGTATTGACAGAACCGATCTTTCGGGCCATCTCATCCACTTCATCTAAGTAAGGAAAGACCTTCTGCTTATAGGGCATGGAGATATTGGCTCCGATCATATCCAACTTACGAATTTGACTGATGGTGCTTTCTAAGTCTTCTTCAGCAATATCCCAAGCTAGGTAAGCAGCATTGGTCGCTGTTAATTCATAGGCTAGATTATGGATGAAAGGAGAGATACTATGACGAATCGGATGGGCAATGACTGCTGCCATCCGAGTGTAGCCATCAATCTTCATTTAATAATTCCCGAATTCTTCGCATATTTTCAAGAGGGATTTGACCAGGCGCACTTCCTTCTCCGACTCTAGCATAAGACCAAGAAGAGCCTGTCAAATCAGCTGTCAAGCGCGAAATCTTCCCGACCT
This sequence comes from Streptococcus sp. HMSC065C01, assembly GCF_001813525.1. Lineage (NCBI taxonomy): Bacteria > Bacillati > Bacillota > Bacilli > Lactobacillales > Streptococcaceae > Streptococcus > Streptococcus sp. HMSC065C01. The sequence continues at coordinate 193,728 of NZ_KV812858.1, read as the reverse complement.
TACCCATGGAAATCGTTACATATTCTTGCTCAGGATTCAGCGTCTTGAAACCACGCGTATAATTCATCAAGTCAAGGACATCTTGTTCATTGTGGGCCATAACCGATACCTTGACCAATTTTGGAGAAAAGCTAGTTAATTCCGATAAGATCTCCATCATATTTTCCGGTGTCTCTTGGAAATTATGGTAGCTGAGAACAAGATTTGAAAATTCCAACATCTCTTCAAAGACTTCACGGTGACTATAATACTCGAAATCGATATAATCCGGATGATAGATGGATTGAATATCTTTCAGGATTCCAACATATTCCTCGTTGGTCAGCTCCATCTCTCCACCTTCAGCTCGAGTCCGCAAGGTGAATAAAATCTCGCGTCCAGCAAATTTCTCAAAAACTGCAGGAGCGACGGTTAAGATCTCGCTTTTTTCTAAAAAGTCCGCACGCCACTCAATAACATCTGCATCCTCGTAACGCGAACTATCTAGTTGTTGCGCCTCTTCTAAGGAGCGAGGCATAATCGAAACAACTAACTTCATACATCCACCCTAATCGTAAATACTTTCAAGTAATTACTACTTTCTTCTTTCTTGTTCCATCGAAAATCTCCCGGAAGTCCGTATTCCGCTAGATAGCGATGCTTACGGCCTTGAAATCCCTTTTCGATTTGTTTTTTAAATTTTTCTTTGGTCACATTTGCCGCATTGGTACTGAGAATCAAGGTCCCACCTGGATTTAAAATCTCAAGGGCCTCGCTGACCAACCGATGGTAATCTTTAGCGACTGAAAATGTCCGTTTTTTATTCCGCGCAAAGCTAGGCGGATCGAGCACGATCACATCATAGCTTAAGTCATGGCGTTTGGCATATTTGTAATAGTCAAAGACATCCATCACGACAAAACGATGAGCATCCAGCGCCAAGCCATTTGCCACAAAATGCGCTTCTGATAGTTCTCTACTTCTCTTAGCCAGATCGACCGATGTTGTCTCAACTGCTCCACCCATTGCCGCAGCCACAGAGAAGGCCGCCGTATAGGAGAACATATTGAGCAAGGACTTGCCAGCTGCTAAGCCCTCTACCAAGCCACCTCGAACTTCATGCTGATCCAAAAAAATCCCCGTCATCAAGCCATCATTGAGAAAGACTTGGTAAGAGACCCCATTTTCAAGAATCAAAAATTCTTGCGGAGCTTCTTCTCCATAGACATGAGCCGATTCATAGTCCAAGCCTTTAAAGCGAATCTTTTCATAGCCACCTCGGACTTCTGGAAAAGCTTCTTGAAAGGCCGCTAGAATGGTTTCCTTGATCTGAAATACGAAGGGATTGTACCAAGAAAAGACAACAAACTCACCATACAAGTCAACCGTGAAGCCACCAAAACCATCTCCCTCTTGGTTAAAAAGACGAAAGGCTGTCGTCGTTTCATCCGCATAATAAGAACGACGGTATTGCTTGGCTTTGATGAAAAGCTTTTTAAAAAAGTCTTGATCAAAAGCGACCAACTCTTGTGAAACAAACCATCCAATCCCTTTATTTTGTTCAGATAAGTATCCGACCCCGAGGGATTGTCCATCTCCTGAAAGCAATTGAACCGCTTGATCCAAAGCGGGAAGTGAGTCAAAATCTTGCTTTTCAAGAAGGGATTGTCCTTGTTTGATTTTTGTTGCGACTTGGCGACTAACTGTGAGTTTTTTCATATCCTCTATTATAGCAAAAGTCTGTGTTTTTCACAAAGGGAGGCTTTATTTACTAGAACTTTTTTTACCATTTTATTTCAGCTCTTATCCTTTAGCTTTTTACGATTTCATATCCCTGATCTTTCCTATTTCTTTCCTCTGCTTTACAGTCATTTTTTTCTTTCTCCATAAAAATGTGGTATACTTGTATATGAAAATTTTTAGGAAATAAGACAAGGAAGTAACATTTTGTGAAAAAAATTACGAATTCGATACTCAATTTCATGAGTACCAGACTAGGATTTGTCTTGACCCTTCTGTTGCTCTACTGGTTCAAAACCATGTGGGCCTATTCAGTTGATTTTAATTTAGACATTCAGGGACCGTATCAGATTTTTCTAGCAGTGATCAACCCATTGCCGATCAGTCTGCTCTTCATTGGTCTTGCACTTTATATCAAACGAACCAAGCTCTTTTATAGTTTGGCCTTTGGGATCTACCTTCTCTTATTTATTTGGTTGATTTCCAACTCCATCTATTATCGAGAGTTTACAGACTTCGTAACGGTCAATACCATGTTGGCTTCCAGCAAGGTTTCTGCCGGTCTCGGAGCTGCTGCTTTAGAATTGTTCCGCCCTTGGGATGTGATCTACATTCTAGATTTCCCTATTCTAGCTTTCTTCTTCTTTAAGAAATGGATTCGAATGGACAATCGTCCCTTCAATAAACGAGCTAGTTTTGCGGTTACATCCTTATCAGCTATGCTCTTTTCAGCCAACCTTTTTCTTGCAGAAATTGACCGACCTGAGCTCTTGACTCGTGGGTTCTCAAACTACTATGTCGTTCGTGCCCTAGGCTTACCAGCCTTTCTGGGTTATAGCGCTAATCAGACCTATGCTGCCAACAAAGAACGTTCCAAAGCCTCCGAAGCAGATTTAAAACCGGTGGAAGAATATATCCAACAGCATTATGCCAAGCCTAATCCTGAGTACTTTGGAATGGCCAAAGGCCGTAATGTCATCTACATTCACTTGGAAAGTTTCCAACAATTCTTGATCGATTACAAGTTGAAAGTAGACGATAAAGAATATGAAGTGACACCTTTCTTAAACTCACTTTACCACTCGAAAGAAACCTTTGCCTTTTCAAACGTCTTTAACCAAGTCAAGGCAGGGAAAACGTCTGATGCTGAGACCATGATTGAAACAGGCCTCTTCGGACTCAACCAAGGTTCCTTTATGGTGAACTATGGTGGAACCAATACCCAACAGGCTGCACCATTTATTCTTTCAAAAAATGGGTACAACTCGAGCGCTGTTTTCCACGGGAATGCTGGAAGTTTCTGGAATCGAAATACCGCCTATAAACAATGGGGCTACAATTACTTCTTTGATGCCAGCTACTTCACCAAACAAAACAGCAGCAATTCCTTCCAGTATGGTCTTAATGACAAATACATGCTCAAGGATTCCATTAAATACCTTGAAAGATTGCAACAGCCTTTCTATACGAAGTTCATTACGGTTTCAAACCATTATCCTTATACGACCAGCTTGTCAGGAGATGATCTCGGCTTCCCTCTAGCTAAGACTCAGGACGAAACCATTAATGGCTATTTTGCGACCGCTAACTATCTAGATTCTTCGATCAAAGCCTTCTTTGATTACCTGAAAGAATCTGGTCTTTACAAAAATTCCATCATCGTTCTCTATGGGGACCACTACGGAATTTCAAACTCCCGCAACCCAGCTCTTGCTCCTCTACTTGGTAAGAACTCTGAAACGTGGTCAAGCTATGACAATGCCATGTTGCAACGCGTACCTTATATGGTAGTCATTCCAGGTATGGATAAGGGTGGCATCATTGATACCTATGGTGGTGAAATTGATATGCTCCCAACCTTGGAACATTTGCTAGGTATTGAATCCAACAAATTCCTCCAAGTTGGTCAAGATATGCTCTCACCAGATCATGATCAAATCGTCGCCTTCCGCTCTGCTAACTACTTTGTAACTCCTGAGTATACAAGCTATAGTGGCCGGACCTACTATACAAAAACAGGTGAGGAAATCACGAACCCAGACGAAAAAACCAAGGAAGAACTGGACAAGATTAGGGAAGCTGCTAACCTTCAATTGAAGATTAGTGATAGCATCCAGACCGGTGATCTCCTTCGCTTCTTCAAGGGCAATGATCTTGGAAAAGTCAATCCAGAAGATTATTCCTACACCAATTCCTTCAAGGCATTGAAGAAGATTGAAAAGGAAAAAGGTGACAAATCAACCAGCCTTTATAACCAACGTGGCAACCAGTCCACAGTTGATCTCTTCAAGGCACCAACTTATAAAGAATTGCACCCAGAAGACGATAGTTCTTCCTCAACAGAGACCAGTAGCAGTTCTTCTAAATAAAAAGAATCCCTGAGTAAAAACTCAGGGGTTTTGCGATTTCTTAAAGAAGTATCATACCTTACTTTTATCTAAGACTTCAAAAATAGAAGCTGTTAAATTCTCCACATAGAAGGGACGTTTATGGCGACTATTACCAACCATTAATTTCAATTTATCTGAATTTTGGAGGTAATATGGAAGCCCGCTGGCATTAAATATCACCAAGTACTTCTTGTCTCCTGTTAGTTCATAGATGACAAGACCACTAGTATCTGTCGCAGATTGGATAAAGACTTGTTGGTAGATGTTATCATAGCTTTCAAGCCCTAAGACAGGAAGACTTGTCTTCAAGGCGATCAAGCTTCGGATGTAGGCGATTGATTCCTTATTCTGACTGACCAAATCCCAATTGACCTGATTCACAAAATCTGGAGCATTGTAGGAATTCATGGCCCGCTCACGATCCAAAGGTGTGATCTCTCCATCAGGACCTGTCGCTACCAATTTAGTCCGCATAAACTCTTGACCCAATTGCATAAAGGCCATACCCTGGAAGAGCAGGTTCATAGCCGTAGCCAACTCTGAGCGCTTTACCAAGCCTGCTACTTCTTCATTTGGATGGAGGGTCTGAAGCAAGTCATAGAGATTATAATTGTCATGAGCCTCCACATAATTCAAAACCTGATTCGGACTTAAATAATGACCCAGCTCCGCACTACCTAGAACAGCACGCGCAACGATATTCTCTGTTGATTTTCGGCTGACAAAGCCTCGTTTGATGGAACCATAAACCTCAGCCCCTTTAATAGCATCGCGCTCCGTGTCGTTAAAGAATCCAATACGTGGCAATTGCGCCGCATTGTCTTTCTTAGCCTTATCCTCTGGTGCGAGACCGGTTCCCATGTCCCAACCTTCTCCATAAAGGAGAATGCGAGGATCCAGAGCATCCATCGCCTCCCGAATAGCATTCATTGTCGTCACATCGTGAATGCCCATCAAATCAAAGCGGAAACCATCGATCTGGTACTCTTTGACCCAGTGCGTAAGGGAATCAATCATGTACTTGCGGTACATCTCATGCTCACTTGCCGTCTCATTACCGACGCCTGTCCCATTTTGGAAGCGCCCATCTGGATCCATCCGATAATAATAATCCGGAACTGTATTTTGGAAAGGACCATGCTCCGTTGAGTAGGTATGATTGTAGACCACATCTATGACTACAGAAATCCCAGCTTCATGATAAGCCCGGATCATAGTTTTAAGCTCTTTCATGGTTTGTTTGGGATTGGATGGATCTGTTGAAAAACTGGTTTCTGGTGCAGAATGATTCTGAACGTCGTAACCCCAATTGTAGGTCACACGACCTTCTTCATCGTACTGTTTATAGCGATCAGATATCGGCTGTAATTGCACGACATTGACCCCTAACTGACGGATATAATCAAAGGCAGTCACATCGCCATGGCTATTGACAGTTCCTTCTTGGCAAGCCCCCAGATAGGTCCCACGCAAAGACTCGTCCACACCTGATGTCGGTGACTTGGTCAAATCCCGAAGGTGCATCTCATAGATCACTGCTTGACAAGGATTGTCCAGGCGCCAGGGAGTCGCATCGGCGCCTTTTTTAGTGCCCCAATCAAACTGACGATCTACTCTTGAAAGAATGGCTGAGCGCATCCCATCCGCTGTCGTTGCAATGCTATAAGGATCACGCGTCACTTGAGTATGGTGTTCAAAATGCATACGATATTGATAGGCCATGCCACTTAAATTTCCTAAAAAATCTAAAATCCAAACACCATGGGTATTTTCTGGGTGGTAGCTAGACTCTTGTTTGCCACGTGTCATCGGCATACTCTTCCAGATAGGCGCATCCAAGTCTGTAGATTGATAGAGCAACAATTCAACTTTCTTAGCAGTAGGAGCCCATAGTTTAAAGCAATGTTCCCCTTCTTCCTCCCGATGACCGAGCCATCCTTGATACGCCCATTTAGCATCAAACTCTCTAGGACGCATTGCCATATCGTAGGCATGAGGCTGACGATGGCTGTATGCATGACTCGTCAAAGCAGCTTGCAAAGAATAATAGACTGTATCGTCTCCATCGAGAATCCACACTTCTCGAACATGCCCTTCTGGTAAGAGTTCGATTTCAAAATCACGGGTCTTGGTGAGCCAATCCCCTTCTTTAACCAGGACATGGCCTCGGTTCAAGGCATCCTCACTCTCGTATACCAGATTTCCCTCTACTCCAAAATAATCCAACTTGGAGAAAGAGACTGATTTTCCTTCTACTTGATCCTGCCACTGCCACATATCATAGGCAAAATAATTTCCTTTTTGCTTATGAAAATGAAGTTTTACATGGTATTGTCGCATAACATTTTCCTATTTCCAATTTAATACCGAAGGAACCATCCGCTTGTAAAACACGTACATGACTCCAACTATTGTTTTTATTCTTCAGATGGGTGAACCAAAGCATCGTTGTTGATTTCATCAATATTTGCAAAGAATTCCAAGTGATTATGGAAGACTTCCAATTCAACCGGCGTATCTCCCCCGTATTCCCCATCTAGATTGATGCGGAACGGTTGAGCATTTTTCCCTAACATTTCAATCGTCAACTTCTTGGTCTTGAGATATTCTACATTTTCATCGTGCACATGCTTGCCCCCATTGATGGCCTGAATCATCAAGGACAACATGTTAAAGAGCTTAGCAGTTTTTACGATAATCAAGGTAAAGTTCCCATCATCAAGCTTAGCATCTGGCGCGACACTTTCAAAACCAGCAATGGAGTTGGTCAAGGCCACAAAAATCATAGACGCTGGCCCTTCAAAGACACCATTGTCGTGCTCAATCCGCACCTTGCGAGCCTTGTTTCGTGGCAACATTTTAGCAGCCTCTGCCACATAGGCAAAGTAACCCAAGCGAGATTTAACACTACTTGGAACACTGAAGGTCAATTCTGTCATGGTTCCTGCTGCGGCAATATTGATGAAATACTTGCTGCCATAGGCACGACCAATGTCCATTTGAATGGTTTGATTCTTTTCGATAATGCGAGCAGCCGCCACAGGATCTCCCATCGGTATCTTCAAGGCACGCGCATAGTCATTGGTGGTACCGGTCGGGATAAAGGCCATCTGCGGACGATTTTCCAGACCTGCAACCCCATTGACCACTTCGTTAATCGTACCATCTCCACCAGCGGCAATGATTAAATCAAAGCCTGCCTTAGCGGCTCTTTCTGCTTCATTTTGGGCAGAAAATGGTTCTGGAGTCGTTTGATAAGCGCTAGTTTCATAGCCCACATCTTCGAGTACGTCCAAGACTTCCGCAATATTTTTCTTGATAATTTCTTGCCCAGAGGTCGGATTATAAATTAAACGGGCTTTTTTGATTCGTTCTACCATAAAGATCCTCTATAAACTTTCAAGCCAGGCCTCATCTTCTACCTGGATTCCTAATTCTTGTGCTTTGGTTAACTTGCTGCCAGCGTCACTACCTGCAACGACCAAATCTGTTTTTTTGGAAACCGATCCAGTCACCTTAGCGCCTAAACTTTCTAATTTTGCCTTGGCTTCTGAACGCGTGAGTCGCTCTAGCTTCCCAGTCAAAACGACTGTCATTCCTGATAGGGCCGCATCAGCAGCGACTTTTTCACCAAGATAAGCCATATTGACACCAGCTTCTTTGAGCTCTTGCAAGAGACGCTTGGATCCTTCTTGTGCGAAATAACGCTTAAGGCTTTCAGCTACGACCATACCGAGACTATCAATGCTGGCAATCCGTTCTGGATCAGCTGTTGCCAATTGATCGAGGTCATGGAATTCTTGGAGCAAGATTTGACTAACCTTGCTACCGACATGGCGGATCCCCAAACCAAAGAGTAACTTCTCAGCTGAATTCTCTTTTGAAGCTTGAATGGCTTCATGGAGTTTTTCAGCAGATTTTTCTTTAAAGCCTTCTAAGGTCAATAGATCCTCTACGCTTAGGCGATAGATCCCTGCCACATCCTCTACTAACTGAGCTGCAAAGAGTTTCTCTACAACAGCTGGACCCAAGCCTGTGATATTCATAGCATCCCGACTTGCAAAGTGGTTCAATCCTTCCTTAATCTGAGCTGGACAGAGTGGATTGATACAGCGAAGGGCCACCTCATCCTCAAAATGAAGCAACTCACTCTGGCAACTCGGACAATGAGTTGGAATGGCTAATGCTTGATCAGAGACTCGCTTATCTTTAACAACACGCAAGACCGCAGGAATGATATCACCCGCCTTGTAGACAATAACGGTATCATCCTGATGAATATCTTTTTCGGCAATATAGTCCACATTGTGCAAGGTTGCCCGACTAACAGTAGTTCCTGCTAGCTGGACTGGAGTTAGATTGGCAGTTGGCGTCACAACTCCGGTCCGTCCAACCGTCCAATCCACTGATAAGATTTTCGCTTCTTTTTCTTCAGCTGGAAACTTATAGGCGACAGCCCATTTAGGAGCTTTTACGGTAAAGCCTAGTTCTTCTTGAACAGCTAGGTCATTGACCTTGATGACGATCCCATCGATATCGTAGGGAAGATCCTCTCGAAGTTGAGCTACTTTTTGGATAAAGTCCCAAATTTGCTCCATATCCTCAGCCAGCACTCGCTCTTGGTTCACGACAAAGCCTAAGCGGGCTAATTTCTCAAGCACGCCTTCCTGACTGCTTTGATCCGTCGGGCTCACTTCTTGATACAAGAAGGTCGCGAGATTTCGCTTGGCCACGATTTTCGTATCCAATTGGCGAAGCGTTCCTGCAGCAGCATTTCGTGGATTAGCAAACTCCGGCTCGCCGTTTTCTTGACGGATCTGATTGACCCGATCAAAGGAAGCCCGTGGCATATAGCACTCGCCTCGAACCGTGATGTTCACTGGCTCTGGTAACACCAAAGGAATATCCTTGACCCGCTTGAGGTTCTCTGTAATATCCTCACCGACAGAACCATCCCCACGTGTCGCCCCCGTTACGAGGACTCCATTTTCATAGGTGAGGGAAATGGACAAGCCATCGATCTTCAGCTCACATACATAGCTAACCGAAGGAAATTCCTTACGAACACGCTGATCAAAGGCTTCTAATTCTTCACGCGAAAAAGCATCCTGCAAACTATAAAGGGGATACTGGTGCTGGTATTTGGTAAAGCCTTTTAAAACCACCCCACCTACACGGTGAGTTGGACTCTCTGGTAAGATCTCATCAGGATGAGCGGTTTCTAGTTCCACCAACTCCCGATATAATTGATCATATTCACTATCTGAAACAGATGGAGCGTCTTTTGTGTAATACTCGTAAGCATATCGATTGAGTAATTCCACTAATTCTTTCATTCTGGTTTTCATGTTCTTATTTTATCATAAAATCTTAATTTAGCCTTGAATTTACTGCATTCTTAGCATTAAAAAAAGGAGCCAAAACTCCCTTTTCTTATTTTGTAAAATCGATCCGTTTAGAAAGTTGATTGATCACAATCGCTCCAAAAATCAAGGATGCGAATTCACCCAATCCCATAGTCAACCAGTTATAGAAGAATGGTTGGCCTTGAAGGTAGTATAGTTCCAAGGCAATCGTAAACATGGAGATGGAAAAGAAAATCGCAAACAAGAAATGGTCCAAGCGAATAAGACCGTCAAACAAGAACTTGTTTTTGAATCGACCAAATAGAATGAGTCCAAGTCCTAAGAAGACAAAGGTTGAACCTCCACCGACAAAGACATCGATCCATCCAAAACTAAATAAGTTAGCAATCATACAACCAAGCGTCACCGCAATCAAGTACTTCTTATTGTAAAAAGCTAAGAAATTCATCATTTCCGAAACACGGAATTGATAGCCATAGTAGGCCATAGCGTTGAGAGGTGGGGTAATGGTCAATACGATATAAATCGCAGCAACAATGGCAATTTGTGCCATATCACGAGCAGTTAACTGTTTCATTTATTCTCCTTTAGCGGTTTTCCCGCGTGTAATATGCTTGGCGAAAGGATCTTAAGCACCAAGGGTTGAAGGTTTGATTTCTTCAACCTTTCAAGTATAGCATATTTTGAGCTTTTATGGTAGACTGAATTTATGAAAACACTAATTAAAAAATTTTTTGATAATGAGATTTTATCCTATCTCTTTTTTGGGGTTGCCACAACCATTGTTTCCGTCGGAACCCGCCTCTTCATCTATCAAGTGTCTCGTGATGAACGATTAGCGACCGCGATTGGAAACATTGCTGGGATCCTCTTTGCCTTTGCAACCAATGATACCATTGTCTTTAAACAAGAAAGAAAGGGCTGGTTTCAGCGCTTGATCCGATTTGCAATTGCGCGCTCTGGGACCTTTGTACTGGACATGGCCTTGACCGAGATTTTTGTCAAGCAGTTCCCAGGAATTATCGGTCAATTCGTCCACAATAACAAGAGCCAGATCAATCTGATCGAAACCCTCTTTGCACAAGTGGCCATTGTGGTCCTCAATTACGTCTTTAGTAAACTCTTTGTCTTTAAAAATAAAAACAAGGCTTGAAACGATTGTTTCAAGCCTTATTCTTTTAAACTTCTATACTTGCATGCTCTGCACTTAATTGATAGATGGTGCCTTCAACCCCAAAATAATCCTTAGCTAGATCTTTCAATTCCTGCATGGCTGTTTGTGCCCGTTTGGCCTCCTCCTCGTTGATGGCTTCAATGACCAAAATAGCGTCCTTGGTATCTTCAGTTAGCATGGTTCTTTGAGCCTCACGCCAATTCAAACAACGGCAAACGGCGCCTTCTTGGTCGTAGTAGATGATCTCCCCTTCCAAAGCTGGCGCATCTTCGTCAGCTCCTAATGGAAAGAAAGGTTCGCCTCCTTTCGCTTGACCTAGAGAGAGGCCACCCACCAATTTATCCATATCTTCTCCCCCACAAGGAAGGGCATAAGCCATCGACACGCTATTGTAAAGATCCACCAAAGGATTAATCGGATAGAATTCACGTCCCTGGTGAACCCGTTTTAAGAGTGCCTCGATGGAAGATCGGGCTCCTTTTTTTGTTTTAAACTTGCTAAAAGCTTGGCGCCACTCTTGAACGAACTCACTCTGGGTATAGTTTTCTTCATCAATAAATTCCCATGCTCTCTTAGTACCCTTGTCCAACAATTCTTTAAAATAAGGATCCTTGGCTTCATCTACTGTATTATCAATACCATACAAGGACATCACTGTAATTCTAGCTGTTGGAAATAAATCCCAAAATGCTTGATCGACTGTCACTTTCATTGCTTTACCTCACTATAATTTCTTTTTTGACCTTTTTTGACTCGCTCCCAATCCAAGGTGATATTCTCTCTAACTCGGATGAGATAATCCTCTAACTGTGCGACTTCTTCTTTGGAAAATCCTTTTAAGGCAGTTGTCTCAGAGTAAAGATGTTCCCCTAAAATGAAGGGGTAAATCTGCTTACCTTTTTCAGTTAATTCCCATTCCTTGATTTTATGGTTTTCACCCCTTGGACGCTGCTGAATCAGTCCTCGTTCTTCTAATTTTTTTACAGACCTTGCAACGGTGGATCGATCTACTTTCAAGACTTCAGAGAGTTCTTCCTGAATCATTCCAGGTTGCTCGGCAATTCGCACCAAGTAGAGGTATTGACCACGCGCCAGGTCCAAATCTCGAAATTCAATATTTGCTATAGAATCCAGTGCTCGCGCAATGATGCCAATCTCACGCAAAATACTCATCTCACTCCTCCTTTCCTATTGACAATAGCATAACACATTTTTATTGCAAATGCAATAAAAATAGGTAAGAAAAAAAGAGGCTGGGACAAAAGTCCTAGCCTCTCAATTATTTTTGGATTGTCGAGCAAGACGCAGTGGTTGAGTGGGCTCTACTACGCTGATTTCATCAGCTTTTACAGCCCTACTCAACTGTGCGGAGGTGGGACGACGAAATCGAATTCTAACGAATGACCGATTTCTGTCCCACTCTTCCTTATTCCGTTTTTTCTTTTTTTATCAAGCGTAACCGACGCTTTAATTTTTGTGAAACTTCTCTATGCCGAAAGTCCACTTCTTCTGATTTTAACTTAGAGACAATTTCTCCACTGCGCGTTTGGAACTTGGCTTCTCTGGCAAATTGGATACTGGCGTTTAAAATACAACCAATAATCATGATTTTTGCCACCAAGATGAACCAAAACATGATGACCGCTAGGACGACCGAACCGAAGAAACGAGCATCTAAAAAATGACTCACATAACGATCCACATATTTCCAAAAGATATTCAAGATCGCATACAGGACAGCAACAACGAAGGTCGCTCCTGGAAGAACATATCTAAATTTTGGAATTTTGACATTTGGAAGGGTGTAATAGAGCAAGACCAGACTAACAAAAAGCAAGAGATAGATGGTCGGCTCTGTCAAATTCAGTAAGCGCACATAAATCGTCCGATCAAATGAAAAGGTCTGATAGAGATAACGAACGATCATTTTCCCAAACATGGAAAGGATCAGCGAGAGTCCAAACAAACCCTGCAAGGCAAAACTGATCAGAAAGCTAAAGAGTCGCCCCCAGATAATACCACGCTCCTTTTCCACCCCATAACTCTTGTTATAGGCTTTTTGGAGGTAGGCAATGCTCTGAGAGAAGATCCACAAAGCAGAAATAATCGAGAAACTCAGTAAGCCTGTCGAAGGTTTGGTCAAGACACTCGAAATCATCTGTGCCACTATTCGATATAAGGAGGCTGGCAAGACTTTTTGTAAGCTCAAAAGAATCTGGGTAGGACGAATATGAAAGTAAGGCAGAATATTGGCTGCAATCAGCATCAAAGGGAAAATGGAGATCAGCAAATAATAGGCAACCGCAATGCTAGTGATATCAGACTCTGCACTCTGATAAAATCGCACGAAGCCTTTTATAAATGGCTGTCCCAGTATTTTTTGTAGGACCTTTTTCATTCGTCACCTCCCCATTTTACTAAAAAAGAGCAAAGAGCGAAACCAGACACTTGCCTTCAGCTCCATTCTTTCCTCTCTATTTTTTAGTATGTTCCTTCTTCACCTTGACTAGTCAAGATCACTGGACCATCTTTTGTAATCACAAATTGATGCTCGTATTGACAAGAAAGGCCACCGTCAAGGGTCTTATGGGCCCAACCAGTTTCCATATCTGTATCAATCTCCCAAGTACCGGTATTAATCATTGGCTCAATCGTCAAGACCATCCCTTCACGTAAGCGAAGACCGCGTCCAGCACGACCATAATGTGGGACCATTGGTTCTTCATGCATGGTAGGCCCGACACCGTGTCCGACCAAATCACGCACCACGCCATAGCCTTTGCTTTCTGCATACTCTTGAATCGCTGCACCAATATCTCCCAAGCGATTGCCAACGACCGCTTTCTCAATTCCCTTATAGAGACATTCTTTGGTCACGTCCATCAAATCTTGGACTTCTTGCGAAACATTTCCAACCGCATAAGCCCAGCAAGAGTCCGCCAAGCCACCACTATAAGACTCCGTGTATTTCTTGACTTGCGCTACATTATCAAAATCTAATTTCGATACATCCAAAACAGACTTATCAAGCGGTTCTGACAAGACCATGTCTACCTTGAGGAGATCACCATCTTTGAGAATGACATGACGTGGAAAAGCATGGGCTACCTCGTCATTCAAACCACAGCAAGTCGCATAAGGATAATCCATGAGACTGCCTTCTACACCGATCTGAAGCGGCAAGACATTGGCTTCTTTACAGCGACGACGGACATATTCTTCTACTTCCCATAGGTCAAGCCCTGGCTTGATCAAGTCACGTAATCCAATATGGATGCTGGCAAGGAAATCACCTGCACGATCCATGGCTTCAATTTCACGTTGTGATTTTAATGTAATCATTGTCTCCTCATTTCTTTTTGTTTAATTAATCTTAATTGTAATGGTTGCTTTCGCAACTAGCTGCAGATCTAAATACAAGCTAAAATCAACCAAGGCCGAACGTCTGGTTCGTCGAACTAGTTGTGGTTCAATGCGGATCACATCATCCACCTGCACAGCCTGTAAAAAATTGATGATCAACTGTTCGACAATCAAGCTACGCCCACTGTGTTGCATCATCTTGCGAATAACCTTCATCAGCACTTCGATCATGACCCCATTGGCCAAAACACCGCTTTTCTCCAGCATACTTGGCTCCACTGTGAATTGGTAATGGTCGTTCTCTGTTTGAATCTTTTGACCAATTTGCTCACTAAAGGTTGGTAAGCTCGAAAACTGCACCTTGCTAATCCGATCCATGACATCCCGACGCGTAATAACACCCAGCAAGGTCTGGTTATTACGAACAACAGGAATCATTTCATAATCTTCAGCGATCATCCGTTGGCTAATCGTCGCAATGCTGGTGGACAAATTAGTGGTAAAAATGGTCCGTGACATCACCTTATCAAGGGTCGTCTGAGGCGCCTTATCTCCAGCATCTCTCATGGTTACGACGCCCACTACCATCTGGTGCTGATTGACAACCGGAAAACGACTAAAGCGATTCTTTCGAACCAAATCTAAATAATCCCGGACCGTATCCGTCTCAGAAAGATAGCCGTACTCATGGAAGGGCCGATAGACCTGCTCGACTGTCAAGATATCCGTCTTGATCTGCATATTAGACAAGGCCTTATTGATCATAGTCGCGACGGTATAGGTATCGTGTGAAGTTCGGATGACTGGGATTTGTACCTGATTGGCCAGATCAATCACATCCTCACTCACTTCAAAGCCACCTGTCACTAAGACCGCATTGTCATGTTTAAGAGCCAATCGTTGGATGCTAGTACGGTCACCCACGATCAAAAGCCCACCTTCAGACACATAGTCTAGGACGTGCTTTTCCGTCATAGCACCGATGTAAAATTTATTAAATTCTTTTTCGAGACCTTCTTCACCAGCTAATATTTCTGAACCGGTGATTTCTAAAATTTCCCGATAGGTCAAATGCTCTAGTACAGCTTTTTGCGATTTGACACGGATGGTTCCGCTTCTAGGACGCGTTTCCACAATTCCTTGATTTTCAGCTTCTTTAATGGCACGATAGGCCGTCCCATCACTGACATTCAAAAAATTGGAGATACTGCGGACACTGACCCGTTTTCCAATCGGTAATTTTTCGAGATAGTCTAAAA
The DNA here is from genome assembly GCF_001813525.1 of Streptococcus sp. HMSC065C01. Taxonomy (NCBI): domain Bacteria; kingdom Bacillati; phylum Bacillota; class Bacilli; order Lactobacillales; family Streptococcaceae; genus Streptococcus; species Streptococcus sp. HMSC065C01. The sequence goes on along the minus strand of NZ_KV812858.1, from coordinate 178,457 downwards.
TCTCTTGGTGTTTACTCATAGAAGTCCCCTCTACCTAGGCGGAAATCATAATAATCGCGCATTTTACGCGTATAGCGGTCACTCCCTTTGAATTGACGAAAGAGACGAAAACCAGCCTTCAAAGCGACCTTTTGACTCCCTGCATTTTCAACATGGGTGACAATCTTAAGCTCCTTCAGTTGAAATTTCTCAAATGATAGATAGACCAACTCTTTGACCGCTTCTGTCATCAGACCCTTTCCCCAAAAATCTTTGCGCAAAAAGTAGCCTAACTCAGCCTCACCCTTGATTTCATCCAACTTTTCAAACTTGATCGAACCGATCATCTGATTGGTTTCCTGATCACAGATCGCCCAAACCCCCAAAGGATTTTTCATGAAATAGTTGGCTAGTACATATTGAGTTTCAGAAAGATCGGCTTGTGCAGGAAAGATAAATTGTAGGTTATCAGGATTCGAAGCAATCTTATAAAAATCTTCCGCATCCTCAAAGAGAAAAGGTCGTAAATACAACCTTTGTGTTTCAATTAGTGAATAGGCAGCTAAGTGCGTCCAAATATTCATTTCAAACTCCATTGTTCGTGTATCCAGCCGCCACTATCAGATCCCTAGTTCTGTCACTATTCCTCTACCAACTGGATGTCTGCTCCAAGTTGGGTCAATTTATGAATAATATCTGAATACCCGCGAAGGATGTATTCCACATTTGTAATTTCTGTTGTTCCAGAAGCCATGAGACCGGCGATCACTAAAGCCGCACCAGCTCGAAGATCCGTCGCTTTCACACTGGATCCTGTCAATTGATTTGGCCCTTCATAGATAATGTGGTCGTTTAAGGTCGAAATGGTGGCTCCCATTTTAGCCAATTCTGGCACATGGTTGACCCGTTTTTCATAAATCGTATCAACAATGCGCCCACGTCCTGCAGCCGTTAAGAGCAAAGGTGTGATCGGTTGTTGCAAATCAGTCGCAAAACCAGGATAAGGAGAGGTTTTGATCTGGATGGCCTTCAAGCCCGTCTGCTTTTCTACAAAGATACTATCTTCAGAAATGGTCATGCGCACACCCATTTCCTCTAACTTGGCAATATAGCTCTCCAAATGCTCATACAGGACATTATTGATCTGGATACCTTCTCCAATAGCAGCTGCAAGGGCAATATAGGTTCCAGCTTCGATGCGATCTGGAATCACCTGATGTCTAGTTCCATGCAATTGTGGAACACCATCAATGATTATGATATCCGTACCTGCTCCCCGAATATGGGCTCCCATGTTGTTTAGCAAGGTTACCACATCGATAATCTCAGGTTCCCGCGCAGCATTTTCGATCACTGTCCGACCTTCAGCCTTGACCGCTGCCAAAATCGTATTGATCGTTGCACCGACACTAACAGTATCCATGTAGATGTTTGCTCCTTGAAGAGGCTTGCCATCAGTCGCAAGTTTCATACTAGAGCCATCCATGGTCATAGCGGCTCCCATTGCTTCAAAGGCCTTCAAATGCAAATCGATCGGACGTGGTCCAAGGTCACACCCTCCAGGTAGTCCAACCGTTGCTTGACCATAGCGTCCTAATAAGCTGCCATAGAAATAATAGGAAGCTCGCAGACTGTTGATTTTTCCAAATGGCATGGGCATATTCTTCACCCCACGTGGATCAATGATCAAACTGTCTTCTTTGCGTTCAATCTTAGCCCCCATGATGGTCATGATTTCAATCAGACTCGCCACGTCGGAGATATCCGGTACCCCATCAAGGGTCACGATATCATCCGCCAGAATGGTCGCCGGAATCAAGGCTACTACACTATTTTTTGCACCACTAATGGTCACCTCTCCTTTTAGAGGGCGACCACCATTTATTACAATTTTTTTCATCTTAATAATTTATTAGCTCTTTCAAGTCTTTTTCCTTTTACTATCGTTTTTTGTAACGGAAATAAAAGGGACAACGTATTCAAAATACTGCATCTATTATACCACAGATCGACCTATTTTTCCATCTGTAGGAATTTTCAAAACGAAAAAAAGCTAGGATCAACTTGACCCTAACTTTTCCATTTCAACGAATTATTTTACAGCTTCTTTCAAGGCTTCTACCTTGTCCAAACGTTCCCATGGAAGGTCAATATCTGTCCGTCCCATATGGCCGTATGCTGCTGTTTGACGGTAGATTGGACGTTTAAGGTCCAACATTTGGATAATCCCTGCTGGACGAAGATCAAAGATCTCACGCGCTGCTTTTTCAAGCTTACTTTCAGCAACTGTTCCCGTACCAAAGGTATCAATACGAACAGAGACAGGTTGAGCAACCCCAATGGCATAAGCCAATTGCACTTCTGCTTTCTTAGCAAGCCCTGCTGCCACGATGTTTTTTGCAATATAGCGAGCTGCATAGGAAGCGGAACGGTCCACCTTCGTCGCATCCTTACCAGAGAAGGCACCACCACCGTGACGTGAATAACCACCATAAGTATCCACGATGATCTTACGACCTGTCAAACCGGAATCCCCTTGAGGCCCACCGATAACAAAGCGACCTGTTGGGTTGATGAAGAATTTGGTTTCCTCATCTAGATAAGAAGCTGGAATCACCTCTTTGATGACCTTGTTAATTACATCTTCATGGATTTGTTCATTGCTGACATCTGGATCGTGTTGAGTTGAAATAACCACCGTATCCACGCGCACTGGCTGGTCATTTTCATCGTACTCGACAGTGACCTGTGATTTGGCATCTGGACGAAGATAGCTGATTTCCCCAGACTTACGAAGTTCAGCCAAACGACGAACCAACTTGTGGCTGAGTGAAATCGGTAATGGCATGAGTTCTTCTGTTTCATCCACTGCAAAACCAAACATGAGACCTTGGTCTCCTGCTCCGATCAAATCAAGTGGATCTTGATCTGCGTTTCCACGAACTTCCAAGGCTTCATTAACCCCTTGGGCAATATCAGGAGATTGTTCCACCAAAGATGGGTGTACTCCTACAGTTTCAGCTGAGAATCCATATTCCGTATTAGTATAACCAATCTCTGCAATGGTATCACGAACCACACGGTTAATATCCACATAAGCAGTCGTTGAAATCTCACCAAAGACATGCACGGAACCAGTATAAACAGCTGTTTCGGCAGCTACGTGAGCTTCTGGATCTTGCTCTAAAATAGCATCTAAAATAGCATCTGAAATTTGGTCTGCAATCTTATCTGGATGCCCCTCAGATACTGATTCAGACGTGAAAAGTTTACGTTCTGACATAAAAATGTCCCCCCTTAAAAAATATTGTTATAGAGTTACAAAGTACTGATAGAAGATTTCTACCACCTTATCGGGACCATATAACACTTCATTATAACACATTACATATGATATGGAAAATGATTTTTCAAAAAGCCCATTAAATCAGCTTTTTCGGTCTATGCACTACCTAGTTAAACTGACTTAAACAGTCCTCAAAGTTCCTAAAAAGTTCACAAAAAATACCCCGTAGGGTATCTATCAATTGACGAGTTCAGCAGGCAAGATCTAGCACCCTCACACGGTGCTTTTTTTATCTTCAAAAATGATAGGCGTCCGCGTACCAATGGGTACTCGAAAACCTACCACCTACTTAAATGATAACAGTTCTTTAAAAATTTTCAACCCTATCTACTTTAATCAGTCTCCATTTTTAAATAATATACCTCCAATAAATACCAGGACTCCTAAAACCAAGGATAAAATATTTGGACCTGTCCAATAAGGATCTAGCGTACCTATGATGGAAACAATAAATAAGACGGCTGATGTATTTAAGAGACCCACATTTCCATTCCTCATAGCTATGAAAAGGATGAAAGTCGCAATCATAAAACAAATATAATGGATGGCACCAATATATAAGATCAGTAGATACATGGGGTTTCCTAAAAATAAAGGAAAAATCATAATACCAAGGTGGCAGACTGCTATTATAAGGGCGCTCCATAACCAAGACGAATGAAGAATAATCCTCTTTGGCGAATTTTCTTTATCATTGTTTGATTGTATATCAGCATTCAACTGATCGTTTACATCTATGTCTCCTTCTACTTGAGAGTCCGCCATCTCTGGTTTAGTGTCAATAGATGATAGATCTTGTACTTTCACCTTGGACTCCCAGCTAACTGCAACTTTCTCAAGTAAACTAAAAACACGACAAGCAATATAAATCGATAAGAGAAGATAAAAGAGACCGTAAAAGCTTATACGAGAGATGAAAGAGTATACTGCACCTATCACAACAAGAGAAGATAAAATGAGCAAGAGAGAAAATACTTTCTGAAGTTTCTCACTTGTACTTGTGATCATAACATTAATCAGAAGTAAAAACATTAACTCCATTACACTGTATCGAAGTGTAAAAGCGTAAATATCACTCGTTCTATCCATACCAATCAATATAAATAGTGGAGAAATATTTGTAGAGGCAACAAATAGTACTAAATAAGCTATCGATGATTTCCAACCATCTTTACTTTTCCAATTGTTTAAAAGCTCCCTCATTTCTACATTCTTTATAAGCAAGCAAATCCATATTAAACAAATGATATTTAGCACAAAGGAAATGTTCATCAGATTTGTTGGGGAGAAAGGTGGTAAAAAAAACATCAGTAGTTGGGTAATTGAGAGGAGAAGAGCAGCTATCAATCCTTCAACATTTAAACGCTGCTTCATGATTCTCCAAATTACCCAGCAAATAATCATTCCATTCCATATAGAAAAAATACTAGAGGTAGTGATCAGTGGTGTATTTCCATTTAAATTTTGGACATTATAGCTCTCTACTAGACTACTACCATAAGAAACAAGATAAAGAATTGCTTCAAGAATTAGCAGTATACCATACCATTTTTTTCTAGACATAGATTCTCCTCCGCTTTCTAAGAAAAGTATTTAACGATCCATTTATTTAAATTATAACACAATTTGTAACCGTTTTCTCAGTGCGTTATCAGTACTAAATAAATAAAAAAGATAGGATTGAACATCCTACCTGCTATCATCACTCTTCATTTTTTAACAATACAGTTCCAATCAATACCAGCACTCCTACCACAAACTGTGGTATATGATTAATCACCCAATCCGGATCACCCGCAGCAATAAATGAAAAAACATAAATAGCTGCTGCTATATAAAGAGTTGCTTTATTGCCATTCCAAAGCAGGATAGTTGCAATAACAAAACTAATCATATGGATTCACAAGAAGTCCAAAAAGCCACCAGCCCACGCTCCCATTGCAAAGAGACCTAATAAAAGTTAAACTGTATAAGCAATGGCGATTAACAGGGCAAAATAAAGTATTGCAGAAGTCCCAACTCTCTTTTCTGGCTTCATTTCATTGTTAGGAAGAAGACTTTCATCTGAAACGAATGCCTCTTTTTCTGTATCTACTTCCAGATTTTTCTGTTGATCTGTCATAACTTTCTCCTAACCTTTTTAGTTATTCTTTCAAATAATAGCGCTTAAAAATAGAGCGGATGAACTGATTTAACTATCTCTTTGATCGACCCGAATACTTTTTATTGAGTAGAGTTGACCATACCCATTTTTTGATTAAGAGCTTTTCTCTTCTTTAACCAGGAGTGTTCCGATTAAATCCAAAATACCTAAACATAAGGGAGCAATTCGAAATATTTCCCAGTCCGGATCAAAAGCCAAGATGATAGACAGCAGATAGAGTCCAACACTCGCATAGAGAAGGCTTTTATACCCCTTCTTCATCCCTAGTCGAATTAGAAAGGCCCCAATCGCAAGACTTAATAAGTTTGGACCAAGGAAAATCAAAACGACAAATCCCCAACCATCACCCCAAGGTGCAAAGTAAAAGAAAAACAATACAAGATAGATAATGGATAAGTAAAATGTCACTGAAAGAAGAATAGAATGTAAGCTATTTTCTTTTGGAGGATTCTGAACAGATACAGAATTGGGATAATCTTCACTTATCTTACGATGTTCTTTATTTTCCTCAAAATGTTTCTCTTGGTTTGTCATCACTTTCTCCTTCCTTTCTTATATTTTTATGTTTTTCCGTTAACACCATTATACTTGATTCCATTATTCTTTTCATGATAGCCATCTATTCAATGCTATCTCTTAAACATTAATTTGGACAGGTTTCCAATTAGATTGCTAACATATCGTGAAATGGACTAAAAGCCTTCCCTAAATAAAATCAGCCTCTGCAATAGCTCGTTTCACTTCTTCAATTGGTAAATTGACCAGTTCTACTTCTTTTTCACGGTAGAGGTATTCGGCATATTCATCAATTCGATACTGATGAATGTATACCACCCGCTTGCAACCAACTTGAAGCAATTGCTTGGTACAATTGAGACAAGGAAAATGTGTCACATAAGCTGTAAATCCTTTGGGAATCCCCCGTTCAGCTCCTTGCAAAATAGCATTGACTTCCGCATGAATCGTCCGGACACAGTGTCCCTCGACCATAAGACAGCCATCTTCTAGACAATGATCTGTCCCAGAAACGGATCCATTATAACCTGTTGCAATGACCTTATTATCCTTAACTAGTACAGCCCCAACCTTAGCTCGATTACAGGTCGCTCGATTCGAAATCAGTAAGGCCTGTGCTGCAAAATATTCATCCCATGCTAGTCGATTGTGTGTCACCTTTATATCCTCCATCTCTCCTCATATCGGTTACGATTATTTTCATTATAGCATGAAATCAGCAAGAAAAAAAGGGAGTGGGAAAGAACTCTGACTAGTAAAAAAGAGTTCGTTTTCCACCCCCGCACAGTTGATTAGGTCATCTTTAGAGCTTAAAAAGCGAATAAAGATACCAATCAACCACTGCGTCATACAGTTATTTCTATCATACATCAAAGGCTGGACAACTTTTGCCCAGCCTATTATAAACATTATTTACCAAGTTTTGCTTTAGCTGCATCTGCAAGAGCTGTGAAAGCTGCTGCATCGTTAACAGCCAAGTCAGCAAGCATTTTACGGTTAACTTCGATCTCAGCCAATTTCAAACCATGCATCAATTGTGAGTATGAAAGTCCGTTCAAACGAGCTGCCGCATTGATACGTGTGATCCACAATTTACGGAAGTCACGTTTCTTTTGACGACGGTCACGGTATGCATAGTAGTAAGAGTTCATTACTTGTTCTTTTGCAGTACGGAACAAGATATGTTTAGCTCCATAGTAACCTTTAGCTAATTTAAGAATACGTTTACGACGTTTGCGTGATACAACGCCACCTTTAACACGTGCCATTTATATTTCCTCCAATATTTCCTAGAATTCTTTACTTACGAATACGCGATTATTTCAAGCGAGTAAGCATTGCTTTGATACGTTTGAAATCTCCAGCATGCACCATAGATGCTTTACGAAGATGACGACGTTGTTTCTTAGTTTTTCCGTGGAAACGGTGAGAAGTGTAAGCACGGAAACGTTTAAGTCCACCAGAACCTGTACGTTTGAAACGTTTAGCTGATGCGCGGTGTGTTTTTTGTTTTGGCATGATATTTTCTCCTTTTTTTAACTTTCTGACAGATTATTTCTTGTCAGTTGCTGGCGCCAATTGCATGAACATTTGACGTCCATCCATCTTAGCTCGTTGTTCGATGATCGCCACATCTTGTGTCGCTTCAGCGAAGTCGGCTAAAACTTTAGCACCAATCTCTTTGTGGGTAATCATACGACCCTTAAAGCGAATGGATACCTTCACTTTATTTCCTTTTTCAAGGAATTTGCGAGCATTGCGAAGTTTTGTATCGAAATCACCCTTATCAATCACTGGGCTCAAACGAACTTCTTTCACGGTCACAACGCTTTGTTTTTTGCGTTGTTCTTTTTGCTTCTTCTGGTACTCAAATTTGAACTTACCGTAGTCCATAATTTTCGCAACAGGAGGTTTAGCTTGAGGTTGAATGAGAACCAAGTCAACATTAGCGTCGTCCGCAAGTGCTTGCGCTTCGCTAAGTGGTTTGATACCCAATTGCTCACCTTCAAGACCGATTAAGCGAACTTCACGTACACGAATTTCATCATTGATGAATAAGTCTTGCTTTGCTATGGTTTTCACCTCTTTTTTATTATTCGAGAAAAACAAAGAACGGACCTGCAAAACAGGCCCGAACTACATGATGTATTTCATTACTGAAACTTGATCCGTAGGGGCCAGGCAACTTGCGTCACAAGGCGAGAAGTTCTCACTTCTGCTTTTCTCAACTTTTATATGATATCAAGTTTTTTATTCTTTGTCAAGAAGTTTTTTTGCTTTTTCTTCAATAAATGCAACAACGTCTGCAATTCCAACACCCGTTGTGTCAAAATGAATCGCATCAGCTGCAGGTTTCAAAGGAGAAACGGCACGGTGGCTGTCCTTATAGTCCCGCTCAGCGATTTCTTTTTTCAACAATTCAAGATCCGCTGTGATGCCCTTTTCAACATTTTCCTTATAACGACGTTCTGCCCGCTCCTCAACAGAAGCGACCAAAAAGATCTTCAACTCTGCATGTGGAAGGACGACTGTCCCAATATCGCGTCCATCCATAACGATGCCCCCCTCTGCTGCAATTTCTTGCTGTAGAGTGACAAGTTTTTCACGGACTGGAGCAAGCGCTGCAACCCATGAAACATTGTTGGTCACTTGGTTATCGCGAATTGGGTGGGTAATATCCACGTCTGCTACAAAGACAAGCTGCTCTCCTTCTTCTGAACGACCGAAACTAATTGGATACTGATCTAAAAGGGCTAAGAGGTCATCAACCTGTTCAGCTGTCAGATTATTTTGCAAAGCTAGATATGTCGCTGCACGATACATAGCCCCCGTATCTAGATACGTATAGCCTAGATCCTTGGCAATGATCTTTGCAACTGTGGACTTTCCACTAGAAGCCGGTCCATCAATGGCAATTTGAATTTGTTTCATGCTGTCTTCAACTCCTACTGAATCTTAACGACATCACCAGGATTCGCATACCATGATCCTGTAGACATGTGAGATGGATTTAACTGTTCCAATTGGGCAATGGAAATACCAGCACGTGCAGCGATCGCTGCTTCCCCTTCACCTGCTTGAACAGTGATTGTGCCTTCTTCAGAGTTCTCATCTTTTGAACTATCGTCTTTAGCCGCTTGGTCAGTTTGTGCTGCAGGGGCTGATGATTTCTGTTCAACCTTAGTCTCTCCATTGTAGAAACCAGACATTTGTTTTGATTTATTGCTACCGCCTGTTGAAAGGAAAATCAACAAGCAGACCATCGCCACTACTACTACAAAGAAAATAATGGCTAAAATCGTCAATAGACGATCTGCCTTGATTCCGTTTAACTTACTTGTTCTTTTCAATGTTTCTTCTCCATCATCGTAAATATCTTCTTCCCATGGTTCTTTTGCCATGACTTCCTCCTTGTTTTTTCTCGTAAAAATCATTACAATAGAAGTATGAAAGTTACGTTAATTCCAGATCGTTGCATCGCTTGCGGTCTCTGTCAGACCTATTCTGAATTATTTGATTACCATGACAATGGCATCGTTAAATTTGCTGCTGAAGAGGACGACCTCCTTGAAAAGGAAGTCCCTGTCACAAACGATGTTCTCGAGGCTATTAAAGAATGCCCCACTCGTGCTCTCTTAAAAGATTAAGAGGGCTTTTTATTTGTTTGCATAATACATCTCGTAGTAATCCACATGGATGAAATTGTCCGTCAGGATTACTTCTCCCTTAAAATAAGGATTTAAGGCAAGTGCATTGATAAAGTATTTTTTCGGCCATTTACGCATACAGAATGTTCGACTGCGCGATCCATCATTAAATATGAGCTTGATCGATTTCTTATTTACTTCGACCTTTTCGATCGAGTCAATCTTCACCTTGATTGGAGTAAAAGGATTGGCTGTAATAATCCGCAAGATCCCATCCTCATAGATCGTGAAGTAACGATGGACCCCAATCGCGAGCAAGACCATAAATAAAAAGAACGAAAACAAAACTAGCGTTGGCACACTAGAGCTCTCATACATCAAGGCCAGTCCAATAAAGACCGGAATCACTGCAATGGACCAATAAGTCACAAGAATAGATAAGTCCGGTTGCCAATGATAATGGACCTTTCCAAATATCTTAATCATGAGCGTACCCCCATCTAATAGTTTAGCATAAAAAACAAAAAAAAGGGAGCCAGACAGCCAAAATCACAAAGATTTTTACCTGCTAGCACTCCTTTTAATTGGATTTGTTGGTTGGGACTTTAAAGAAGTCTTTAGAAAGGTAACCTTTCCCACTAATCAAGTCGTATTCAACCATTTTCAAATCCTCTGCAATTTCTTGTGCTTCTCCTTCCAAGGCCTTTTTATCGACACTTGCTTTTTTCAGTACTTCTGTCAACAAAGCATAGTAAGGCGAAACTTTTGAATTGGTCTGTTCAAAGACCATAGCAGAGAAATCACTTGAATTGACCAAAGGATAGTTCAATTTCGGTGCATCAAAATTACTCCAAATGAAGTAATCTGTCTGATACTGACTCTCCGGATTATTCTTAAAGGCCGACTCAGGATAGAGACCTGGTAAGTGATCCCCATAAAATACCACTGTAATCTTCTTATCTATTTTAGAAAGACTTTCCAGGAAGGATTGGGTGGCGGTGTCAGTTTGTGAAAGCAAGCGACTATAGAAAGTCAGTTTTGAATTTTCTTCATCACTAAAACCTTTACCTTTGGCATCCAAGGTTTCTGGGTTTGCTTCTAACCATGGGGTATGATTTTGCATGGTCATCACAGAAAAGAATTGTCCGGTTTTGTCGTTTAAATTGTCTAGCACAATATTATAGGTGGATTCATCACTCGGACTAATTCCTTCTTTTCTAACAGTTATCCCCTTAGTATTAATCGTGATAAAGTCGCTAAAATTCAGCCTTGAATATACAATGTCCCTAGAATAATTTGCTCCACCAGCTAAATGAATAGCTATTTTATTTTTGCTAGAATAAGTATTACTTATAGAAGGAACATCATGAATTTTAGGGAATACCTCTGTATACAATACCGAAACAGTTGGTGATATATTATAGAATGGCAAACTTGTTAAAGTTTGAAACTCCATATTTGCTGTTCCACCACCATAGCCATCTGAATGCATTTGACCACTCGTGTGGGTTTTCATAATGTTTTCAATATTTGGAATCGGGTTTTCCGTGAGCTCAACACCTTCAACCTTTCTAGGATCAGAAAAACTTTCGCTCAGAATATAGATAACCGTTTGATCGTTTAAGTAGTTACTTCTCTCCTTATTGATCTCATTCGACAAGTTGGTATATTTTTGAGCTATTTTCTCAAGACGTTCTTTGGAATAACCATCCGGTTTTGGAACAACCTCCGTCGTCAATTGATTCATCCAAACATAAGACAATCCTTTATAACGAGCATTGGTCGTATTCCCTAGCCAATTAATATCCTGGTAATTGTTCAGGGTACTTATAATTGGTACATTAGCCTTGATCTTCCCGTTTTCTTTATCACTGAATATCCCATTGACACTCTTAAAACATAAGAGCATCACTGCAATAGCTCCGATTTGTATTTTCCATGAAGAAATAATTCTTCCTTTAAAGAGGTACTTTTTCCCGACAATCAGTAGACAAACCAGAAAGACCACCAATAAAAAGATGTAAAATATTTGCCCTTTGTCCATAAAGCTCAAAAGCGTCATTGGTTTGGTCAACCAAGTTAAATCACTTGGTAAAACTGGCTCATTCCTCATGCCAAACTTGATGGAATTTGCAATGACAAAAGCTATAGATACAACGGAAATGAGACAGGTAGCAATCCAATATTGATTGATACAAAGGTAAACAAAGATAAGGATCGCTGTCAGAATGAGAATTTGAAATAAGATGGCATCTGGAATCGTGTAATGAACGCCTAAGAAGGGTTCTGTTCGACCTAAACTGAATTGGATAAAATAATTCAATACAATTGCAATAGTGGTACTAGAGAAGAACACTAAAGAGAAACTCGGTTTGTTCTTGACGAAATCTCGCTGCCCTTTTGTATACAAGAATCCAAGTAAGGAAATCAATGGAAATAGAATGTATAAGAATTCATTTGTTAACCAAAATTGCTGAGCTGAGTATTTGCCAATTTCAAAGGCTTTATACAAAAAATTATCTGTCCTATAAATAAGGGTCGAAAAATTTTTGTCTGTTACGATAAAGGTGATCAAGAGTTGCGACAAGACCAGATACTGATAGTTCTCGCCAATCTCTTCTCCTCCTTTTTTCCGACTCGGTAGCTTATCATAATGCTGTCTTAATAGAACCAAACCACCTGTCAGAGCAAACAGAAGGAAAATGACTAGGAAGGAGTCCGTTCTAAAGAATGGATTCTGATCAAAATTCCAAACCTTGTATTTCGGATTATTCAAATAAATTGTGATTTCCGTCAAATAAGAAAGGGTATTGTAGACCAAATAACTGACAATCAACTTTAATGGAAACCATTTTTTAAAATTAAATTGGGATAATATTGGAATTAACAATAGGAAACTAATTCCAAATAGAATTCCTAAAAAATTGACATATTGTAGGACAGTCCCCGTTGCTTTGTTATGTACTGCAAGATTGTTCTGAGCTAGGTAAAAATTAAAAAAAGAAAATAGAACGAAAGTAACCCCATAATACCACTGAGTTCTTGAGACTTTCGATAATGCTGAGAGGATAAATTCTTTAACATTAAACTCTTTTTTCCGTTTCATTATTTCACTTTCTTTATCATTCTTTTTAGTATATATTTCACAGCTCTTGCTGGTCCAATCACAATATACTTCAAGGCCCCTTTAATCCCTCCTATTTGATTAAAGTCCACAAAGGTATGCGGTTGGAGATCCTCACGATTGTTCAATTGCTTATTATCGATAAACGGTGTCAGAACATGTGGGTTTTGAGAGATCCTAAAGTCATATTTTTGATCCCAAGCAATATAGATCAACAAGCGTTCAATCGCATGAAGGATTGAATTCTGTGGTAGAGGTTCTGCTGGAACATCTGCTGCTGTCAAATTCAAGTCAAAGAGTGGTTTCAAAGCATCGTATTTAAACCAAACAAAAGTCCCATAACTCATAACGAAGGTATTGAGATTTTTGAAGTCAATCGTCTTGGTCGCTCCCATCCGTTCCCAGAGCTTGTTCATCTCTGGTGAAATGAGGGCTTCATTCCAGGCAACCACTATTCGATTGTAACGGAAGAAGGTTGGAATATCTGCGATAGTGATTCCGACTTTTGGATTAGCCTCCATATTGGCCAGGATTTGATCAGCCGGCTTGACCAACATCTCGATCAATTCTTTTCGCCAAGATTCACCCGCCCAGAAATCTGCTTCTTTGGATTTCTTGGTATGGAAATGGCCAACATAATCGTATTTTGAGAGTTGCTCTTTTAGGAGCAGCATTGGTAATACATCCCGTCCAATGTTTCCAGTCACCACAACCGTGGCATCTTGTGCTCGATGAGAAAGAATTTTCTCAATGGCCTGCTTCTTCTCTTCTACATCTGTCGTAATCCATAAGTCATAGGCAAAATGAAAAGCTTGGAAAGCATCTAGAAATTCTTCCAGGAGGTCCACATAAAAGACATGAAGATGAGCCGCAACTTTTTTACCGAACTCTCCAGCTAATTCCTGGTTTTTCAAGTACTTACGAGACAAGAGATAAGGATAGTCCGGACGATCGATCATAGACATGTGGTTGAGAATCAAGTCTAATGGGTAGTTCGATACACGCTCCAACTCATCAAAAATATAAGGCATAATTCCTTCATTGTTTGCAATGGTTTTTACTTTGATGAAAGGAACCTTATGATTGAGAATCGCTGTAGGATTATAGTAAGAAAAGTCTGGATAAAGCATCCCTGTGGTGTCTTCATGAATGGTATCAAAGACCGTCTTATAGTGAAAACCTGCATCCAAGAAGTTCGTTGTGACCTTGGTTTCGTAGTTATCGATCACATCCTGAACATTGGTAAAGTCTTGAACTCCCTGCCAAAATTCATGGAAAGTACTTGATTCAATAACCTGTTTTTTAAAGCTAAGATAATAACTCTGAATATGCTCGTTAAAATCCTTGTCTTTCCGGTAATTGGTCATTCCCCAGAAATCCACTTCATTATCCTGTTCGAACTGCTGATAAATTGGTTCTAGATCCCAAAGAGGTCCAAAGCAGGTATCATTCATGAGGGTAACCGAATCAAAATGAGCCAGTTGATCAAAGCCGACTGTCTTCATTCCATCCCGCCAAGCCGCAAAGTCAAAGCCACTATTTTGGCGCTCTAGAATATCGTCTACCAGATGCTGTGCTACTAAATTAGACTTCACATCTTCTGGTAGCTGACTATTGGAGATAAAGACCACCCGTGAATACAAGGGACGAATGTTTTCTAATTGGTAAAGTACATGCCCACTAATAAAATTAAACTTATTGTAGTGAACATATAAAAGTAAACGTTGCATATTATTTCCTTATTCTAAAGAATTTCAAGATCTTTGTTGGAATGGTCCAACGGCGAGAATGGATGATGGAATTGTATTCATGAGATAACTTTTTATAATTCTCATGTAAGTTGAATAGGTGTCTGCTAAATTCTTCGTCACTTTCTTTTTCATAGGAGAATTGAAATTGATTACCCGAACTATTCGAAAGATCAAACAGAATATGTGGATGGGTATTAAAGAAAACCAAAACATCCTCGAAATCAATTCCGTTTGAAGTTACAAGAGGAATTTCTCTTTGATCCTCCAATGCAATCAATGACAATTTTTTATAGGATCCCGGAAATTCCGAAAGTAATATTTTTAGACTCTTTTCCTTTTCAAGCTGGAAGATAATAGAGCCCCTATTTTCCATTCTCTCTTTTGTTATTTCATGGTAGGCTGAGTGGAGTCCATCGTGTGAAGCTGAAATCACTACTTGAGATTTACCAATCACTTCGAGATCACGATTATTGAATTTCATCCCCAAAAATCGAGCATACTTGGAAGATAGCTTTTGGTTACCAATTGGCGTTTCTACTTCAATGTTATCTTTAAAAACAGCACAAATGGTCTCGAGATTGTATTTCTTTCGAGCGAGTTCTTGATCCAGTAATTGTTTTTCTTTATAGCTATCAAAATTCTCAATCACTGTAGCCATTTGTTGACTTAGCAGATCGCTATCTCCTAGTGGATATAAATTCCCAGATTCTAAAAATTTACTTGAAGACAAATGACCTAAATTATCGGAAATGATTGCCGGAACTCCATTGAGGACTGATTCCACAAATACTAAAGAAAATGTTTCTAATTTAGCAGGCAAGACGAGGATATCTTTATCTGTCACCAAGGACCATGGATCCGAGTGAAAACCAACAAAAGTCACACGATCTAGATGATGCGTTTGAATATAGTCATCCATCAACTTTTTGTACTGCTCATCCCATCCTCCGATGAAGACCAGTTCGATCTCCTTCCGATTTAAGTGATTATAGGCTGCAAGTAACTCAAGCTGATTTTTTCGTTCGTTAATACCACTGATGGATACAAAACGAGAAATAGTAGAATTCTTAAGAGGACGCTCTTGAACTTCTGTATAGGGAATAAAGGGAATCAATTTGTCAGTCGTAAAATAATTCGTTAGAGTGTGGTACAATTCCCCTTCTACTACAAAAATTTTATCAGACAAATCATCAATTAAAGGAATCAGGTCCTTATAATAACCGAACTCGCCAAAAGGAAATTCATGAATAATATAAAAATGTCTGATCTTTTCACATGCAGCTGCAATGGCCCCCTGAAACACATTGACTGTATTCGAAATGACCAATTCGATCTGTTCATTCCGGATAATTTCTCTTACTTCCTCAATATTCTTTTGTTGAGAAGTTTGGATTTCTAACTCTGAAATGTTCAGCGTCTTAGATTCAGGCCACCACCACTGATTGGTTTTTAACTGAAATAATTTAATTCCAGTTGTATCCATATGACGGAGATAGTCTTTATCAATGTGTGGGGCATTATCCGGTATCACATTATAAACTTCGTGACCTTGCTGAACCAACAATTTCATTAGGTTCACAATTGATACTTCTGCTCCACTAAACATGGCTCCAACAGGAGATACAAATAAAATTTTCATAGCCTACACCAAAGAAATTATTCCCACTTACCTTGACGGATCAACAAACCAGTCGAAGAATCCAACTCCGAACGATTTGTTCGATCGACTACCCGATCTATTGAAAAGACTGGAGGGTTCGTTGTTGACAATATTGCTAAGTTTTCTTGATTTTCATCTCTTAAAAATGCTACTAGTCTTAACTTCACATGATTAAAGTACGGCAACTTACATTTATAAGTAATTTTTTTAGCACCGATACCGGATAATGGAATATCCATGGAATTATCGTTGTACAGTCCATTTCCAGTAGAAATATCAACAAATGAAAAGGCTATGTGAGGATTAACAGACTCATCTAATAGATTAAATGAAAACTCAATCACCACCTCATCATCAGGAGTTACTTTCTTAGGAGAAAGCAATCTAGCTGTAAAATCTTCAACTTCTGTTGTGACCAAGCCCTCATCTTCATCTCCATGATAATGTGAATTCGATTCCAAGTTGTCAAAACTATATTGATCAGAAACGTCAAAAGGATCACCAATGGCCTTCACCAAACCATTCTCAATCAAAACAGCCTTGTTACAATATTTCTTGACGGCTCCCATATCATGGGTAACGAGAATCGTGGTTTTCCCTGATTTCTTTCGTTCTTGGAAGTAATCGTTACACTTGCGTTGGAAGGCTTCATCTCCTACTGCGAGGACCTCGTCCAAAATCAAGATATCCCCTTGGGCCTTAATGGCAACCGAAAAGGCTAGACGAACCTGCATCCCTGATGAGTAGTTCTTGAGCTTTTGGTTCATGAATTCATGCAACTCAGCAAAGTCTACGATATCATCATACATGGCATCAATTTCAGCTGTCGAGAAGCCCAGCATAGCCCCGTTCATATAGACATTTTCTCGACCAGTCAGCTCTGGGTTAAAGCCCACTCCAAGCTCAATAAAGGACACCAGTTTCCCATCTATAGTGACGGTTCCTTTTTCTGGCACATAGATTTCAGAAATGATTTTTAAAAGAGTCGATTTTCCAGAACCATTTCTTCCGAGGATCCCGAAAAAGTCTCCTTTTTCTACTTCAAAAGAAATATCCTTAAGAACATGTTGTTCTTTGTATCCTTTGATTCCTTTGAAGCGATTGACCAGGGCAGTTCGAAGGCTATTGGTTGCCTCTGTTGGCAACTTAAAGTACTTGCTGACATGGTCTACTTTTACTGCAATTTGTTTATCTGTCATTAGAGAATCTCCGCAAATTTCTTAGCATGTTTGTTAAAGTAAGCAAAGCCAGCAACAAAAATAAGAATTGGCAAGACATAAGGAATCAGAACCAAGAACTTATTTTCCACCAAAAGCCAGACAGGGGTGTTGGCCTTATCAATCAAGAAATAACGCATGTCTTGAATAATTTGAGCCAAAGGATTCATCATGACCAACTTAGCAGCCCATGGATTGCGGTCTGCAATAAAGGTAATCGGATAGATAATTGGCGTCGCATATAGGCCTGCTTGCAGGAGTACTTCCCATACTTGACCTAAGTCACGGAAACGAACAAAAAATGTCGCTAAGATCAGTGCGCATCCTGTCGCCATCAAGAATAACTCAAAGAACAACGGAATGACCATCAAAGCTGTCCAAGAGAATGTCACCCCATTGAAGAATGAAAAAATCAAGACCACTACAAGGTTAATAACAAAGTTGATGGCTGCTCCTGAAATCGCAGACAAGACAATGATGTGTTTGGAGAAGTTCAATTTTCGCAACAAGTCGCCTCGACTAACAATCGACACCATCCCCATAGATGTTGCTTCTGAGAAGAAGCCCCAGATTACATTGGCCAACAAGAGGGCAACTGGGAAATGGGGCACATCTCCACCCAAGCGTAAGAATCGGATGAAGACAATATACATGATCGTAAAAGTCATCAGGGGCTTTAAAATCGACCAAAGATAACCGATTGCTGATCCCTGGTAGCGTAATTTAAAGTCTGTTTTGATTAACTCTCGTAATAAAATTCGATTTTTCTGACTAAAAACGTCAAACATTATTTTTTACCTCGATATGCAAACTTTGTCAGAATCAAGCTGGTAAACACAAAGGTGTGAAAGGCTCGGTTCTTCCGGTAACCATACTGACGAATCCGTCTCAGACGTTCTTTTAGTGGAACATCCATAATGGTGACAAAGTTTTCAATAATTTCTTTAGTTTGGGAACTGACAGGCAGATCCAATAGATTTTTTGCTTGTTCTTGACTAGACTCTATGAGATTCCAATACTTGGCAAACAGCACATGGGGTCGGATCCAATTTTTAACCCGTTTTCTGAGGGTTCGAGCACCCAGAACATTGCTACTGTGCTGACGGTACAATTCTGTTGGTTGATCGATATAGATGAGCTTCCCAAAGGCAGTTGCCAACAAGGCCAAATACCAATCATGCATAAGGAGCGCATGTTTTTCTTGACCTGTCCATAACTCCGCCAGAGCGTGGTTAATCATGGCAACTCCGCCAGTTACCGTATTTTCCGTCAACTCTTGAATCAGTTCGGTATTGGCATGATCAGACTGGGTGCGAATCATACTCTCATGCTGCACATTCAAGTTTTCATCGACCACTTTTAAATCTGTGTAGACCAGCAAAGGCACTTCTTGAGGATGCTTCTCGGCTTCTGCTACTTGAAGAGCAATCTTTTCAGGAAGCCAGACATCATCTTGGTCACTGAAGCAATAAAGATCAGCTTTTTCATATTTCAGAAGCGCATGGAAGCTCTTGATAACACCGAGATTTTCGATAGTTCCTTGGTTGATAAAGCGAATGCGCTCATCCTGGGCCACCAACTCTTGAATGATCTCCACCGTACCATCTGTCGATCCATCATCTCGGATCAAGAGTTGCCAGTCTTGATAGGTCTGGTCTTGGATACTTTTGACCTGCTCTTTTAGATACTGTTCACCATTATAGGTGGACAACAAGATATTTACTTTCATAATAAGAATAATTCCTCGTACTCACCTACAATTTTTTCCCAGGTAAAGTTTTGCTTCATATTAGCCTTGGCACGTTGCCCCCATTCAGATACATCTTCTAAGGGATCGACCTGGTTAATTAAATGTGCCAAATTCCCAGTTTCTTTAGTCCAATAGTGAGCCGTATCCTTTGCAACCGTTTGGTTAAAGGAGACTCCTAAAACTAAATTCAGATCCGTATGAGCGAGAGCCTCTAGGAGCCCAGGATTAGTTCCGCCCACTTCATGACCATGGATATAGGCAAAGGCTTCTTTACGGATATACTTCAACAGGTCTTGATCATAGACCGTTCCTACAAACTTAACACGAGGATCCTGATCAAATCCAGTTCGAGCTCGGAGCTCCTCAAAATAAGGATTGCCTTCCTGGTTACAAATGATCACCAAATCCCGTTTGGTGGAAGAGGCCATAAATTCACGAATGGCGGTCTCATAATTATTTTCTGGAACAAAGCGGCCCAAAATTAGGTAATAGTTTTTCTCCTGAGTCTGCCACTTGTGATAGAATTCTCGGACCTTATTATCCTGACTGCTTAGGCTGGTCGGAGATAGGTCCGTTCCGTAGGCAATATAGGTCGTCTTAGACCACGGGTAAGCTTTCTTAATATAGGACTCAATACCTGGGTTGTCTGAAATTACCAGGTCAGCATGGCGCGTCATGATCTTTTCAGAATACTTGAGATAGGCTTGGATCGGCTTGGCCCACTTGGCCCGCTTCCACTCCAGTCCATCTGGGTTGATATAGAATCGGCCACCCATTTTATGGATCTTACGCGCAAAGGGTGCCACAAAGGCTCCGATTGTATTGCCCAAGACGTAAAAAATTGGCTGTTCAATTCCTTGTTTCTTAATAAGCTTCAAGGCATAGTTGATGGCCATCATATCGTAGGCGATGACACGCGCAGGCCCAAGCTTAGGGGCTTTAATCGTAAAACAATCCACACCCTTGTAGTCAAAATGTTGATAAGCTTGATCATTAGAAAGGCAAGCAACATGGTACTGGATATCTGAAGACACTTGATGCGAAACCAATTGGTCCACAAAAGTCTCAAAACCGCCATATTGAGCCGGAAGCCCACGACTTCCGATAATAAAAACATGTTGCATAGAGTTCCCTTTCAAATCATTCACAGTCTATTCAATTATACCATTTTCTAGGCTTTTTGCCTAATCCAAACAGAAAAGCGACCCTTGAGGGCCGCTTCTATTTGTTCTTATTTCACTTCTTGTTTATAAAATTCTTTCAAAGCATCTTTCCAAGTTGGAATAACGAATCCTGTAGCCTTAGCCTTAGCCAAGCTCATCGTTGAGTTCAGTGGGCGTTTTGCCTTAGCTGGGAATTGGCTAGAATCCACTGGTTTCACTTCAACATCCGTATCTTTGAGGATTTCAACTGCAAAGTCATACCAAGTTGTATCTTCTTTCGCATCGTTAGACAAGTGGTAATAACCATACTCCTTACGGTTTTCAGCCAAATAAGTCATGAACTCTGCAAGAGTACGTGTCCAGGTTGGACGACCATGTTGGTCATTAACGACTGTAAGTGTTTTGTGAGTCTTCGCAAGGTTTTGCATGGTGAAGACAAAGTTCTTACCGTAGTTCCCAAATACCCAAGCTGTACGGATGATATAGAAGTTGGATACATGCTTCTCAACCAATTCTTCCCCCATACGTTTGGTACGACCGTACTCTGTTTGAGGATCTGGTTGATCGTCTACTTCCCATTCTTGTCCCACTGGTTTTTTCCCATCAAAAACGTAGTCGGTTGAGATATAAACTAAGGTTGCACCATGTTTTTCAGACGCTTTTGCTACATTTCCCGTACCAGTCACGTTGATCGCATAGTCCAACTCTTTACCTTCATCTTCAGCAGCATCAACAGCTGTGTAGGCAGCACAGTGGTAGACTAGGGTTGGTTTCACTTCTGCGAATACCTCGTCTACTTTTTCTGCATTTGTGATATCCATTTCAGCCACATCAACAGCTACATATTCTTCATTTCGTTCATCCAACAAATGGCGAAGTTCTGTTCCAAGTTGCCCATTTGCTCCTGTAATTAAAATCATGTTAAATTCCTTTCAAATGCTTTTTCCCTATCATTATAGCAAAAAAAGCAGAAGTTTTCTGCTTTTTAAGATGGGAATTGCTCCTTATTTTTTGAATACTTCTGCTTAAAAATAAAGAATACCAGTATCCAAGAGATCCACTCTATCATGAAACCAAGATACTGTATAAATGTCTTGTGATAAGAAATTTTGACATGTCCAGAATTTCGAATAGATAAATAAATTTTACCATCATTTAAAACTTTTTCTGAGACAGTTGGTTTCCGATCTTTTTTATTTTCTTTTAATTCTGATTCGGTAAAAGCACGATGTTTCAACACAGGTTGAGAACCTTCTGCTCCCTTAGAATATTCTGCGCGATATCCTTTGTACCATATCATTGGTATAGAAATAGTTGTTTCTTTTTTATCATCAGGAACCTCTATATCGAATTCTAAAAGATTGTATCTCTTTTTAATAGTTGATATTTTTACATCCTTAGCTGTTTGAAATTCTGTAAATTGTGGTAAGCGTATATCTTGGTTATTGATATCAAGATTATAATATTCATCACCTACAGGATCAATATATTTTGATTTGTCCCCTCTATATACTGATTTCAGTAATTTTTCATTCTTTTTATTATCATCCCGCATCTGTTTATAGTTTTTTGAGGATGTATCAAATTGAGGGACAACATGATTGAAATAGAAAGTTAAACTCAAGATGCATAAGACAATAGAGAAAAATCCATTTCTATTTGTAACAGCAAGAAAGAATAGGAACAAGAGGGGAATGAAAAACAATAGGCGCCCTGAATACTGCATACTCCCTAAAAAAGTGTATTTCAATACGGAATTCCAAGGCAGCAGACTCGTTGCAGAAAAATATAAGATCCAACAAGTCCAAAATATGGTTTTACTTAAACTCCCTAGACGGCGATAGAATAAGATTACCATCATACTCGCATAGAATAGACCATCTCGTACAAATTGATGGATCGGCCACTCTAATGGTGTGAAAGGTTTATAAAAACCATATCGATCTGCTTGAAATGGAAAAGGAACCAAAAAAGTATCTTTCACATTGACAGGAAAATTTCTCGCTGTCCATGTGAAGAAAAATTTTTGTGATGAAACCTGTTCCAGATATTGAAAAATGTACCCTGCTGATAAACATAAGGCAAACAAGATAGAAAATACAAAAGAGATAATCTTTTCAAGTGTGATCCTTTTATAATTTAAACATAAAAATACCGCAGAAAAAATTGCTAATATGATCGTTGATAAAATATGGGTTTGAATTAAAAGCGCTACTACAATCCCTAAATAGAGAGGGTTCTTTTTGTTTAAGTAGAGCACTCGATAAATAGAATAAATAAGAATTGGGACAAGTGGTACTACCATGGTCATTCCAAAACCAAATAAGGTGTAATAACAAGGAATGGTCAAGGCCACTACTATACCAGTCGCCTTATTTTTTACTATTTTTGAAACAACAATATAACTTGTTAGGCTTGTACCAAGAGTGATCAAAAATGCAAATATAGAATAAGCAAGATTTCCATCGTTGGTCATCATATAAATAATGGCTGACGGATAAAACTGCCAATTTCCATAAAACATAGGGGAAGCATATCCCGTACCGAATGCAAATAAAAAATTCAGATTGGGGAGTAAATCCCAATGCTCAATGGACTCTGCTAAGCCGACAATGCGGGATAAATGGAAGACATAGTCATATGAGCGACTTTGAAAATTGATCAGATTGAAGGATACAATTGTAAAAATGAGCGCATAGGAAGTTAGTAATAGGTAGACCAACTTATTGCTGATTTGGTTGAAAACATCTATAAGCCGGTCAATATAACTGCGGATCCCTTTTACCATATCCAACTGATTGATCTTATCGAGGAGCCGATCCACTCCCTCGTAAAATCTGTCTATCTTTTGCTTAGCAGCAAGACTCATACTTAGGATATTCTTCATTCTTCACTTTTCTCTTTGATAACATAGATTGGACGTTTCTTGGTTTCCATGAAGATCTTACCAATATATTTCCCTAAAATCCCGATGGTCAATAATTGGAACCCTCCCAGGAAAAGAATCACTGTCATAAGAGATGGCCAACCTGAAGTAGGATCCCCAAAGACCAAGGTGCGGATTACAATCAAAATCATCATGATAAAGGCCAAAATCCAAGATAACAGTCCACCAATAAAGGCAATGTTTAATGGGGCATCCGAGAAATTGACAATCCCTTCAATCGAGTACTTAAAGAGAGACCAAAAATTCCAAGACGTCTCTCCTGCCACACGCTCTACATTTTTATATTCGAGGTATTCTGTCTCAAATCCTACCCAAGCAAAAATTCCTTTTGAGAAACGATTGTACTCCGATAATTCCATGATAGCATCAACCATAGGACGGCGCATCAAACGGAAATCACGCGCCCCGTCCACCATTTCCACTTGGCTAATATGATTGATCAATTTATAAAACATCCGCGCAAAGAAAGAGCGGATCGGCGGTTCCCCATCACGGGTTACACGTCTCGTTCCGACACAGTCTAAATCCGGCTGTTCCTCCAACTTCTGCTTCATTTCGATCAATAACTCTGGTGGGTCCTGCAAATCTACATCCATGACCGTCACATATTGACCACTAGCACGCTCAAGTCCAGCATATAGTGCGGCCTCTTTTCCGAAATTTCGAGAAAAAGAAAGGTAGTGCACATTTGAATCTGTAACATGTAGCTTTCGAAGAATGGATAGCGTACCATCTGAAGAGCCATCATTTATAAAAATATATTCAAACTTTTCTCCCATTTTCATCCGAACACGTTCCATCTCTCGATAAAACAATGGAATTGATTCTTCTTCGTTAAAACATGGGACTACAACTGATATGGTCATCTCTTACTCCTTGAATTTTTCACTTTCTATTGTAACAAAAAACTAGGGTTTCCCCTAGTAATAACTTATTTTAGCCTTTAAATTAAACTGCAGCATATAAAACAGAGATGGTTTGTAGTAATGTTAGAGATAAAATAATGAGACTGCTTTGTACTACAAAATGATCAGAGAACTTTTGTTCATCTGGAACTCTTTGCTTAAATAAACTACAAATAACTGGTAGACAAAGAGCAACAACACCCAAATAATATCGGCCTTGAACTCCTAAAACTTCAAAATTTCCAACTGGTGTCCAGGTCAGATACAAGGTCAAAGAAATTAAACCAACAATTGCAAGAGAAACCAAACTTGCTCCTACTACTGATACTTTAGGAAGTTTGATTTTCCCAATATTTGAAAAAGTAATCAAAGTATAAAGAGCATAAATTGGAATAAGGACTTCTGACATCGATAAATCTAACCAACCAAAGGTGTAGAGTTGATTCAAATGACTGACTGATAATAGCATCTCCTTCAAAATCACTGGAAGATACCAATGAGGTTTCGAAATGATACTAATCACCTGAGACTTCACATCCGCTCCATCTAGTTTAAAGTTCTCAATTCGAACTTGCTGGGTAAGAACATACCAAAAAATCGTAAATAGAAAGACTGCAGCAATCAAAGCAAGAGAAATGAGATAGTAGTTTTTACATTGCGTTTTCTTTTTCGGTATAAATAGCAATAATCCCACAAGCAAGACATAAGGAAGCTTCATTGTTACAAGGATCACGCAAAGGAAAGCATAAAGCAATAAATCCTTAATTTTAACTACTTTTTCATCATCCGTTACATCCTTCAAAAACAATCCAATAATAATGTAGGTTAAACCTAAGGCTACACTATCTTGATTATAAGAAGCAGCTAGAACCAGATTCATTGGAAACATCGCTACCATTGTCATCAACTGCTTCGCTTTCCCACTATATTTAATAGCAATGAGAGCTAAAATACAGTAAGCAATGACATTGAAAATTCGACCAAGATAATAGGAGACTCCTACACTCAAGTTCAAAAATTTTCCAATCCCAAATCCAAGAGCCTGAGGGATATAACCAATAAACCAATATGAGTTGGTTGCCCTGTAATCTGTTTCTTTCCCAAACTTCACTTGTTTGCTCGTCTGCCCTTCTTCAAACAAAGAAGATTTGGTAAATGGTTTTTTAAAATTTTTATAAACATCAAAGTAATCTTCCGTAATATGGATGTTTTTATTGCCCATATTGACGTTGCCTTCCACAATATGAATCGTTCTTGAAAGGTGAACTTGTTCATCTGGCGTATTCAAAACGGGTGTAATAAAAGCAAAGGACAGACCACCAATGAGCATCGCAAGGAAGGTCCCAACATTCTTCTTCGGTAAAAGAAAAATGAAAAAAGCCAATACAACAAATAACGCTACACCGATTTTAGGAAAATCTACTAAGCGCTTTGTATAAATCACTGTAATACAAAAGGCCAAAACTGCGAAAGCTACTAAATACTTTTTATTTCGCTCATAACTATCAACAAAATATCTCATCAGTTTCTCCTACTTATTCGAATTTTGACTCTTCACATATTGTCTCATCAACAACTTGGCCATCCATTTAGGCCAAAAGAGTTCATACATGTATAGATCTTCTTTGCTACGCGTATTGTCTGCAATCGTTTTTGATGTTTCAGACTCTCCATGAATACGGTGGCACATGAGCTTGTCAGATACATAAGCAAAACGACCTTTATACTCGCTGATCTTATACCATGCATACCAATCCAAACTCACTCTCATTCCTTCATCAAAATAGAAATTCTTCAAATTTTCACGATTATAGGTGACAGCTGGACAACAAATCGGATTTCCAAAAGCCATCACACGGTTTCGCCAAAAGTGACTAGCAGGAAAAAGATTCATAGTTTTTAACATCAAGGTTTTGATCTTCAGATTTGTATTCGCAGGAATTTTATGGCCATCTTTTTCTTCAAAATAATCAGAATACCCAATCAACACATCTGGATGTTTCTCCATCTTATCCAAAACTTTCTCAGCATAGTCTGGCTCATAATAATCATCCTGATGGGCGATGGTAGCATACTTCGTCTCTACAAAAGACATAGCATTGTTCCAATCCTTACCAATCCCACCACCTTGCTTGGTGTAAAACGGAATAGCATAACGCTGACAAAGTTCTTTGATCGAATCCAGTGGTGTTGAACTGTAACAGATAATCTGTGATTGGAGAGTTTGATTCTTCAAGGATTGAATACAAGCTTCCAAGTATTCGCTCTCACCATAAGCACAAATCACCCACGTATGTTGTTGATTAATGAGCATAGTCCTTCCTTTCTATTTTTCTTGCAATAAAATAAGCAAGTAAACTTCCACTAAAATAAACAGACATCACGATGAAAAAGCTTAAAGACGCACCTAGAAGTCCCATTTTTTGTACCAAATCATTATTTGTCAATTTGGAAGCTATAAACATGAATAAATACACAGGCAATAGATACGTTTGTTTTCGAATAACCGTCATGATATCCCCAAAAACAATCCCAATAGAATACAGAATTCCAGAAAAAACAAGGATGGCTAGGGTAGTACTATGCTGGTTTAAAGGTAAACCAAAAACAAGACTTAATATCGGCGTCCCGATCAAATAAGCTAGCACAGTTAATACCAAGCCGACACCCAAAACAATGACAAACATCTTCGCAATGATGGCATCAAATTTTTTCAATTCTTTATTCTTCCATAAGATCGCTAATTGCGTTGTTAAGGGTCTAAGAATTAAAATAAAGAGACTCATAAAAAACACAGGCATAAACAAAATATTAAAGTCCCGTTGTGTCCCTGCAATAAAGTGTCCCAGTCTAATTTCAGAGTCAATCGCGATTCTAGGCTCATTGAAAATATAAGCTAGTAAAAATCCACTAATGAAGAGAGGAATACAATTCTTTAAAATAGTGATCGCATCAAATAGGTCTCTTTTGAGATTTTTTACTGAGAAATCAATTGTTTCAAATTCTTTTGATTTTACATAATCATAACAAAATACAAAGATAAAGTTTAAAACAACTAAGTAAAGCAATGATTGTGTTAATGACTTTGTAATAAGCAAAAATGCCAACAAAAGAATCGTGCTGAAAGAATACCGAATGGTCATTGATTTGCCAGCGATATCTAATCGTTCGTGACGTTGAAACAATCCTTGGAAAAGATCTGAAATTGCCTCACACATACGAAATAGAACGTATAAGCCAATAATCGCAATTTTTGAACTCTCATGTAGATCAATTCCTGAAACAAAAAGGTAAGGAAAAAAGATCGCCATCATGAGTAGGAGAGAGAGACATCTGGCAATACTGTAACTGGTAAAGGAGTGTCTAAAGAGAACATCTGTCCCTTGGTAGCTTCGAACTTGAAACATGCCTACTACTACTAGAATCGCAGCAATCCCATAGGCAAGACTAAAGGAATCTGCTTCCATTGGCGAGGTCATGCGTGTAACGATCAATGTAAATAGTACAGATGATCCAGCAAATGCCAAGTTCCCTAACAGATTCCAAAAATACACCTTCTCCGTTGAAACAGGTTGATTATTCTTCATGCTCTTTTACCTGTAATGCAATTTTCTGAGACAATTGTCGAATTTGAACGGATTGTTTTGAGGTAATCCGAGTCAAAGAGAAGTTTAAATAGACAAGTAAACAGAAGCCTAAGAAAAAGATTAGATTGCTTGGAACTTGAATTCCTAACATTTTTGACAACTGTCCAATCAAATTAGGAAACCAAATGACTGGCAACGAGAGTAAACAAAGAATAAGCCAAGAAATGACATTTCTCATTTCAACGACTTTCTTTGCAACTAGGCGTAGAATATAAACGATAAAAATAATTACAATAAGGGTTAACCAAATATTTAACATGTTATTTCTTATATCCTCCACCAATTCTAGCCAATAGCATTGCCATTGTCACTTTGATCATATAGTAAACAGACTTGCTTAATGTGATGGACGATTCTCCGTGTTCTCGTTCATTCATTAATACAGGCACTTCTGCAACGGAATAGCCTGAGGTTAAGAGGGACACAATCGTCTCTGGTTCTGGATAATCACTTGGATATTGTTTAGCAAATTCTTCAATCACCTTTCGATCAGCCACTCGCAATCCTGAGGTTGGATCTGTTACCTTTTGACCGGTTAAAATCTTAATTAATTTTTCAAAAAATGAAATTCCAATCCGTCGCGCGAAGGAGGATTGGAAACCTTGATTTTCAATGAAACGAGAGCCAATCACCATGTTCACATTCTTCTCTTGAAGGACTTGAAGCATCTTTCTGATAAATTCAGGATTATGCTGACCATCTCCATCCACTTGAACAGCATATTGATAGCCATTTTTAACTGCATATTGATAACCAGTCTGGACAGCACCACCAATTCCTAAATTAATCGGTAAATCGATAACGTTAAAGTTGTTATTGCGACAAATTTCAAGTGTATGATCTGTAGAACAATCATTGATAATGACATAATCAAATTCAGGTGTATGTTCTTCAATCATCTTGATTGTTTTTTCAATATTTCCACTCTCATTATAAGCAGGAATAATGATCAGTAATTCTGAATTTCTCAATCCTATTGTTTTCCCTTCTAAGCATATCACTTCATTATACAATAATCAGTGCATATTTTCTACTTTATACTGTCCCCTCCCCCTTTTCATGGTATAATAGAGTGAATCGATTACGGAAGGACACCTTATGTTAAAGCTGGGAATTATTGGTACGAGTTGGATTTCACATGAATTTATTACAGCTGCTCATCAGACAGGCCACTATCACTTGCATGCTGTGTATTCGAGAAAGATGAAGACAGCTCAAGAGTTTTGTGAGCCTTATGGGGCGGTCTCTTGCTACACGGATTTCATCGACTTCTTAGACAGTGAGCTGGATGTGATTTACATTGCTAGCCCCAATTCTCTTCATTTCGCTCAGGCCAAGCTTGCTATTCTGGCCAAGAAGCATGTCATCATTGAAAAACCGGCTGTGACCAAGCCTTCTGAATGGAAGGAACTGGTCAAGCTCGCTAAGGAGCACCAGGTCTATCTCTTTGAAGCTGCCAGAAATTACCAAGAAGCAGCCTTTCAAGTAGTTAAAGACTTCCTCTCTAATCAGGAAATACTGGGCGCCAACTTCACCTTTGCCAAATATTCTTCCAAATTGCCAGCCCTTCTTGCAGGTGAGATGCCCAATATTTTCTCAGATGTCTATGCAGGTGGAGCTTTGATGGATCTGGGTGTCTACTGCCTCTACTTGGCGATTGGCTTCTTTGGAGAACCGATCTCCAGTCACTACACCGCTCAGCAATTACCCAATTCGGTTGATCTCTATGGTCAAGGTGTCTTGATTTATCCAGAGTTTCAGGTTGCCATTCAGGCAGGGAAAAATATCACCAGCCATCTACCTGCTGAAATCTACACTAAGACCGGAACACTAACTCTCAATGCTGTAGCAGCCATCAACCAGGCCCGCTTCGTCAGCCATTCTGGGGAAGTCATCGACCTTCCGATCCAGCCCTACCCACACCAAATGCAAGAAGAGGCGGAAGCCTTTGCCCTTGCCATCGCTCATCAAAAGCCAGCTGCTTATCTTGAATGGTTACAAACAGCTGAGCAGGTCCATGAAACCCTCTACCAGATGCGTCAAAGCGCTGGAATACAATTTAAGGATGAAAAAGAATGAAAGAACAATTTCCACAAAGCTGGAAAGACCAGTTAGAAACACTCGGATTTGATACATTCACTAAAATTCAGGAACAGATCTTCTCCCCTATCTATGAAGGAGAAAATGTCCTCGGGATCAGTCCTACCGGTACTGGTAAGACACTCGCCTACCTCTTTCCGAGCTTGCTCAAACTCAAACCGAAGAAGGCCCAACAACTCTTGATTTTGGCTCCTAACACAGAGTTAGCAGGACAGATTTTTGATGTTACCAAACAATGGGCAGAGCCTCTCGGTCTCCAGACACAACTCTTCCTTTCAGGATCTAGTCAAAAACGGCAAATCGAACGCCTCAAAAAAGGACCCGAAATCCTGGTTGGGACGCCTGGTCGGATCTTTGAACTGATCAAGCTGAAAAAGATCAAAATGAAGAATGTGGAAACCATCATTTTAGATGAATTCGATCAATTACTGAGCGATTCTCAGTACCACTTCGTCGACAAGATCAGCCACTATGCTCCCCGCGACCACCAACATATCTACATGAGCGCCACAGCTAAGGTCGATCCAGACCAATTAGAGGAAAATACTCTTCGCATTACGGTTGATGGAGTTTCTTTGGACAATATCCAACATTTTTATATGCAAGTGGATAAGCGGGACAAGGTCGAATTGCTCCGCAAACTCGCCTACGTCGAAGATTTTCGTGGTCTGGCTTTTTTCAATAGCCTGTCTGATCTGGGTAGTGCTGAAGAAAAACTACAATACCGTGGTGTTGGGGCCGTATCGCTCGCAAGCGATGTCAATGTCAAATACCGCAAGGTCATCCTGGAACGCTTTAAAGACCATCAACTAACTCTCTTACTGGCCACCGATTTGGTCGCTCGTGGAATCGATATTGAACATCTTGAATGTGTGATTAACTACGATATCCCCCGTGACATAGAGACCTATACCCACCGTGTCGGTCGAACAGGTCGAATGGGGCGTGATGGCTATGTGATCACCTTTATCACCCACCCAGAAGAACTCAAATCCTTGAAAAAATACGCTTCTGTCCGTGAACTTGTTTTAAAAAATTCCGAACTATTTTTAAATGAATAAGAAAATCCTCTGCTAGTGAAAGAACTGCAGAGGATTTTTACGTTAATTTCCATTGTAATAGATGCGATGACTTTCAAGTTGGTAATCCAACAACTCATCCACCGTTACAAAGGTATAGCCTTGTGATTTGAGGTAGTCAAGGACGGTCGGTAGAGCGTCAATCGTGGTTTGATGGATATCATGCATGAGGATAATCGAACCCGGTTTGACTTCTTTTTTCACTTCATTGAGAATGGCCGTCGTATTATGTGTCTTCCAATCTAGACTATCCACATCCCACATGATGAAGGATTGGTCGACACCGTATTGGATGGCGTTATTGATGGCTCCATATGGAGGACGGGTAATCTTGGTTTGGACGCCTGTCGCTTTTTGAATTGCTTCTTGGGTATCCAAAATCTCTTTTTTAGCATTATCCAAGCTCAATTTTGGTAATTGAGGGTGATCCCAGGTATGGTTCCCGATTTGATGACCTTCTTTGCGGACTTGTTTAGCAATATCCGGATTCGCACTGACATTTTTTCCGACCATAAAGAAGGTAGCTTTGGCATTGTATTTCTTTAAGATAGCCAGCGCCTGAGGAGTCGTGGTTGGATCTGGTCCATCATCAAAGGTCAGAGCAATCATCTTACGGTGGCGTTCTTCTATATAGGATTCGTAAGAAGCTAGATCATCAGGAAGCAAGCGCTCTGTATCAATCACGTCATAGAATTTAGACAAAGGAACAGTGAAGGTATCATCTCCCTTAACCTTAGTTGGAAATGGAATGGTGAAATTTCCTTTTTCATATTGGAATTCCCATTGGCTCAAATCCAACTCTGAGAAGTGGGCAACCATTTGATCAATGCTTTCCTCGTCTAGCTGACGAAAGGCTAGATTTCCCCGTAATTCCTCCAAAAAGATCTGCTTGGCTCCATCTGGATCCGCAAAAACTTGGCTCAGGGTTAGAGGATTGTTCTCATCATCCAAGTAAAAGAGGGGCAACTTCACCGTCTCATCTTTGATGAATTTCCCTTTTTTGTACTGGTATTCAGCCCGTTTGATTTGGATAGGGTGATAACCAACAAAAGGCGCTTCTGCTTCTTCACTATGGTAGAAGGTCAAATGCTTTGGTTCTTTGGTTTTTTCATCGGATCCTAGACGCTGAAGGTCTTCTTGGATCTTCTCTTTAATAATCTCAACAGGCTGTCCATCCTTAGTAGGATAATAAGCCGTCACATAAGAAGTTCCTAAAATCCCTTCCTGAACTTGAACATCTTTCCCTTTTTCAGAGCTTTTCTCAAGTTGGGTAACCTTAGCAAACTGATCCTGATAGGCTTTTTGTTCACGAACCCTTTGAATCTTTTGATAGCCGATATACAAAAGACTCAATAAAAGGAGATTTGTAATGATTAATAAAATAGTTTTCGTGTGTTTGAATCTCATAACTTTATTATAGCAAATTTCTCTCGAAAAAACATTCCTTTTTTGTAAATGGTTTCATAAAAAAGAGGGCGACTGTCGTAGCCGACAGCGGCCCTTATTGTTAATCCCTCTTATTTTTCGCGAATGACTTCTACTTTATACCCATCCGGATCTACAACGAAATAGTAATTCGGTTGCGTCCCTGGAAGACCTTTTGGTTCTGTCACTTCATAGCCTTTAGCCTTGTGTTCCGCATTCAAACCTTCTAGATCAGGAGTACTCAAGGCAACGTGAGCATAGCCATCTCCGATGACATATGGACCATGATCATAATTGTAAGTCAATTCCAGCTCATAGTCATCTCCAGGCAAGGCCAAATAAACAATCGTGAACTTGTAGTCTGGAAAATCTTTCCGACGTTTTTCTTCAAAACCAAAAGCATCTTGGTAAAAAGCGATTGACTTTTCTAAGTTTTCCACACGAAGGCAAGTGTGCAACATTTTTGAACTCATAGGTTTTCCTCTTTTCTATTTTTAAAAGATTATGAACGATTTTTTTTACGACTTTCCGTCTTAATGGATAATTTCACTTCAAAGATGGTCCCTTTTGGTTTATTATCTTTGACTTGAATGGTCCCTTTAAAGGCTTCTACGATTTGCTTAGCGAGGGATAACCCCAAGCCAAATCCACCTTTTTGACGGGTTCTGGCCTTGTCGACCCGGTAAAAACGATCAAAGATCCGTTTCTTATCCTCATCTCGAATCCCTGGACCATTATCCAGCACTCTCAAAAGAAGATTTTTATCCTTCAATTGAACTTCAAACTGGATCTCACCATCTTCATCGGTATACTTCAAGGCATTGTCATAGAGAATGGTCATCAATTGCTTGAGGAGCGTTCTATCAGAACAAATGACTTTGTCCACCTGATTGTCTCCTCGGAAGATTTTGCCATTTTCTTCTGCAATGATCTCAAAATTCGAGAAGGTCTGATCGAAAAAGCTTGGTTCGATATCTTCCATCTCCGGCTTCAAGCCGTCATCTCTTCGAGCGATATTAAGAAGGTTGGTGGTCAAGAGCTTCATATTTCGAACTTCATCCAAACTGGATGCAATATTCTCACTCGATTCCATAATGGTCGCTTCAGGCTTTCTAAAAAGCGTTTCGAGGCGATTTTGCAGAACTGCTAAAGGCGTCCTCAACTCATGGGAAGCATTTTCCACGAAAGCCTTTTGCTTTTGCATACTCTCAAGAAGGGGCTTGACGCTGAGACGTGCTAAGAAGAGACTAGCGAATAAAGAGATTCCCCAGAAGCAGATCATGACAAGGGCAATTTGACTTTCGTGCTCTTCACTGGTCTGCTCTAGCTGACTGATATTGGTCATGACAACCGCATACTTGATATCACTATCACTTTCATCATCAGATAAACTCAACTCTGCCATATAGGCCCGGTAACTTTCTTTTTTCCCATAGCTATTTGTAATTTGAAGTTGGGAAACCTTGTTGAGGAGCTTTCGACCAAACGTCACGGTTTTGAAGTTTAAAAACCCATTACCGGTTGTCAAGTTTTCATATTTTTTATTGAGCAAAACAACAGTGGTATTGGATGTGACATCCCCTTTAGGTTCTGATTTATCATGATCTGGGATCATCATCTCATGATCATTATCATCTCCTTTGGTATTTGACTGTCGCTGGTCTCGATAAGCAATCGCTACAAGCGAGTAGGGATCCTGACTGAGAGTCTTGAGGTTTTCATCGACCGTTGTATAGAGACTCGAGCGCATGACCTGGATGATAATCAGGGTCATGGCTGAGAATATCAAAGTAAAGAGCCCAAAATATCGGATGAAGTAGGAAAAATCATCTTCCCCGACGGTTTTCTTAATTCTGGTTAGCATCTTTTAAGATATACCCCACACTGCGCAATGTTTGCAAGTTCTCAACGAAATCAGTACCTTTTAATTTCTTACGGATTTTTGAAACATAGACTTCAACCACTGAGATGGTTGTGTCACTATCAAAGCCCCAGAGACGATCGAAGATCTGGGTCTTTGGAAGGATGACATTTTGGTTTTGAAGGAAATAGACCAAAAGATCAAATTCCTTCCCAAGAAGTTCCACTTCTTTCCCATCCACATAAGTCGAATTGGTAGATAAATTGACCTTCAAATTGCCATAATTGAGGGTATTTTCATTGACCTTTCCTGAGCGCTTCAAGAGAGCTTGAATCCGCATCTTAAGCTCTTCTAGGTAGAAAGGCTTGGTGAGGTAATCGTCTGCCCCTAGCTCAAATCCGTGCCCTTTGTCATCCAGACTTTCTTTGGCTGTCATGATCAAAACAGGGGTTGTCACGCCTTTTTCACGCAATTCTTTCAATACATGGAAACCGTCTTTTTCAGGAAGCATGAGGTCCAGCAAAATCAAATCATAGATCCCACTTTCTGCTTCGTAGAGACCTTCTTCTCCGTCAAAGACCTGCATGACATCCGCAAAATCATCTAAAAAATCAAATACTGAATTTGACAAACCAAGGTCATCTTCGACCAATAGAATTTTAATCATCGTCGTATCCTCTTCTCTTTCGTGAGTGAGTCTTTCTAATCTATTCTTAACCATTATAACACGACTTGCCTTCATTTCCTATAGTTTAGAACCCGGTTTTATGATCAAATTCAGCCTGCCTGAGGGAGGCTAATTCTATGAGTTTGTCGTGTTTTCTTTGTTACTTTGACTATCACTCGTCTTGTTTTTATTTTTTGAATTCTTCTTATTGGACTTTTTAGAGGAACCCTGGTTCCCTTCTTGTCCGCCAGATTGGTTCATGTCATTATCTGGACCATTCCCTTGTGGGCCACCATTGCCTTCTTGTGGCATCTGACCAGGTCCGCTGCCTTGTGGGCCGCCTTGTCCTTGGCCACCACCTTGTGGACCACCGCCTTGAGGGCCGCCATCCTGTGGGCCACCATTTTGCTGGTTTCCTTGTGAAGCATGGCCATTTTGACTATTTTGTTGCTGATTAGATCCTTGGTTCTGACCCGTTTGGACCGGTTGAGAAAATTGTTGATTATTGGAAGATTGTGAGGCGATGACACCGACACCAAAGCCACTTCCAGCACCAACCAACAATCCACCAACGGCTGCCATGCCAATCCACCACTTAGGACTTCGTTTGAGGACAACCATTTTTTCTTTGGATTCTTGCGTTTCGACTACTTGTTTTGTTTCTTTTTGATTCATCTTTTTACCTTTTATCTTTTTGTACAAGTACTTTTCTTTTAAAATTTAAAGGGAGCTCGATCCTTTAGTAAGGCGATTATACTTTAGGAGTCTTAAGCCTGCCTAAATTTTTACTTAAAAAATCCTAAAACAAGCGTGGGCTATTGACAGGTTGAGCTCCTTATTGTAGAATAGTTACCATAGAATAAATACGAGGTTAACTGTTATGAAGAAAATCTTTCCCTTAGTTCTCATCTCCATTGGAGTGGCCATGATCTCCGTCCTATCTCAATTCACCATTCCATTTGGTCCGATTCCTTTGACCCTACAGACACTCATGATCGGGATCATCGGGACCATCTATAAACCCAGCCATGCCTTTGTCACAGTCTGCCTCTACCTGCTTTTAGGCTTCTTAGGTTTTCCAGTATTTGCCGGAGGTGCTGGTGGTGCTTCGCATTTCCTTGGTCCTACTGCTGGTTTCCTCCTCTTCTTCCCATTCCGAGCATGGATCACGTCTCTATTTACCAATGCTAAATCCAGCATTTTCACTATCTTTTTTGCCAATCTCCTCAGTAGTGCTCTCCTCTTTGTATCCGGAGCTATCGGCTTTATGCTGGTCACGCATACTGATCTCCAAAAAGCATTTGCTTTGGTCGTTGCTCCCTTTATCCTTGCCGACCTCATTAAACTAGTCATCATCACTATCACCAGCAAGGCGATTTTTGCCAGCCTCAAACACCACTGGTATTTCAAATAAGATACAAAGGGCTTAGAGGATATATTAAAAAAATCAACATCTGAACGCAGATGTTGATTTTTGTTGTAGGGATACATTTATAAATCTCTTCAATTAAACTACTTTTAAATGGATTACTGTTTCGAAGAAGAACCTTCTATCTCCCCTCCTTCCTTTATTTTTCCTTATAAAGAACTCTCAAGATCAGTAACTGTGTTAGCAAAATCCAGATGATCAGAATAGTGAAGTCAAAAAATGAGACGTGACCATGACTATAGACACAAGCTCGTAGGAGGTTGACAGAAGGGACAAATGGAAGAACATGATAGAGATGGTTTACCCAATCTGGAAGACGACTCGCTGGGTACATGATTGGAGAAAACATCAAACCAATCATGAGAATCAACTGAGACATCAGCGTGACAATATTGGGAGAAAAAGTATAAGCAATGGCAAATCCAAGACTGATCATCGTAAGACAGATCAGAAATAGGATGAAAACAGCCAGAACAGATACATTTAGGCGGACAGAAAAACGAAAATAGCCCAGTATAACAGAAATGAACACTCCAGGCAAAATAGCAATCATCCACATCCAAAGATCTGCTAAGGAAATCAGAATTCGAGGTATTGGAAGGGCTCGTACGTAGTCTACATGTCCTTCTGACTTCGCATTTGCTATAACAGGGGATGAGATAGTACAGCCAATAGAAATGATTCCTATCAGAACTGAACCAGAAGAGAGATAGTAGGCAGCTGTCGTATCAATCTCACCGATCACTAGTGGATAACCAAAAAGAAGTGAAATGGACAACAGAACCTGAGCTAGCGTAAAGAGTAGAAATAGATCTTTTTGACGAAGATAGTTCCAACGAAGTAAGTAAAAAAATTGAGTCATATCAGTTTGTCAACTCCTCTCTATAAAGATCTGAAATGGATACGTTTTTCTGAGCAAGTGACAGATTAAAAATATTCTTTCTATCCAATTCCTGTGTTATTTTTGGTAGCAGTCTCGTTAACTCCTTCTCTTCTATTTCAATCTGGCAAATCGAACCATTGATAATGGTATAATCTTGAAATAGAGCTAAGCTATCTGCATTCCTAAATTCAAAAGAGATTTGATACTGTTTTTGATAGGTTATTTGCTGAACTGGTCCTGATTTGATTAACTTCCCATGGTTAAATAATGCATAGTTGTCTGCATATTTTTCAACTTCCAACAAGTTATGTGTCACAATAATAATGGTATGCCCTTTATGCGCCAACTTCTGTAATAATTGCCACTGTTTTTCACGACGTATTGGATCGACATCGTTCGTCGGCTCATCAAGAAGAATGATGGTCGGAGATCCGATTAAAGCCATTGCAAAAGAGGTCAGACGCTTTAAACCACCTGAGAGATCCTTTCCTTGTTTTGCCCGATAGTCCTCAATTTCCAACTCGGTTAAGAGCTGATTCATTTCTTTTTGTAAATCTATGGTGTTTAACCCTCTCATTCTTCCAAGCATTTCTAAGTTTTGTTCCACCGTTAATTTTTCAAGTGGTGCATACTGTTGAGACATATAGCTCATCATTGAGCGAGCTTGTTTACGATTCTGTACAAAAGAAATGTCTCCATAGCTAACGTCTCCTTTATCAGGTTTGGTAAAACCAATCATTTGATTTAAGAGGGTGGACTTACCAGCACCATTGTGTCCTAAAAAAGCTGTAATTTTAGCGGCTTCTATTTCTAAGGAAATATGGTTATTAGCAAAATGTTGCTTATCAAATGATTTTGTCAAATCTCTAATAGTCAGTGTTGCAAATGTCTTCATCTCATCACTCAAGACTGAGAAGATTTTCCCAGCTTCCTTCATTTTTGATAAGATTATTGTATAATAAACATATGACTTTCCTTGGTTTACGTCATGATTTACCATTTTAGTGTCATAATTAGCCAACTCAATTTGATAAGGGGGACTTATGTTAAACGTCGTTATTTGTGATGACTCAACTAGAGATGCTAGTCAGTTAGAACAGTATTTACTTTCTTACGACAAGGTTCCTGTAGAAACAAAACTATATACAAATCCACAAAAAATGCTAGAACAGTTAACAAGGGATACACATTGTGTTTTTTTGGATATTGATATGCCACAAATTTCTGGAATTGACCTTGCACGTGAAATTCGTCAGTTCAATCCTTTTATCCCCATTATTTTTGTGACCAGCTATCGTGATTATATGGAACAAGTATTTGAAGTACAGACTTTTGATTACTTAGTAAAACCAATTGAACCTCAAAGGCTAAATAAGGTAGTAGACAGAATTTTACGTTATTTAGATTTAGGACAAACCATCTTTAACTTCTCATTTGGAAAACAAAGTTACTCTATTCCTTTAAGTGACATTACCTATTTTGAGAAAGATAAGCGTTCCGTTTTTATTTACACACTAGCAGATACCTATAAGTCCTTACTGAAAACTCAAGAAATTTTAGATAAACTACCTGATTATTTTATTCAAATTCATGCTTCTTATATTGTAAATCCCAAATATATCAAAGATTTTGATGCGAAAACAGTAACTATTTTGCTAAATGGAACCGAGGAACATTCACTTCCAATTAGTCGTAAGTTCCAGTCTTCTTTTAAAGAAAAATACTATAACTATCTCAGTGAAAGGAATTTCTAATGCTAATAGGATTGCGGATCATTAGTATCTTGTTTGACTTATTTCTAGCAAGTGTTTTATTTTATGGGCCAATATCCAAAAGTAAACATTCAAAAGAGACACTTTTAGTCCTTTGTTGTTGCTTTCTTTTTCATGTGGCTCTAGTGTTTCTATTTTTAGAAAGTCGCGTTTTTTTAGTCAGCAATCTCCTTCTTAGTATTTTAGAATCCTCTCTTGTAGGACTCTATTTTGGCTACTCCTTTCGTGATTCTTCCTTTTGGATATTCTTACAAACAAGCCTGACATTATTAGCCGGAGCTGTCCTCAATCAAGCTATCCAACTATTTCTTCCACTATCAAAAGTATCGAAAAATTTAGGAATGATTAGTGGTTACCTTGCCATCAGTTTTCTTTTTTCAACTGTGATCACTCTTGTTCTTCGACAGCTATTTCGAACACATCAAAAGTTAAGCATGGCAACATCTAGAAGAAATTGGCTTTATCAATTTATCGTGCCGATTTTATCGATTATTTTTGCCTTTACTGTATCTGCTATTCAAGGGCAAGTATTTGGACCAGATTATCTTTCTGTCATTTCACTCTTGTCTCTTATTGTATTGTCGTTTTCCTCGCTGTATTTTACCTTACATCTTTCTCAACAACAGCACGCTTATTATCAAAATAAATTAGATAAAGAACAACTTCAATTCCAATTAAGAGAAACACAGCAGTCTCAAGAAGAATACCAACGATTGCAAAGTCTTCGGCATGACTTAAAAAATAAACATTTAACCCTCTTGGCACTTCTAGAAGAAAATCCTGATGAGGCTAGAGAGTACCTTCAATCGTTAACCGATAGTATTTCAGGAAAACAAACCTTTTACTCCAAAAATCCAACGGTTAATTATTTACTGAATCAAAAACTGCACGATGTGGAAGATGAAATTGAATTGAATATTAACTGCTTTATCCCACAAGAACTATCTATTCAGCCAGATGTTCTAGCTGTTATTTTAGGAAATTGTTTGGATAATAGTATTTCAGCCTGTCTTCGATTGACTGATAAATCAGAGAGAACATTGTCTCTGAATATACGTTATTTTCAACAAAATCTATTTATTTCGATCAACAATACCTTTAATGAACAGGAACAAGAGACTCGTAAAACACGTCAAAGAGATGGTTGGGGCTTGCGAAACGTTGATGCCCTAGTACAAGAATACCAAGGAACTATCAAACGATTCAAAGAAAATGGCCATTATCGAACGGAGATCCTCTTACCAAGTCCAGTAAACTAATGATCCTTCTCCTTTGAGGTCTTATTCAGGTCATTTATAAAAAAGAGGCTGGGCAAAATCTGTCCAGCCTTTGATGTTAGATAGAAATAACAGTTTGACACATTGGTTGATTGCTCATAGCACTGCTTTGAGGTGACGCAAACAGTATTTCCTTTATCTGCAACCTCCAACACTCTTCCAGACTGTTGTATCTATGCGAGGGTGGAAAAATTGAAAAGAGAGGACTTCTTTCCCACTCCATTAGGATGTAGTTAAACTATCATTAACCAACCTAAATGATGCCCCAAAAATTAAAATAATATATTTTTTAAGTCTCAATCAAATATACACTGAAACTTTCCGCCGTTAGAAAAGTGCCTGAAACACAATTGTTTCAGGCACTCGGGAGTTTTGAGACCTTAGGCTCAAAACTAAGTCATGGAACTTCAAAGAAGTTCGCTGATGTCCGTCCTCACCTAAGGAAAGTTTCAAAGATGACGTTGTCTACATTCTAAGATGCTACAGAATGAATTCTGTAGCATCTTTTTTCAATCTATTTTGTCGCAAGGATAGCGGCTTCTACTGCTGCTTTCTCCCGCTCGATAAGATCAATACGAGCTGCAATTTCTTTAATTCCCATCTTGATATTACGGCTGATCGCCATATCATCCAATTGAGGCTCAAAGAAGGCCTTGTATTCATTCAACCGTTCACGGGTCTTGAAACAGTTAGCTGGGTAGATGACAAACTTATCAAAGCTCATATCACCACCGAGGGCTTTCTTGATCCAATCCCAGTTTTCACGCGCCCAAGTCCAGGTTCTACCTTGGGTAAAGTCATCATGCAAGAAGTTGTAATACCAGCTCATAGCCAAGTCCTGAGGTTTCACCACATCCTTGTTCTTCCACTCCTTCAATAGAGCTTCCAAAGTTTCCTTATCCTTGGTATAAGAAAGTGCAGCCGCCAACTGGCGTTTAAAGTTTCCATCAACTGTCTTAACATAAGTATCCAGGTATTGTTGGCTAAGCTCCTTGGTTTCCTGGTGCTTGATTTGGTTGACCAAGATTTGCAAACGGATGGCCGCTGGAAGTTTTTCCAAATCATCTGCATGCGCTTCAAAGATAGCGCTCGCTTGAGCTTTTGCAGCTTCATCATTGGCCTTGATCATATTAGCAATCATTAGTTGACGAACTTTTTCGTCTTCTTCTGTTTCACCAGGCTTAGCTTCTAGACCCAAGCGTTCAAAGTTGTAACGGTTCAGGCGTTTCAACAACTCATGGAAGGCCGCTTCTGTTTCAGTTCCTTCATCCACAAAGAGACTGATTCCAGCTAAGACGCTCGAAACAGCTGAAACAACCAAGTAGGAACTTTCTTCTGTCAAGTGTTCAATCACTGGCAAGAGGCTTGCATAAGAAATTTGACCACTTTCCGCTAAGAGACGGCGTTCTTGAACCACTTGTAGTTTCGAAGTGCTATCCAAGCTAGCAAGTTCAGCAAGGATGTCTTCCAACAATTCCCCACGGTAGTCACTGATATAATGAGCTGTATTTTCTGTATTGAAGCGAAGAGCTCCGCTGTTAGCTGCTTTCAAGGCACTGTAGTTTGGAATTTCTAAGACTTCAGTTTCCAAAGTATCTGGAATACCTGTCCAGTTGCTATTTAAAGGAACAACCCACTTGCGACCTTTTTCTTCTCTTTCTCCGATGAAGAACTGCTCTTGACGGATGATCAAGGTATCGTTCTCCACAGAAGCTGAGACAACAGGGTATCCTGGTTGCTCCAACCATGAATCCATAAAGGCTGCGACATCACGACCTGAAGCCTGCCCAAGAGCATCCCAAAGGTCACGACCGATGGTATTGCTGTATTGGTGTTTTTCAAAGTAGATCTTCAAGCCTTTACGGAAGGCGTCATCGCCTAACCAACGGCGAAGCATGTGCATGAGACGGCTACCCTTGGCGTAAACAATTGCTGGGTCAAAGAGGGTGTTGATCTCATCAGGGTGTTTGACTTCCACATGGACGGATTGAACGCCATCTGTAGCATCGCGTTTCAAGGCAGCAGGCACACCGGTTGTTTGGAAGTCTTCGAAGATATTCCAGCTTGGTTCGATAGCATCCAAGCTGACATATTCCATCATATTGGCGAAGCTTTCATTCAACCAGAGGTCATCCCACCATTTCATGGTCACCAGGTTTCCGAACCATTGGTGAGCCAACTCGTGAGCCACCACTAAGGCTACTGTTTGACGGCTTTGGGCAGTCGAATTCTCATCAACAAGAAGGTAGACTTCACGGTAGGTTACCAAGCCCCAGTTTTCCATCGCACCTGAAGAGAAGTCTGGAAGGGCGATATGAAGAGATTGAGGGATTGGATACTTCACGCCATAGTAGTCTTCGTAGAATTCAATAGCACGAACGGCAATATCTAAAGAGAAATCTAAGTTTTCTAATGGGTGAGCTTTTGTTGAATAGACTCCGACAAGGGTTCCATTCTTAGTCTTAGCTGTCACTCCTTGAAGATCTCCAGCTGCAAAGGCAAGGAGGTAAGAAGACATCCGTGGAGTCGTAGCAAATTTCCAAATTCCTGTTTCTTTGCGGTTTTCTACATCGATTTCAGGCATATTTGAAAGGGCAATTTCACCTTCTTCTTGGTCAAATTTCAAAGAAAGATCGAAAGTTGCTTTGGCTTCAG
The DNA here is from genome assembly GCF_001813525.1 of Streptococcus sp. HMSC065C01. Taxonomy (NCBI): domain Bacteria; kingdom Bacillati; phylum Bacillota; class Bacilli; order Lactobacillales; family Streptococcaceae; genus Streptococcus; species Streptococcus sp. HMSC065C01. The sequence goes on along the minus strand of NZ_KV812858.1, from coordinate 135,493 downwards.
GCTCGTCCACACTTGGAAAAGCTTCACGAGCAAAATGGCTCTCAAACTGAGTAGAGAGGACTTCCTTCTTCACGCCATCAATGCTGTAGTAAGATGGGTAAATCCCAGTCATATTGTCTGTGATCTTACCAGAATAGGTCAGGGTAACTGTCACTTGACCTGTGCCTTCCAATTCAACATAAACTGCTTCATTGGCATCATCAACCGTAAATGGACGAGCTTGACCTGCTACTTCTACTGTTTCGATGGTCAAATCCTTTTGGTGAAGCGAGATACGAGTCTCTTTTGCTTCTCCGTTAATGGTCACTTTCCCTGAGAAAGTTTTACTAGAGCGGTTCAAATCCAAGAATAGATCGTAGTGCTCAGGTACAAATGTATCAATAAAATGTGCAACTGCTTGCATAATTTCCTCCTTTTTATTTTCCATGCTTTCCAATCAAAAGCCCTAATAAAACTATTTTATCACAAAGTCAAAATAAAAGAAAAGACAAGCATGAGAATGCCTGTCTGAGATCGGAAAGACGTCCTGATCTTACATTTCGATAATTTTACCTGTTTCAAAGTAAACTACCCATTCACAGATATTTTTTGCATAATCTCCGATGCGTTCCAAGAAGTTGATCACTTGGAAATAATCACGACCAGTCACGATGGACTCTGGATTTTTCCGAATTTCTTCTGTTGCTAATTCTTGGATGCTATCGAAGTAATGGTTGATGACTTCATCTCGTGAAGCAACTTCATAGGCCAAATCCACATCGCCTTTGAGGTAAACATCTAGTGTCGCTTCGACAAAATCTTTGACCTCACGGCCCATCTTGCTGATTTCTTCCTCAACAGATTGGATACGGACTTCCCCTTTCATGCGAATCGTTGCCTTGGCAATCGATACTGCGTGGTCCCCCATCCGCTCCAAGTCAGAGACTGCTTTTAAGACGGTCATCACGACACGAAGGTCTTGTGAAACGGGCTGTTGAAGGGCGATAATCTCAAAAGACTTACGCTCTAGCTTCACTTCGTATTCGTTGATCTCCGCATCATCTTCGATGACCTGACGGGCCAATTCACGGTCATGGGTCACGAAAGCACGAACCGTACGGTTGATCTGACTCAACACTTCATTTCCCATTGCATAAAACTGGTTATGCAACTTTTCTAAATCTTCTTCAAATTGAACTCGTAACATTTTATTTTCTTCCTATCCAAATTTACCAGAGACATAGTCTTCTGTTTCTTTCTTAGTTGGGTTCAAGAACATTTCATTGGTATCATTGTACTCAATCAAATCGCCATCCAAGAAAAAGGCAGTTTTATCGGAAATCCGACTCGCTTGTTGCATGGAGCGCGTCACCAAGAGCATGGTGTAACGGTCTTTTAGTCCATACAAGGTTTCTTCAATCTTCCCAGCTGAAATCGGGTCTAGCGCTGAAGTAGGCTCATCCAAAAGAATAATCTTTGGACTGGTCGCAAGAACCCGCGCCACACAGACCCGCTGCTGCTGACCACCGGAAAGCCCGATAGCTGAATCATGCAAGCGATCCTTGACTTCATCCCAGATGGACGCGCGTTTCAAAGAGGTTTCAACTGCTTCATCCAAGACAGCCTTGTCCTTGACACCATTAATCATCAATCCATAGGTCACATTATCATAAATGGACATTGGGAAAGGATTGGGCTGTTGGAAGACCATTCCGATTTCCTTACGCAATTCGACCGTATCGGTCCGTGGTCCGTAGATATTATGTCCATTGTAGAGGATGGTTCCTGTTGTGGTGACCTCATGGTTGAGGTCGCCCATGCGGTTAATGGCTTTTAAAAGGGTAGATTTCCCTGATCCTGAAGGACCAATCAAGGCTGTAATCTCCTTTGGAGCAAAGTCCAAGGAGACGCTATTTAGAGCCTTCTTTTTATTGTAATAAACCGACAAGTCCTTGACTTGCAAAATTGGTTCTGTCATTCTATTTTCCTTTTTGTTGTCATTTTACTTTATCCAAAGTGACCCGATACATAATCGTTAGTCGATTGCAATTTCGCATTTTGGAAAATATTCGAAGTCTTATCGTACTCGATGAGGTTTCCAAGGTAGAAGAAACCAGTATAATCACTAGCACGGGCTGCTTGTTGCATGCTGTGGGTCACGATGACAATGGTATAATCCTTCTTCAACTCAAGCATGGTTTCTTCTAATTGCGCTGTCGCGATCGGATCAAGCGCTGAAGCTGGCTCATCCATGAGTAAGATATCTGGCTTCACAGAGATGGCCCGTGCGATACAAAGTCGTTGCTGTTGGCCACCTGAAAGTGTCAGGGCTGATTTATGAAGATCATCCTTGACCTGATCCCATAGGGCTGCCTGCTTCAAAGAAGTTTCGACCAATTCGTCCAAAATCTTCTTGTCTTTCACCCCAGCGCGTTCATGCGGGAAGGTAATGTTTTTATAAATCGATTTGGCAAAAGGATTGGGCCGTTGGAAAACCATCCCAATGTGCTTGCGCATTTCATAAACATTGATATCTGGACGATTAACATCGATTCCTTCATACCAAATTTCACCCGTTACACGCGCAATATCAATGGTATCATTCATCCGGTTCAAACTACGGAGGTAGGTTGATTTCCCAGATCCTGAGGGACCGATCAAGGCTGTAATCTTATTCTTTTCAAACTGCATGTCAACGCCTTTAATGGACTCGTTCGTTCCATAATAGACATGCAAATCTTTGGTCGATAGGACCACCTTTTCTTCAGGAAAAGTAATGATGTGTCTCTCATCCCAATTGTATTTTGACATTTCTTCTCCTTTAAGCAGATGTTAGTTTTTTATGGAGGTAACTTCCGAGTTTGCGCGCTCCAAAGTTAAAGATCAAGATAAAGATCAAAAGAACTGCGGCAGAACCGGCTGAGACTTCGATCGAGTCTGGAATAGTTCCTTCACTGTTGACCTTCCAGATATGGACAGCCAAGGTTTCAGCCTGACGGAAGATCGAAATCGGACTGGTCACACTAAAGATATTCCAGTTTGACCAATCAAGGGCTGGAGCCGATTGACCTGCAGTATAGATCAAGGCAGCAGCTTCCCCAAAGATCCGTCCTGAGGCTAAGACGACCCCAGTGATAATACTTGGAAGAGCTTCTGGTACCACGACATGAATCACAGTTTCCCAGCGAGACAAGCCCAGTGCTAGACCTGCTTCGCGCTGTGTATGGTGAACGTGCTGCAAGCTATCTTCGATATTGCGGGTCATCTGTGGCAGGTTAAAGACGGTCAAGGCCAAGGCCCCTGAAATGATCGAAAATCCGTATTTGAACTGGACAACGAAGACCAGGTAACCAAAGAGACCTACAACGACAGATGGCAAAGAAGACAAGATCTCAATACAGGTACGAACCAAATTGGTCAAACGACCTTTTTTAGCGTACTCAGAGAGGTAAATCCCAGCTCCAAGAGAAAGTGGGAAGGAAATCACCAAGGTAATGACCAAGAGGAAGAAGGAATTATACAATTGAATTCCGATCCCTCCTCCTGCTTGGTAAGAAGAAGATTTCCCAGTCAAGAAGTGCCAAGATACATGGGGCAAGCCACGGACCAAGATATAAAGGATCAATGAGGCAAGAATCGCAACGATGATCCCTGAAATAGCATACAGCACTCCTGTGGCAATTTTATCCATTCGTTTAGCGTGCATAGTTCTTCTTACCTCTTTCTTTCGTAATCAGTTTAATCACACTGTTAAAGGCAAGACTCATGAGGAGCAATACCAAGGCAAGTGACCAAAGAACATTGTTATTGACCGTACCCATGACGGTATTTCCGATTCCCATGGTCAAAATAGAGGTGAGGGTGGAAGCTGGTGTTGTGAGCGAGGTTGGTACCACTGCTGAGTTTCCGACCACCATCTGGATCGCCAAGGCTTCCCCGAAGGCACGCGCCATACCAAAGACAACCGCTGTAAAGATTCCAGAGCGAGCTGCCTTGAGCGTGACATGCCAAATGGTTTGCCAGCGTGTCGCACCCATAGCCATACTAGCTTCCCGATAATGACGGGGCACAGCTCGGAGGCTATCGGTCGTCATAAAGGTAACAGTTGGCAGGATCATAACAAAGAGGACAAAGACCCCTGAGAGGATCCCAAAACCAGTCCCACCAAAGAGACTACGCGTAAATGGGACGACCACTTGAAGGCCAATAAATCCGTAAACAACTGAAGGAATCCCCACTAGGAGCTCAATCGCTGGTTGCAAGAAACGAGCTCCTTTAGGAGAGACTTCTGTCATGAAAACTGCTGCACCAATGGCAAACGGCGTTGCCAAGAGGGCAGAAAGCAAGGTTACAATAAAGGAACCTAGAATCATTGGCAGGGCTCCGAATTCCTTTGCAGCAGGATTCCAAGAGCTCCCAAATAGAAAACTAAAGATATTGACTTTATTGACAAAGAAAGTCGATAAACCTTTTTGGGCCACGAAAATCAAAATCATGGCAACGACGACAACAATCAAACTCATACATAGAAAGGTAATGGTTTTCCCAAATTTTTCTAGGCGGGAGTTTTTTGATTTCGTCAGCATTTTTTTTGCTACTTCGTTCATTTTTTACCTAATTCTTTTATTTTTTTGTCACATTCCCTTTTAAATCACGGGTGACTTTCATATCATTGATTGGGATATAGCCCATCTTACCAACAACCTTTTGCTGGATCTCTTCGGTCATCATGTAGTCAATGAATTTTTTAGACAACTCATTGGGTTTTCCTTTGGTATACATGTGTTCATAAGACCAGATTGGCCAGTTATTGTTGACAACATTGGCTTTGGTTGGTTGATAGCCATTAAGCTTCATGGTTTTGACACTGCTATCCAAGTAGGTAAAGGCCAGATAAGAGATGGCTCCTGGCGTTTGAGAAACGATGTTTTTCACCATTCCATTAGAGTCTTGCTCTTGGGCCTGCTTGGGTTGTTTGCCATCCATGATGATGGCATCAAAGACAGCACGGCTACCAGAACCAACCGCTCGGTTCACAATCGTGATTTCAAGATCTGGACCTCCCAATTGCTTCCAGTTAGTATATTCACCCGTAAAGATCTTTCGCAATTGCTCTGTTGTCAAATTGTCGATTGAGATATTTTTATTGGCAATGATGGCTGTCCCTGCTACGGCTACCTGATGGTCGACCAGACTAGAGGGATCGATCCCAGATTTTTCCTCCGCAAACAAGTCACTATTTCCGATATCTACAGCGCCTGATTGAACTTGTGAAAGTCCTGTACCAGAACCTCCTCCTTGTACATTTACAATCTTACCAGGATGTTCTTCAATGTAGCGATCTACTACTCCTTCAACCAAGGGTTGTAAGGCAGTCGATCCGACAGCAGTGATGGATTCTCCGCGATCGATCCAAGAAGCACAAGCAGATAAACTTCCTGCTAATGCGATCGTCGCTAGTCCTAGGATCAGCTTTTTAGACTTTTTCAAATCATGTCTCCTTGATATTTCACTATTTCACTTATGATTTTGACAAGTTTTTTTCAAAAAAACCTGTACTTCCACTATATCATAGAACGGGTTCTTTGCCCAGCATTTTACCTAAAACGAAGCCCCTTTGGATAGAAATTTTTTAGGGTCTGTCCGGTCACTTTGGCAAAGCCTAAACCATTGCCTTCAACCAGGACCTGGTACCATCCATTTGGATGCGTTTTCTTCAATTGAACCGTCTCTCCCGCAACATAATGAACAAAGTCCTCAGGCGTGATCGAAACGGTCTCTTTTACCTCACTCGGTTTCAGAGCAAGGCCCAAGGCAAAACTAGGTTCAAATCGATTTTTCTTGAAGGTCCCTAGGTGCAAGCCATTGCGGGCAATTTTTACTTTGCGCAAATCTGGTAAACCAAGTGGTACCAAATAGAGTTCGTCCCCAAAGGTTTCGAGGACTCCTTCCAGAGTAATCTTCAAGTGTTTCTTAGCAAACTCCTGCCACCATTTCTTTTGTTCCGCAGATAATTGGTCCTTTTTGGAAGGGATTTTGGCAGGTCGATTCTCTCCTAGATAACGGAACTTAGCAACAAATTGTCCCTCCCCTTTAAAGAGATGAGGATACATGCGCGCCGTTTCTGGATAGTCAATGCCTTCTGCCATACCATTGATCTTCTCGATCGTTTCCAATTCTAGATCAAAATTATCTAAGAGCCAGGATACGATCTCTTCATTTTCCTCAGGAGCCCAGGTACAGGTTGAATACACCAAGGAACCTCCTGGAACCAACATCTTGAGGGCATCCTCTAGAATCTCTCTTTGAAGGAGACTGCACTCTCGAGGGTAATCGACAGACCAATAGTCCATGGCATCTGGTTGCTTGCGGAACATCCCCTCACCTGAACACGGGGCGTCTAGTACAATCAGATCAAAAAAGCCTGAGAAAACTTTGGCCAGACGATCGGCAGACTCATTGGTTACCAGCACATTTCGCGCACCAAAGCGTTCGACATTCTCTACAAGAATTTTCGAGCGGCCCTTGTGGATCTCATTGGAGACCAAGAGTCCCTGATTGTCCAAATAAGACAAGAGTTGGGTGGTTTTTCCGCCAGGAGCTGCGGCCAAGTCTAAGACCTTCATCCCTGGCTTCGGCTGAGCGACTTGTGCCACCATCTGGGCTGCTGGTTCTTGCGAATAGACCAAACCCGTTGCGTGCTCAATGGATTTTCCTGAGACTTTTCCATAATGGCCCCAAGGGGTATTGGGAATCGGATCATCAAATGCTTTTTGAGCTTCTTTCAAGGGATTTGTCCGAAAGGCCGATACTGCTTCTTGCTCAAAGGTCGCAAAAAAAGCAGCAGCATCCTCACCTAGAAGATGCTGGTATTTTTCTTTAAAACCATTGGGAAAATTCATTTAACTTCTCCCTTTCTTAAGATAGGTTTGAATTTCTGTTAACTTCACTTTTGGAACCATCATAATGGGTTCCACTGTTTGGTAATTGGGTTTATCCCCATTTAGATTTAAAACGGTATAGCCCAACTGGTCCCCCATGATCGCAGCTGCAGCATAATCCCAGGGCCAGATGTAGCTAAAATAAGCTAGAATCCCACCTGAGAGAATTTTTGAAAAACTAATACCGGCACTACCGTAAACCCGAATGCCAAGAGAATCCATGCCAAGATCGGCCATGCCCCAGTCATTTTTCTCAAGCATGCCGACATTTGAAGCAATCAGAAAGTTTTCCAGAGGTTGGTCCACAAAGGGGGTCAGTTCAACCTCATTGCGATACACAGGGAATTCTCCACCCCCGTAAAAAAGGTGATCCCGCATCACATCGTAGATCAGGCCAAACTGACCAATTCCGTCTTCAAAATAGGCCACCATCACCGCAAAATCTTCCTTTTGGGTCACAAAATTATTGGTCCCATCAATAGGATCAATCACCCAAACGGATCCTTCTGAAATCGGTGAACGAAGGCCATCTTCCTCCGCAAAAATCCGATCATCTGGGTAGCGATGTGTGATTTTTTCAACCAAATCCTTTTGAACCTGTTGGTCCATCTGGGTGACTAAATCTGTCGGCCCAGTCTTTTTTGAGATCTTCAAGTCATCATGGAGATGAAGACGCAAGTAGTCTCCAGCCTCTAAAACGATTTGTTTGGCAAACTCTAATTTATTCTTCAAGAGAAAACCATCCTTCCTCTTTTTGCTTTGCAGCCTGGGTAGCACGATAGAGAGAATAACCGCTCACTTCTTCGAACTCCCGTCCAAGACGCTTTTCTTCTCCGATACTAGGTACGACCTTCTTAAAAGCGCGGTAGGCTTCCATGTATTCTTTGGCCTCTACCTTACTTTCATAGGCTTCTTCAACTTTATTGAAAAAAGAAAGCACTGAAGCAAGCTCTTCAGTGCTCCACGATAAGTCCAGTGGGTAACTATAATTTTTTTGCATTCGACATACTTCTTAGTTTATTTCTGCTCTTAGAGTGGCAGAGCGTAACTCTTGTTTGCGATAACTCCGTGGCAAGAAGGCCCGAATTTCATCTTCGTTAAAGCCAATCTGCATGCGTTTGTTATCTAAAATAATCGGTCTCCGCAAGAGACTTGGATTTTCCTCAATCAGACGGATCAAGGCTGAGATAGATAAATCTTCAACATCAACATCCAATTTTTGAAAAATTTTTGAACGAGTTGAAATAATGTCGTCTGTTCCGTTTTCGGTCAAGGCCAATATACTTGTCAACTCCTGTTTGCTCAAAGGACTTGTCATAATATTGTGTTCTTTAAATGGAACATCGTGCTTTTTTAACCAAGCCCGAGCTTTTCGACATGATGTACAACTCGGTGATAAAAATAATGTAATCATGTGGTTCACTTCTTTTTTTATATATAACTATCTGACTCTATTATACAAAAAAAATAGGTGCTTGAAAAGCGCTTTTTTGATTTCTAGACGATTTTTCTGAATTTCAGTGGAAAAAAGAAATCCCTTTCATTTTTCCCAAGAAGAGGCCCGAAAAAAGAGAGTGGGATAGAAATCGGTAATT
>NZ_KV812858.1:87610-126878 GCF_001813525.1 Streptococcus sp. HMSC065C01 | reverse complement strand
AATTGAGAGGCTAGGACTTTTGTCCCAGCCCCTTGGCCCAGTTTCGTGAAACTGCTTCATCTTCTTCTAGTTGCGCCACTAGTTGATCGATCCCATCGAATTTAACCATTTCTCGAATCTTATCTAACCAATGAATGGTCAGGGTATGACCGTAGATATCTCCTGTAAAATCAAAGAGATTGACTTCGAAACGAAGCTCTTTCCCATCAAAGGTGACATTTTTCCCGACAGAAGCCATGCCTCGATAGGTCTGCCCTTTAAAATCGACATCAACTACATAAACCCCATCTGATGGGAGATAGGTCCGGTCAATCGGCGCTAAATTGGCGGTAGGATAGCCAATGGTGCGGCCACGCGCATCCCCGTGCACGACGATTCCCCGACTGGATAAAGGGTGACCAAGTAGACGGGCAGCTTCTTTGACGCGTCCTTCTAGGACAGCTTGACGAATGCGGGTCGAACTAATCTTTTCCCCCTGATCCAATACAGGAGAAATGACTTCCACTTGACCATCAAAATAAGCAACTAAGTCAGAGGCCGTTTTCTTATCAGAGCCAAAACTATAATCAAATCCAGCAATTAAAACTCGGGCTCTCAAGGCTTTGACAAATTGATCGACAAATTCTTTCGCAGTTTTAGAAGCAAAATCGGTCGTAAAATCAATGAGGAAGAGCTCATCCACTCCTAGTTCGTTTAATTTTTGGAACCGATCCTCAGGGCTCTGCAAATGAAGTAGTAATTCTGGTTGGTAGCGAACAAAGGCTAACTTAGGAGATTCAGGGAAGGTTAACAAAGCAACCTTCAAGCCTTTTTCATCCGCGATCTGACGCGCCTTTTTAAAGAGTTCTTGATGCCCCAGATGCAGGCCATCAAAGTAGCCCAGAACCAAAACTGTCTCATTCTCCAAATGGATCTGGTTAGCAGTAGTAATCGTACGAATATTCATGAATTTATTGTAACACACTTTCTGTTAGAAAGACTTTTCGAGGTTTGTAAAGTTCTTCTCTTTTTTCTAAAATGGCTACCAATTTTCCTTGGTAAAAAGCAGCTAACTCTTTGGAGTCACTCTCAACTGGAATAAAGCGTCCCACTTGGACTTCGCTAACCTCTTCTACTGTCAGCTCTACTTTTTCCAGATCCCCGGTGCCAATTTCAAGTGGGTGAAGGAAGCTCAAATCTCCTTGGGCTACTTTTTCAGCCACTTCTTCCAAGGTCAGGGCATCAGCCAGTGACAAACCGGCAGCACTGGTCCGTGTCAGATGAGACATATGGGCAGCATAGCCCAGTTTCTGACCAAGGTCCACAGACAAGGTCCGGATATAGGTGCCCTTGCTGCATTTGACCCGGAAACGAATACGGGCTAGACCTTCCTCGTAGCCAATCTCACTGGTGCGTGTGAATTCATAAATGGTTACCTGCCGGACAGGACGTTCCACTTCTTCTCCTGCCCGCGCATATTCATAGAGCTTACGTCCATTAACCTTGACCGCTGAATACATAGGTGGTACCTGCTCGATCTCTCCCACCATCTGGGCAATCATGCGATCGACCTCTGTTGCATCTAAAGGCGCTTCCACTGGGGTCCGCTCTACGATTTCACCGCTGGCATCTTCCGTCGTGGTAGAAAATCCCAGAGTGATTTCTCCTTCATAGACCTTACCTTCATCTTGCATGAATTCGACCATCCGGGTCGCCTTTCCAACTGCAATCGGAAGCACTCCCACCACATCTGGATCCAGCGTTCCCCCATGGCCGATCTTCTTAGTTCCTAAGATTTTTCGCAGTTTAAAGACCACATCATGTGAGGTCATGCCTGCTTCCTTTTTTACATTGATAATTCCGTCCATCTGATTTGCTCTTTCTAACTCTTGTGTGACCATCCGGGCCACCGACCCTTTATTATACCATGAAACAAGACTTCTTGTCCCTCTTTCCCCCTTCTCATGAGCTCCTAAAAAATACCGTAGCAGATTTCAGACTTTTTAAAATGGGTTTGATACAATAGAAAGCGAAAGAAGGTGTAACATATGTTAATGTATGATGTTATTGTGATTGGATTTGGTAAAGCTGGTAAAACACTCGCAGCGAAATTATCAAGCCAAGGAAAAAAAGTTGCTCTGATTGAAAAGAGCAAGTCTATGTATGGTGGTACTTGTATCAATATCGCTTGTATTCCAACTAAGACCTTAATCGTCGCAGCAGAAAAAGGCTTGGATTTTGAGCAAGCCATGAATGAGAAAAATGCAGTCACTACTCGTCTCAATGGCAAGAACTATGCAACTATTGCTGGAACTGGTGTAGACATTATCGACGCGACGGCTCGTTTCGTTTCTAACAAGGTCATCGAAATTCAAGCTGGAGATGAAAAGGAAGAATTGACAGCTGAAACCATTATTATTAATACTGGTGCTGTGCCAACTGTCCTTCCGATCCCAGGTTTGGCTGAAAGTAAATTTGCCGTGGATTCAACCGGTATTCAACGTTTGGAAAACCTACCTAAACGCCTGGGTGTCCTTGGTGGTGGACCTATCGGATTGGAATTTGCTCATCTCTATAATACCTTGGGCAGCCAAGTAACGGTATTGGATGCTTCTGAAACATTCTTGCCACGGATCGAGCCAAGTATTGCAGCTCTTGCAAAAAGCTACCTTGAAGAAGATGGCATTCAATTCTTGCAAGGCGTTCATACCCAAGAAATCAAAGATGGCCAAAACAGCTTAACGATTGTCACAGATAAGGGAGACTTCGAGTTTGATATCCTTCTCTACGCAACAGGACGTAAACCAAACACAGCTGGACTTGGTCTTGAAAACACAGATATCCAAGTCACTGATCGTGGAGCGATCCAAGTCAACCGTCATTTGGAAACCAGCGTCCCTGGTGTCTTTGCAGTTGGCGATGTCAATGGTGGTCCTCAATTCACCTACATGTCACTCGATGACTTCCGCATTGTCTTCAACTACCTTACAGGCGATGGTAGCTACAATCTCGAAACTCGTCACAATTATGCGACAACACTCTTTATTGCTCCTCCACTGGCCCAAGTCGGCTTGACCGAGCAAGAAGCACGTGACAAAGGACTTCCAGTTGCTGTTAAAGAATTGCCAGTTGCTGCTATGCCACGCGGACACGTCAATGCAGACCTTCGAGGGGCCTTCAAAGCCGTGGTCAACCCAGAAACTAAAGAAATTCTTGGGGTGACGCTCTTTGGAGAAGCTGCAGGCGAAATCATCAACCTGATCACCATGGCCATGGACAACAAGATCCCTTATACTTACATCGCAAAACAAATCTTTACCCACCCAACCATGGCAGAAAACCTAAACGATCTCTTTGCGATTTAACTAACATAAAAAAGAGGCTGGGACAAAAGTCCTAGCCTCTCAATTATTTTTGGATTGTCGAGCAAGACGCAGTGGTTGAGTGGGCTCTACTACGCTGATTTCATCAGCTTTTACAGCCCTACTCAACTGTGCGGAGGTGGGACGACGAAATCGAATTCTAACGAATTACCGATTTCTGTCCCACTCTCTTTTTTAGTTTAAGAATTCACAGACAACCTCTTGAAATGCTTTATTTTCTTCATAAAGAGCATGCCCAGAGTGCTTAAGAATGAGGAGTTGACAACCCGAAATCGCTTTTGCCAGTTCCTTGGAATCGTTCACACCGATCACATCATCTTCAAGTGCACCAAGGACCAAGGTCGGACATTGAATTTCTTTTAAGACCTCCAGGCTATTATGTTCCAGGCAAGACTGAGACTGAATGGCTATTCTATTTTCATCTTTGATTCGCCCCAAGCGACCCATAATATTATAAAGCAACCGCCACTTTTGATAACTCTTTTGCGTGAAGGAATGCTTTGCAATATCCAGCATGAGATGCTTAAAATTTCCAGATTGACTAAGTTTTTGCCAATGCTCAATTCGTTCTCTAGCAAGTTGACTAGGTTTTGCAGTGGTTACGGCTAAGATGAGCTTTTGAACCTTTTCAGGGAAATCCGCCACCAACCATTGGGCAATCATTCCACCTTGTGAAATCCCCATAACATAAGCGGTATCTAAGTGCAGTGCCTCCATTGCTTCTGCTACATCTGCTGCCATATCCCGCGTCGTATAGCCCTGCCTCAACTCATTGATTCGAGAAAAAACATAGATCTTATATCGCTTAGCAAGTAGACGATACGAGAGAGAAAAGAGTTGTGCCTTTCCTTTAACGGTCTGTAACCCATCCCCCAAGCCTGGTATGATTACTAGAGGGTCCTTTCCTTTTCCAAATGTCACATAGTCCATGGTTTTCCCATTCATGGACAAGGTAGCGTTCTTAGCTGAATACAAAGATTATTCTCCTTTCAGAGCATCAAATTTAGCTTTCATAGTTGGATTCTTCCGTGTCAATTTTTTAACGGAAACATCATCCAATTTATTATTGGCAAGTCGAAGTTGATTTTCGGATGTGGTCAGGAATTTCTTGACTTCTTCCATCCGCTTGATGGCTTTGTCGATTTCATCGATGGCCTTGCCAAAGTTGACTGAGGCTGAATTGTAGTTCTTAGCAAAGGCTACCTTAAATGCATTCAGGTCTTCTTCAAAGTGGGTAATATCGATATTTTGTTCACGGACAAGCGCCAATTCCTGCTTGTATTTAAGGGAATTAAGGGCCGCATTACGCAGGAGCCCAATGATCTGGATAAAGAACTGAGGACGCACCACATACATCTTCTCATACTCGTGGCTAACATCGACAATCCCTGTGTTGAAGTAGTCGTTATCTGCCTCAAGCATAGTCACTAAAACCGCATATTCACAGTTCTTTTCTCGACGGTCCTTGTCCAATTCCTTGTAGAAATCCGCATTCTTATGCTTCTTCTCTGTCCCGTCGGCTTCATTCTTCATCTCGAACATAATGGAGATAATCTCTACCCCATTTTCATCGCACTCGCGGAAGATAAAGTCGCCTTTAGACCCACGCGCAGAGACCTTGTTGTCCTTTTCAAAATAGGCATTTGGGAAGGCAAAACTGCGAACCTTATTGAACTCACTCTCCGCATACTGTTCCAGGCTTTCTCCGATTGCTTTGGTCGACTGTTGGGCCTTGAAATTCTTGTAGAATTCGACCTGTTCATTGGCCGCCTTAAGCTGGGCTTCGTAGTTTTGTTTAACAGATGTTAAAGAAAGCTCGTTTTCTTTTTCTTGTAAGAGAAGCTGATTTTTAACCTGATCCCTTTCTTTCTCCAAGTCAGAGAGTGTCTTTTGCAGTTGGTTCTCATGCTCCAAGCGCAAGGTAGCCAACTGATTTTCTAGTGCTTGCACTTCTTTTTCTTTCTCTAGCAGACTTTGGCTAGCGGTTTGCTCCACCTCTTTTTTGGCCAATTCTTTTTCAGTATCAAACTGTTGAATCTGGTTTTGTAACTGGGCAATTTCTTGATCCTTCTTGGCTAACTTCTCTTGTTGCTCATTAAGGGCCTTTTGCTCTGCTAATGCCAACTCTTGTCGAATCCGCTCATGAATTTCCTTGTCAAACTCTGCTGTCCGTACCTGTGACAAGAGTTCGCTGTACTGACTTTCATTGACCGTAAAAACTTCCCCACAGTTGGGGCACTTGATTTCGTTCATAGCATGCCTCTTTCTCTATTCTTACTATATTATATCATGCTACCTGTAAAATCAAAACCAGCAAACGAGGCTTGCTCCTACTATTTCCCTAATTTATGACAGTGAATAGAGTAAATGAGAGAATTTGAGAAAGCAGAACGATGACCATTAAAACTTCCCGCCGTGAGAAAAGCAGTAGAAACAGATTTGTTTCTACTGCTCGGTAGATTTGAGACGTAAGGCTCAAATCTAAGGTATGGAATCCCAAAGGGAGTCGCTACCGTCCGCCCTCACCTAAGGGAAGTTTTATAAAACGACAAAACCAGCAAGCTAGGCTTACTGGTTTCAGTTTATTTCTTCTCAATTGGCGCGACACTGGCCAAGAGTTTTTTGAGACCCACTTCTGGGAAGTTGATCTTGAGCTCTTGGGTACTACCACTACCAGAGACTTCTAGGACAGTCCCTTCACCCCACTTCTTGTGAATGGCAATGTCGCCAATGGACCAAGCGACGCTTTCTTTAACAGCAGCTCGGTTGCTATTGCCAAAAGGTAGGCTTGATGACGTGAGAGCACTTGGGGATGCTTGTCTCTTGCGCTCTTGAAGGGCTTGTGACAGGCTCATTCCTTTTCCAAAGGTCGTTCCGCCTCCATTGCTATAAGAAGCCTTAAAGCTAGTGTTGACTGGACGGGCTAATCCTTGGTAGGTCAATAAATCCGAGCTAATTTCATTGATGAAACGCGTCGGCCGGTTGTAGCTGGTCCGTCCAAAGAGCAAACGTGAGTTGGCATTGGTCAAGAAGAGAACCTTCTCTGCCCGCGTGATCCCCACATATGCCAGACGACGTTCTTCCTCCAACTCGTCTGGATCCTCTGCCGCACGACTAAGAGGAAAGACATTTTCTTCCATTCCAATCAAGAAGACGACTGGGAACTCCAATCCCTTGGCCGCGTGAAGGGTCATCAGGGTCACTTCTGAAGTTTCTTGGGCCCCGTCATCTGTATCGGCAATCAAAGCCAAATCGTTCAAGAAGCGACTCAAGGTTTCCACACCTGATTCGTCTTCGACGATCTCTCCATTTTCATCAAAATTCTTAGTAACAGACAGGAACTCTTGGATATTCTCGATGCGGGCCTGACTTTCCAAATTCCCCTGATTGGTTAGGGCCGTCATATAACCTGTCTTGTCAAGGACTTCTTCGACCAACTCTGTAATGGTCAGCTGGTCCAATCTTTCTCTCAAATCAAGAATGAGATTGGCAAAGTCCCAGATGGCTTGGGCAGCCTTTCCTTTGATGCCTGAGAGCATGATATTGGCTGAAGCATCCAGGAGTGAGGACTCTTGCATTTGAGCAAAATCACGAATCTTATCCACTGTACCTGGCCCGATTCCCCTCTTGGGTTCATTGATAATGCGCTCAAAACTGATATTGTCACTGAGATTGGCAATCAAGTTCAGATAAGCAATGACATCTCGAATTTCCTTACGGCTGTAGAACTTGGTGCCCCCTACCATGGTGTAGGGAATGTTGGACTTGAGTAGGGCTTCTTCAATGGTCCGTGACTGGGCATTAGTCCGGTAGAGAACGGCAAAATCACGGTGCTTGTAGCCAGCTTCGCGACTAAGCTCTTCAATCGTTTTAGCAACAAAGACTGCTTCATCCTGCTCGTCATTAGCCCGGTAATAGACAATTTCTTCCCCGTCTTCATTTTGTGTCCAGAGATTCTTCGGACGGCGGTGGCGATTGTTTTTGATGACATCATTGGCTGCTTGCAAAATCGTCTTAGTCGAGCGGTAATTCTCTTCTAGGAGGACGACCTTAGCTTCCTTATAATCCTTCTCAAAGTCCAGGATATTCTGCATATCTGCTCCCCGCCAGCCATAAATAGACTGGTCCGCATCCCCAACGACACAGACATTTTTAAAACGTGAAGCCAAGAGTTTGACCAACTGGTATTGGGCATGGTTGGTATCTTGGTACTCATCCACGTGGATGTATTGGAACTTCTGCTGGTAATAGGTCAGCACATCAGGATGCTGATCAAAAAGACGCAAGGTCAGCATAATCAAATCATCAAAGTCCACTGCTTCTGACTGACGGAGTTCCTTTTGGTAAGCCTCATAACACTTGGCGACGATCTGGGTGTACATATCTCCCGCCTGGGCAGCATAGGCTACTTCATCGATCAGGTCATTTTTAGCATTGGAAATAGTCCCCAAAATAGTCCGTTCATTCCATTTTTTTGGATCTAAATTCAAGGACTTCAAGATCCGCTTCATCAAGGTCCGCTGCTCACCCGGATCGACAATGGTAAAATTGCGATTGTAGCCAATATGATCCGCATCTCGACGGAGGATGCGCACACACATGGAGTGGAAGGTAGCAATCAAGCAATCTTGGGTGGCTGGATTCAACTGATAAGCCCGCTCCTTCATTTCCCGAGCGGCTTTATTGGTAAAGGTAATGGCCAAAATATTCCAAGGATTGACCATTTTTTCATCGATTAAGTAAGCGATGCGGTGGGTCAGGACACGTGTCTTACCAGAACCAGCCCCCGCCATGATCAAGAGGGGACCTTCTGTCGTTTGGACCGCCTCTGCTTGGCGATCATTCATACCATTCAATAAAGGATTCATCTCATACTCCTCATTCATTCAATCGTTCTATTATACCACAAAACCTGCCTAGCTTCTTTTAAAAAAGGACTCATTTGAATTTCCCTTCCAAAAACGATATAATAGTAGCTTAAAGAAAACAGGTTCATATCCGAGGTTGTAGGAGGAAATTTTGGAAAAACCATACAGTAACTTAAAACTGGCCGAACGTGGTGCCATCATCAGTATTTTAGCCTATTTACTACTTTCTTCAGCAAAATTAGCTACTGGCCATCTGCTTCACTCCTCTAGTTTGGTAGCCGATGGATTTAACAACTTATCAGATATCATCAGCAATGCTGCCCTGCTCATCGGGATTCGTCTCGCTCGCCAACCTGCTGACCGCGATCACAAGTTTGGTCACTGGAAAATTGAGGATCTAGCTAGTCTAGTTACCTCCATCATTATGTTTTATGTCGGTTTTGATGTCTTACGCGATACCCTCCAAAAGATCTTCAGCAATGAAACAGTTAGCATTGATCCACTCGGTGCTGGCGTCGGAGTGGTTTCAGCCCTTGTCATGCTAGGCGTTTATTTCTACAATCTTCGCTTAGCCAAACGAGCCAAATCCAAAGCCTTAAAAGCAGCCGCAAAAGACAATCTTTCAGACGTCGTCACATCTCTTGGAACGTCGATCGCGATCGCTGCTAGTGCTTTTAACTATCCAATTGTCGATAAAATCGTAGCCATCATCATCACCTTCTTTATCCTCAAAACAGCCTACGATATTTTTATGGAATCTTCCTTTAGTCTTTCAGATGGCTTTGACGATAGTCTCCTCGAAGATTACGAAAAAGCTATTTTAAAACTCCCTAAGATTGCGCGTGTGAAATACCAACGCGGACGGACCTACGGAAGCAATATCTATCTGGACGTTGTCTTGGAGATGAATCCCGATCTTTCAGTCTATGAAAGCCATGCGATCACAGAAGAAGTCGAGAATCTCCTAAAAGAAGAATTTGGAGTCTTTGACATTGACGTCCATGTGGAACCTAGCTCAATTCCTGAAGATGAGCTGATCGAAAACGTTGAAAAGAAACTCTTAACCTACGAAAAACGCCTCTATGCTAAGCAAGAGTTTGATACATTGCTAGCGGATAATTATACCTTGATTGACGATACCGGTCACGAACACAACAAGGCAGAATTAATAGAGGCTCTCGCAAGCGACCAAGTTCAATTCCAAAACTTTGAACTGGAGTCCATCAGCCAAAAAACCAAACTCATACGCTATGAACTAGACGGTCAAATCCATACCAGTCTCTGGCGTCGCCACGAAACTTGGCAAAAGATTTTCCATCAAATTACAAATAAAACAGATTAAAAAGCCAGGAAGTATTTCCTAGCTTGAGAGAGCAGCCAAACCTTATAAAAAAAGTTAATTGATCCTCTAAAAATTTTCTAATTTTTAAAATGAATCAAAAGTATACCAAAACTTTCCGCTGTGAGAAAAGTGCTAGAAACACTAGTGTTTCTAGCACTCGGGAGTTTTGAAACTTTAGGTTCAAAACTAAGTCATGGAACTTCGTAGAAGTTCGCTGACGTCCGTACTCACCTAAGGAAAGTTTTTGAGATAACTTTGTCTTTAATATAAAGCTAGGAATCATTTCCTAGCTTTTTTACTTGATATCGTCTGTTGCTACATCCGTTCCGAACCACTTCTTAGAGATCTTTTGGAATTGGCCCTTTTGATAGAGTTTTACAAAAGCTTCATCAATTTTTTTCTTCAAGGTTTTATCCGCCTTGCGCACTCCTACCGCAAAGGATTCAGTTTCAAAACCGACAGGAAAGACATTGTAGTCTTTTAAAATTCCTTCCGTCTGCAGATAATAGTTGGCATAGACACGGTCGATTAAGAGGCCATCGATCCGATCATTCTGAAGATCGATCAGCGCCTCGTTGAAACTCTGGTATTGGGTAGCCTTTTGATTTTTAACCTTATTTTTTAAGATTTTAGGATTGGCTTCAAAATCCATATAGCCAGACGATCCGGTCTGGGCACCTAATCGTTTCTCTTTCATCCCATCGACTGATTGGATCCCAGAGGCTTTCTTAGTGACCAAGACTTGTTCATTTTTCATATAGGGCTTGGTAAAAGCAACACTCTCCCGACGTTCATCTGTAGCCGAATAGCCATTCCAGATGGCATCAATGGTCCCATTTTTCAGTTCCGTCTCTTTCATATCCCAATCAATGGGTTGCCAGTTGACATGAATCCCATAAGAATCAAAGACTTGATTGGCCAAATCAATATCAAAACCAGCGTAGCTCCCATCTTTTTGTTCAAAGCCCATGGGAACGAAAGTATTATCAAAACCAATCGTGATGGACTGCTCTTTTTGGTATTTTTGCCAGTTGTCCACTTTAGGATCACTCACTGTCTGTCCACAGGCAGTCAGAAGAACGAGACTAAGGACACCTAGCAGCCATGGTATTACTCGTTTCATCCTCTCCTCCTATTTAGGCTCAACCTTGAGAAGAACATCCGCAATTGCTTCTGCAAATGGAATATCATGGGTAACAACGATCTGAGTCATCCCCAGTTCACGGTTTTGCAAGATTAACTTCTCAACTTCTAATCGCAATTCTGGATCCAAGGCCGAAGTCGGCTCATCATAGCCAATAATTTCTGGATCGATCATCATAGCACGAGCCAATGCCACCCGTTGCTTCTGACCACCAGATAGAGAGAATGGATAAGCATCCGCATGTTGTTCGAGCCCCAAGCGCTCCAGTAAGCTCATGGCTTTTTTACTTGCTTCTCCCTTAGTCACATTCATGGTCTTGATAGGGGACAAGATCAGGTTTTCCATGACCGATAAATGTGGAAATAATTGAAAATCTTGAAAGACAAAACCGAGAAGATTTCGTTTTTCTAAGGCATCCAGAGGCAAGTTTTCACCATTGTAGATGATCTGATCAGAATCAATGGTTTCAAGACCAGCTAGCATGCGAAGCAAAGTAGTCTTTCCTCCCCAGAAGGACCAACAATGGCGACAATTTGTTTTTCAGGAACGAGAAGATTGAAATCTGATAAGATCTGCTTATCCCCAAACCGTTTCGAAATTTGTTTTAATTCTAACATATGCTTCTCCTCCTATTTATAATATGAAAAGTTCTTTTCAACTCGCTTAGCAATGATGGTCACGATCCCAATGAGGATTAAATAAATAGCTCCCGCCAAAAACATGGGTGCTAGACTGGCATCACGATTAGCTGCCGTCCGACTAGCGAGGATCAAATCACTAATTCCCAGAGCATAGACCAAGGAGGTGTCTTTAATCAAGGACATGACTTCATTGAAGACACTTGGAAGAACGATCTTCACCACCTGAGGCAAAATAATATAGCGAATTGTTTGCCATGAACTCAATTTTAAGACCTTGGCCGCCTCATACTGACCTGTCGGAATGGCGAGAATTCCTCCACGGAAGATTTCCGCAAAATAGGCTGCATAATTGAGGGTGAAGGCTGTAATAGCCGCAGGCAACCGATCAATCCGAATCCCGATACTTGGAAGGACGTAATAAATAAAGATCAACTGAAGCAAAAGAGGAGTTCCTCGCATGATCCAGATATAAATTGTTAGGAGGCCATGCAGGATCTTTGAGCGCAATTGAAGCAAAAATGCAACAACGATTCCTAGTGGAATCGATAAAATCAATACGAAAGCAAACACTTGCAAGGTGAGGCTTGCTCCCTTTAACAAACTTGGTAAAATTTCCAAAGCATACTGCATAGCATTCTCCTCCTAAAAAATTATTTAATGAACATCTTACCACAAAAATGGAAAAAAACTAGTTCATTTTGATATTTATAAAAAAAAATAGCCTTTCGGCTATTCTTCTACTTTTATAAATCCAAATTTATTGAGAGGATAGAGACGTAGATTCACGACTCCTTCGATCTGATTTTTATGGATATAACCAAACTCACGGCTATCTTCTGTATCTCCACGGTTATCATTTAAGACAAGATAAGTATCGGATGGTACACGACCAGCCTTGGTCCCTTTTAACTCTGATAAGAAGAAATCATCCGTATAATACCCATTACTCGTTGGAGCAGCTAAGTGTTTGTTGAGCATTTTGTTCAGGTAAGGTTCTGGTGTTGCCTGTCCATTCAAATAGAGGACGTCATCTACGTAGCTGACTTCGTCGTTTTCTTTGGCAATGACACGTCCAAGGTATTCTTTTCCACCGACCTTGTATAAGACCAAATCACTGCGATCTACCTGAGCATTTCTAGTCGCTACCACAAGATCTCCAGTTTTCACAGAAGCATTGGCCATTTTATCATTGATACTAAATGGATGAAATACAAAGATTCGAAGCAAAATCAGTGCCAAAACCAGTACACCGACAATGATGACATTTCTAATTAAATCTCTCCTTGGCATGAATGTCTCCCTTCCTTTTTATTTATTATACCATGTTTTTGATCTTTAAAAAAGAGAAAGTAAGCATTAGTGAGAATTCTTGTCATACTAAACAGGAAAAAGAAAAACCTCGCGGTCAATCCTTTCGGACCAACCAGCAAGGCTTTAAGATATAATTGTCTATTAACGTACTGTACGGATACGCATTGTGTTTGTACGAACAGCTTCTCCAACTGGTACACCAGCAACGATAACGATATCATCACCAGATTTAACAAGACCAGCTTCAACTGCTTTACGTTCAGCAATTTCGAACATATCATCAGTTGATGAAGGAGCATCTGTCAACATTGGGATAACACCCCAGTTCAACATCAATCCACGTTCAGTCAATTCGTCAAATGTCAATGCCAAGATATCAGCATCTGGACGGTATTTAGAGATCAAACGTGCAGTGTGACCTGTCTTAGTTAATGTTACAACTAATTTGATATCCATTGAGTTTGTAGCATCTTTAACAGCTGAAGCCATAACTTCTGTCTTAGAGTTACGTTCGAATGAAGCAGGGTTCAAACGACCATATTCTTTCAAAAGTGTTTGAGCGTTCATGTCGATTTTCGCCATTGTAGCTACAGATTCAAGTGGGTATTTACCGTTTGCAGATTCACCTGAAAGCATTGTAGCATCAGTACCATCGATAACAGCGTTGAAGACGTCAGATACTTCTGAACGAGTTGCACGTGGTTTTTCAGTCATTGTTTCAAGCATGTTTGTTGCAGTGATAACAACTTTACCAGCAGCATTTACTTTAGAAGTAATCATTTTTTGGTAAACTGGAACCATTTCGAATGGTACTTCGATACCCATGTCACCACGAGCGATCATGATACCATCAGTAACTTCGATGATTTCATCCAAGTTTTCGATACCTTGTTGGTTTTCGATTTTCGCAAACAATTGAACGTGGCTGTTACCAGTTTCTTCACAGATAGCACGAACTTCTTGAACGTCTTTTGCAGTACGTACGAATGAGATCGCGATGAAGTTGATACCTTGTTCCAAACCGAAGCGGATATCGTCGTTATCGCGTTCAGCAAGTGCTGGGAAAGGAATCTTAGTGTTAGGGATGTTTACACCTTTTTGTTTAGCGATGATACCATCGTTTTCAACTTCAACAACAAATTCACGTTTTGCAGGGTCTTTTTCTACAACGCGAAGACCCAATTTACCATCATCAACCAATACTTGGTGTCCAACTTCAACGTCATCAAAGATGTCAAGCGCACCAGCAACGTTCAAAGCAATCACTTCACGAGTTGATTTGATACCTTGTTTTGTAGCAACGCGGATACGTTCACCAGTCTTGTATGAATATTCTTTAGCTTCGCCTTCGAACAATTCAGTACGGATTTCAGGACCTTTTGTATCAAGAAGGTAACCAACTTTTTTACCAGCGATTTCTTCTGCACGTTTAACAGTCGCCATACGTTCACCTTGTTCTTGGTGGTCACCGTGTGAGAAGTTGAAACGGAAAGTGTTAGCGCCAGCTTCGATCAATTTAGCAATGTTTTGTGCTGAAGCTTCAACGTCAAGTTTTTCAGCCCAGTATCCATCTTCACCGAATTTTTTACCACCACGGATTTCTACCGCAGGACCTAAAGTTGCAACGATTTTTACACGTTTGTTCATGATATATATGACTCCTTTTTAAATATATCTGTCTTTTTAAGACAAGGTTAACGAATTTATGAAATAAAATTAAATTGAAGACAAGCTACGGTTCAACTCGGCAAGACCAAGATCAGCTTTATGTGGATTGTTTACCACAATCTTACCATCTTCTGTCAAGCTAAAGAGGGCTCCTTCTTCTGCTTTACCAAGGATTGGATTTTCCACCATTTTTTCATTGCGGATACCAACGGCTACACCACCGATTCCTTGTTTCAACAATTTAACAGCGTGTGCTCCCATACGTGAAGCAAGAACACGGTCACGCGCAGTCGGTGAACCACCACGTTGGATGTGGCCAAGCTCAGTCACACGAAGGTCACTTTCATCACCAGCTTCTTTCAAAGCTTTACCAAATTCATCTGCAGACATCACGCCTTCAGCCAAGATGATGATGTTGTGGGTACGACCTTTTGCGTAACCTTCTTTGATGCTCTCAACAACATCTTCGATCTTGAATCCTTCTTCAGGGATGATGATTTCATCTGCACCAGATGCAATCCCTGCCCAAAGAGCGATATCTCCAGCGTTACGTCCCATCACTTCGATAACGAAAGTACGGTGGTGACTAGATGAAGTATCACGGATCTTATCGATCGCGTCCATTGCAGTTGTGACTGCCGTATCAAAACCAATTGTAAAGTCAGTTCCGACGATATCGTTGTCGATCGTACCAGGAAGACCCACAGCTGGGAATCCAAGCTCAGTCAAGCGCATCGCACCATGGTAAGAACCATCTCCACCAATAACGACAACACCTTCTATCCCGTGTTTCTTCAATTGCTCGATCCCTTTTAATTGACCTTCGCGTTGTGCGAATTCAGGGTAACGAGCTGAATGAAGGAAGGTACCACCACGGGAAATAATATCTCCAACAGATGAGGCGTCAAGGGGCTGAATTTTACCAGCAACCATTCCCGCATATCCATCATAGATACCGAAAACTTCCATTCCTTCTGAAATTGCTTGACGAACAACTGCACGGATGGCAGCATTCATACCAGGGGCATCTCCACCACTAGTTAAAACAGCAATACGTTTCATTTCGTTGTTTGCTCCTTTTTTTCTTTTACATTCTACGTAATTATAACACAAAGAAGACTAAAATTCTCGTATTTTTCGCAGTTTTTACCGATAAATCGTTTTCATAACGAGATTCTTTAATTCATCTTCCAATTCTTTGTTTTTCTGGACGGTATAGCCCTTCAATTGAAGAGTTTTTTTCTCGTCTTCATAGCGTAATATCACAGGATATGGGCCCGGATATTTTTTCAAGATAGAAAGAATCGTTTTATCCTGACGATGATCGAGCAACTGGATCCAGAACTTTTCATTGGTCGCTAGTTGTGCCTCTGCTAGAATCATCTGCAAGCGCCCATCACGCTCTTGTATCTTCCCTGTCAAGTAATAAAAGCCACCTTCTTTTATCAAGGAGGAAAATCGATTGTAGGTTTCAGGGAAAAGGGTCACATCCAATTTTTTCTTGGTATCACTGACTTGTAAGAAAGCCATGAGATCACCTGACTTGGTTCGAATGGTTCGAATGCTTTGTACCTCAATGAGAATGCGTACCTGCTCTCCTTGTATGAGTTGAGAAATTGGTTGGATCTCGTAGGGACTCGTTTGCCCAATCGCAACCAATGGGTGAGTACTGAGCCCGACACCAATAATGGCCTCTTCCTTCTCATATTTTTCAGCCTGGCTAAAGTCTTCTGCTTCTGTCCAGGAATAGTTAGAATCTGCAAATAAACTACCTAGCTCATCGGCAAAGACAAACAAATTCGGCAAATTGTGAAGCACCTTGCGCCTATTTTTTTCAAAGATGTCAAACAATCCAAGCTCCACTAAAGGTGTTAACAAAGGCAATTTATGATACTGATTGGGTAGGCGTAAAATAAAATCTTCGACACTTTCAAAGGGACGATTATCAATGATCCAATACGCTAAATCTCTCGGGAGTCCCTTGATATTTTTCATTCCCAAGTAGATTTTCCGATCCTGGAACTTATCTCTGTAAGGGATGGTGTTGATGGATAATGGCGCGACTTTAAAATCAAACTGGAGAGCATCTGTCAGATAATCGCTGCTCGAATAATTGAGCATGACATCAAAGAAAACATCTGGATAATGGACCTTGAAATAGGCCATCTGAAAGGCCAAGGCAGAATAGGCATAGGCATGGGAACGGTTAAACCCATAGCCTGCGAATTTTTCCATGATTGCAAAGACCTCTTTGGCTTTTTCTTCCGTATGCCCAAGTTTAAGAGCACCTGCGACAAAATCGTCTTCCATCTTATGCATTTCAGCCGCATTTTTTTTACCCATAGCCCGACGTAAAATATCGGCTTTTCCCAGGCTAAAGCCTGCAAAACGCTGGGCAACCTGCATGACCTGCTCTTGGTAGAGCATGATCCCATAAGTAGGCCGTAAGATTTCTTCAATAGCTGGATCCAGAATGTCAACTTTTTCCTGGCCGTGCTTTCTTTTGACGAAATTATCAATGTAATCACTAGCCCCTGGACGATTGAGAGAGGTGGTCGCTACCACTTCTTCGAAATGATTGGGTCTCACTCGTCTCAAGAGGCGAATGGCTCCAGCCTGTTCAAATTGGAAAATCCCCTTGGTATCCCCAGCAGCAAACAAGGCCAAGGTTTCTGGATCTTCTAAATCAATGGCTTCAATCACGATCTCTTCTTGGTACTTTTCATAGACGGCTTCCTTCATTTTCTGAACAAAGGTTAAATTTCGCAGACCCAAAAAGTCCATCTTCAACAGACCATTGGCTTCAACCGCATGGGCATCATACTGGGTGACAAACATGTCTTCTCCATACTTGAGAGGAATGTGATCCGTCAAATCCTGGTCACTCATCACAACCCCAGCCGCGTGGATCGATGTCTGTCTTGGTTGGCCTTCAATTCTTTTAGCAATTTCAAAGCCACGCTCAAATTCTGCTCGGCTATGAATCACTTGTCGAAAAGCTAGATTCTGTTCATAAGCTGTCGTCAGTGTATCCCTAAACCCAATCCGCTTGGTAATGGAGGTCAATTCGTACTCTGGTACCCCAAAACGTTTAAAGACATCGCGAATGGCTTGTTTGGCCCCAAAGGTTGAAAAGGTCACGATCTGAGCTGCATGGTAACTCCCATAACGGTCTCGCACATAGCGGATAAATTCTGGTCGATAGATATCAGGAATATCAATATCAATATCCGGCATGGTGTAGCGCTCCACATTTAAAAAGCGCTCAAACAGGAGGTTCTTCTCCACAGGATCAATCCCTGTAATCCCTAGGGCATAGGCTACCAGTGAGCCTACAGCAGACCCACGTCCCATTCCCATATAATAGCCTTGACTCCGTCCGAAACGAAGAAGGTCCCAGACAATCAAGAAATAATCATCAAAGCCCATCTGGTGAATAATGTCTAATTCATGCTCCAGACGTTCTTGATAGACCGGACTGGTCAAATTCTTTCGAAGAAGACCCGCTTGGGCTAATTCTCTCAGTTCCTCAACAGCTGGTTTCTGAGGATTGAAGCGAGGCAATTTCAACTGGGTATCAATGTCATATTGAATCCCTTGGACAAGTTTTTCCAAATTTGTGATAGCTTGCGGAAAGCGCTCTGCAAAATCACTCTTTAAATCCTGAGGTTTTTTAAGGACCGTTGTAGGATCAATTGGCCCTGTTTCTGTCAAGCTTTGATTGTCCTTGATGGCTGCTAGCATCTGCATGGCTTCCACATCTTCCGCCTCAAAAAATCGAACGGTATGAAGAGGAATCACAGGGTGGCTAAACTCTTGGACCGGCGTATCCGCAAAAACTCCGATGAAGTAATCTAGACCAAGCGGCAAGGCTCCACTAGCAAAAGGAGCTGGGACAATGACTGCTACTCCTTCTGTTAGGTGCTTCACATCCTCCCAATTGCTCTTCCCCATCATTTTGACGGTTGACATCTTCATCAGATTCTGGTAGCCCTTCGTTGACAGAGCGATCATCCGAAACGGAATTGTTTCATTCTCTACCTCTAGTCCAATTTCTAAACCGACCAAGGGGCTGAGCTTGTGGGCCTGACAGGCTTCGATAAATTCATAAGCACCATATAAATTATCTATATCCATGATTCCCAATGCGTCATACCCCATGCTTTTAGCCACGTGGACATAGTCTTTTATGGTCACAAGGCTTTCCATAAAAGTATAGACTGATTTGGTATCTAGCTGTGCAATCACTTCTTCTCCTCCCTCACTTGTCTATTTTTGGGACTCTTTTTTGTACAAAAAAACACCACTGCTACACAATGATGTCTCAACAACGGAAGACATGGGATTCGAACCCACGCACGCTTTTACACGCCTACCGCGTTTCCAACACGGCCTCTTAAGCCTCTTGAGTAATCTTCCATGCATAAAAATATGGAGCCGGTGGGAGTCGAACCCACGTCCAAACACCTGCCAGCATATTTGTCTACAACCATAGGTTATGTCTTCTTTTAACAGCTACATGACACATAACTCAAGCCCTGTACCTGCGAGTCTA
Organism: Streptococcus sp. HMSC065C01; assembly: GCF_001813525.1. NCBI lineage: Bacteria > Bacillati > Bacillota > Bacilli > Lactobacillales > Streptococcaceae > Streptococcus > Streptococcus sp. HMSC065C01. The sequence goes on along the minus strand of NZ_KV812858.1, from coordinate 107,987 downwards.
TCAATCTCTTATCTAACTCCTAGACCAAGCTAGATCGTATCTCGCTATAATTAAGACCTGTCATCAAACACGAGCGATTCGAATCGGGTCACGCCTGCTGGTGTTTAGGCAGCTAAAGCGTAAGAATTATTATTTTTTGCAGTTATATTTAACTGGCGTTTTACATCCGCTAGATGAGTTGCAAAATATGCCTCATAATGCCTGTCGAATCCGTAACGACCCCAAAACGAATACAATTAGTATATCAAAATGTAGCCAAAAATGCAAAAGAAAAAAATTGAACAAGAAGGCTTCCATCGGGAAGCTCCTTGCTCAATTTACTGTTATTATTGAAGATTCAACTTGTACTTGCTGATATAGTGAATGGTGAAGTACATAGAAACAATCTTGATGACTTCATAGATAAGACCTGGAATGAAGTTAGGTCCAAATTCATCAATATTTCCATAAACCAATGCAGACCCAACAGCATATGAATCTTTTAATGGATTGACTGCTGTACCGATGATACTTAAAACAATGCACAAGAGAAAGAAAAACAGAATAGCCTTAAATCCACGACGATTTTGGAAGAGTTGGCCAAGTGCGATCGATACATAAAATAGGAAGATCCCTGAAGCTGTGGTAAAAATCCACCAAACGATAATCCAATAAGCAATAGAATGACTAAAAGCCTCAGCGATAATACTAAATACAGGAGAGATGTCTTGTCCAATGACAGCACCCATCACAATAATTGTGATGAAACCACTAAAAAATAGAAGGAATAGGCAGTAAAGACTCGCTACTAAAGCTCCCACAAATTTAGACAAAATGATCGCATGAGGGCTAGCTGGAAGGGTCCAAGTCAAGTAACCTTCACGTCCGTATAAGTTGGAATAGAAACGACGGATAATAATATAGTAGTTACTAAGATAAAGACCAATGACTCCTCCAAAAATGAGAATCCCAAGAGTCCCCGTTATAATTTGCATACTATTGGTTTCCATATCCACAAAACCATTTGTAGCACTTCCACCAATAACACCTGTAATCACTGACAAACCTAGTGCGATCAGGGTGATCAATAAATACCACTTAGCTGTCGATTTAAATTCATATTTTAATAATTTACCAAACATGGGTTCCTCCTAATAAACACGGAATTGATCACGGAAGATCTCATCGATTGATTTTCCGTGTTGATTGCGCATAACAGTCGTATTTTCATGCAAGAGGATTCTTCCTTGGTTGATGAAAATGGCCTCATCCAAAACTTGCTCAATATCAGCAATCAAGTGAGTAGAAATCAAGACAGAAGAGTTTGGACGTCTGTTTTGAATAATGGTCCGCAAAATATAATCACGCGCCGCTGGGTCAACCCCACCGATTGGTTCATCAAGAACATACAAGTCAGCTTCACGGCTCATCACCAAAATCAATTGCACTTTTTCCTTGTTCCCTTTTGAAAGGCTGTTCAATTTTTGATTTGGATGCAAATGCAAATCGTTGAGCAATTGGTAAGCTCGTTGGACATTAAAATCTGCATAAAAATCTTGGAAATAGTTAATAGCATCAATAATTTTCATATTTTCATTCAGATAAGTTGTATCTGGCAAATAGGAAACCACTTTTTTAGAAGCTGGGGATGGTAATTGCCCATGAATATAGATATTTCCAAGGCTTGGTTGCAACAAACCATTAATCAATTTAATGATGGTTGTTTTCCCACTACCATTGGGACCCAAAAGGCCAATAATACGGCCAGGTTGGATGTTCAAACTAACATCCATGAGAGCAACTTCATGCCCATAATTCTTTGTCACATGGTCCAAGTAGACCAAAGGATACTGATTCATGTAAATCTCCTTTATTTTCTATTTATGCTATTATACCTTGTCCCCTTGATGATTGCAACTCTATCTGAAAATTTGCTAAGAATTTGTAAATGCTTGTTCAAAAAAAATGGGATAAACAAATCAGAGGTTAGGGGAGCCCCAACCTCTGATTTGTTTTGATACATAGAGTGTTTAACTAATTCCAAGTGCGATCCGTGCATAACGGCTCATCTTTTCAACCGTCCAAGCAGGATACCAGACCAACTTCACATCCACCGATGTCACTTCTTCTACTTCTGCTAAAACATCATGAATCTGATCTGTCAGAAGGTCCGCTAATGGACACCCCATGGTCGTTAAGGTCATATCAATGATGGTTGCTCCAGTTTCACCGTCAAAATGGATCTCGTAGACAAGACCTAAATTGACAATGTCAATCCCAAGCTCAGGATCGATTACCTCTTCCAAAGCATTTAAGATTTTATTTTTAATTTCTTCAATTTGCTCAGTTGTATATGCCATATGACTTCCTTTTTCTGCTATTTACTCTCGATAGAATTTCTGGGCTCGGGTTAAAAATGTCCACTGGACCTGGGTCGCTTTTTGATTTCTTGGCGACCGTTAAAAAGGTCCCCCGGACCTGGCCACTCTTTGGTTTTTGGGTGGCCGTTAAAAATGTCCACTGGACATTTTTAATCCTCTATAAAGTCACGCAATGGTTTGCTTCTGCTTGGGTGGCGGAGTTTGCGGAGGGCTTTGGCTTCGATCTGACGGATCCGTTCACGGGTCACGTTGAAGACTTTCCCCACATCTTCCAAAGTCCGCATTTTTCCATCATCGAGACCAAAACGAAGACGCAAAACATTTTCTTCCCGGTCTGTCAGGGTATCAAGGACTTCATCCAATTGTTCTCGTAGAACCACACGAGTGGTGTAGTCTACTGGATTTTCAATCACTTCGTCTTCGATGAAATCTCCCAAATGGCTATCGTCTTCTTCCCCGATTGGAGTTTCAAGAGAAACAGGCTCTTGCGCAATCTTCAAGATTTCACGCACCTTGTCTGGTGTCATATCCATACGTTCAGCGATTTGTTCAGGTGTTGGGTCTTGTCCCAATTCTTGCAAGAGATTGCGTTGTTCACGAACCAACTTGTTAATGGTTTCCACCATGTGAACAGGAATCCGAATGGTACGCGCTTGGTCTGCAATAGCACGAGTGATAGCCTGACGGATCCACCAAGTGGCATAAGTAGAAAACTTGAACCCTTTGGTGTAGTCAAACTTATCAACCGCCTTCATCAAGCCCATGTTTCCTTCTTGGATCAAATCCAAAAATTGCATTCCACGACCAACGTAACGTTTCGCAATGGATACAACCAAACGAAGGTTGGCTTCTGCTAGACGTTGTTTGGCTTCTAAATCACCTTGTTCCACCAAGATAGCCAATTCTTGTTCTTCTTCATTGGTCAAAAGAGGAACAACCCCAATTTCTTTCAAGTACATCCGTACCGGGTCATTGACCTTAGCAGAGTTGCTTCCAAGCAATTCCTCATCTGACAACTCTGGCTCTTCCTCATTGTTCAACACACGCGCACTTGGGTTGCCGTCTTTATCAGTGATCGAAATCCCTGCATCTTGAATGCGTTGCAAAAGATCTTCAATCCCATCTGCATCTAGCGTGAATGGAATAACCAATTGGTCATTAATTTCATCATCTGTTGCAGTTCCGCTTTTCTTGTGGCTGCGAATAAATTCTGCAATTTGAACGTCCAATGTTGTAATATCTTTTTGTTCTTTAGCCATTCTTACTCCATTCTTCTTTTTTGAGCGATTAAACGCTCGAGTTCCAATAAAGCTTTTTCCGCATCCCCTGTTGAGGAAGCTTCCTTCACTTTATTTCCAATTTGTTGACTTTCTTTGCGAAGAAGCTCACGATTCCGTGTCGCTTCTACTTCTTCTAACTCACCATCTGCTATCTCTTCTGGCAAATCTTCTTCTAACATGCGGTACCAGGCATGCTGGACCCCTTCAGGCTGCTCGGATAGATCCTGAGAGGTGACTTCTCCATTTTGACAGAGCAATTGATACAAGATCTGTAACTCCGGCGTGTCAAAGGCAAAATCAGGTCGCAACCGGTAATCATTGAGGACCATTGGAAAATCCTTCATCCTACTTAATAAATGATTTTCCGCCTTGATCAAGCGCGTCATCCCACGATTCGGCAAGAGCTCCACTGAAAAATACGATGTTTTAGATCGTCCACCACTTTGAACCTCCTGCCGTTGTTGCAAACGACTATTATTGACAATCTGCTCAATCTGCAAGTAATCAAAGTCCGGCAATAAATCGGCCAACTTATAAATATAGGTGTTTTGCGCTGTAATAGAACGCGTCTGGGCGATCATCGGTGCCAACTTTTCGACAAACTCAATTTGCGACTGCAAGTTCTCAATATACTGGGGTTTCCAGTAGTGCATCAAGAATTCAACCTTACTGATCCGAGAATTCTTCAAGAGGGTAGCTAGATCTTCTGGGGACGTCTTTTTGAGGTACTCATCAGGATCCATCTGATCTGGGATACGGACGATCTCCAACTCCAGATCCTGCAAGACATCCAAGGCCTTAGCTGTTGCTTCAAGCCCTGCCTTATCTCCATCATAGGTCAAGATAACCTTTTTAGTAAAATGAGACAGGTGCTGGACATGCTCTGGTGTCAAGGCTGTCCCCATAGAGGCGACCGCATTTTCTATCCCAGCTCGATAAGCTGCAATGACATCCATAAAACCTTCCATGATATACATTTCATATTGCTTTTTGGCGCTCGTCTTGGCTTGATCCAAATGATAGAGTTCATAGCTTTTATTAAACAATCGCGTACTGCGACTATTCTTGTACTTGGCTTGATGACTGCCATCCTCCGTCATTTTCCACAACCTACCAGAAAAGGCAATGACACGTCCACTATCATCCGTCAAGGGAAACATGATCCGATCCTGAAAGGCATCAAAAACCGTTCCAGCATCTGAGATTGTAAACAAACCTGAATCGGTAATCACTTTCTCAGAGAATTTCTCAGAGAGATTTCGATAGAGATAATTTCCTTCTGCTGGTGCTAAGCCCAATTGAAAATGTCGGATGACCTCATCCGTCAGACCACGTTCATGCAGATAGTTTCTCGCTTCTTCCCCCATCTTAGTCGTCATCAAAATCGCCTGATAAAACTTACTAGCTTCCTGATGAATCTCATAAAGTTCTTGGTTTGGATTGATAGACGTTGGTTGAGCCGGCCTTGCTTGGTACTGAAGCGCAATGCCAGCTTTTTCTGCTACGATCTGGACCGCATCCATAAAGGCGACTCCACGGTAGTCCTCAATAAACTTAAAGACATCTCCAGAGCGACCACATCCGAAGCAATGGTAAAACTGCTTGTCTTCAACAACATTAAAGGAAGGAGTCTTTTCGCCATGAAAAGGACAGAGGCCTAAAAAATTACGGCCAGCCTTGGTCAAAGAAACAACTTCTCCAATGACTTCAACAATGTTTACACTGTTTTTAATTTCTGCAATCAGCTCTTTATCAACCATAAACAGTGCCTCCATTTTACCATAGATTATCACTTTATATTTTATACTAAAAGTTAGTAAAAGTAAATTTTTTCCTACCGATTTCACACATAAAAGAAAAGATTTTCAACCTTTATCACTAATTTTAAAAAAAATTGGGCATATTTCTTGTCAGTCGCATATTTTTCCGTTATACTATCATAGTAAAAAATTATTATGAAAGGACATATTATATAGGATATGTTAAAAGAATTGAAAGCTTTCCTCCTTCGTGGAAACGTTGTTGACCTTGCTGTTGCAGTGATTATCGGGGCTGCATTTGGTGCCATCGTGACATCACTTGTTAACGATGTCATCACACCACTTATTTTGAACCCAGCTTTGAAAGCTGCTGGTGTTGATAAAATTGCTGAATTGTCATGGAACGGTGTTGCTTACGGTAGCTTCTTGAGCGCAGTAATCAACTTCATCGTCATTGGAACTGTTCTCTTCTTTATCGTTAAAGCTGCTGAAAAAGCACAAAACCTTGGTAAAAAAGAAGAAGCTGTTGAAGAAGAAGCTGCTGCTCCTACTCAAGAAGAGTTGCTTACTGAAATCCGCGACTTGCTTGCAAACAAATAATCAGATAAAAAGATCCGATCTTCTAGTTAGAAGGTCGGTTTTTTTGTCTTTGATGGATGAGAAAAAACAAAAAACAGACCGAAGTCTGTTTCTGTATTCAATTAGAATTTTTTACGTTTACGAGCTGCTTCTGATTTACGTTTACGTTTTACAGAAGGTTTTTCATAGAATTCACGTTTGCGTGTTTCTTGAAGAGTACCAGCTTTAGTAACCGCACGTTTGAAACGACGAAGAGCATCGTCAAGAGATTCATTCTTACGTACTACTGTTTTTGACATATTTTTCACTCCCTTCAAGCCTAAAATCTTAATTATTTTATCACACTTTAAAGATGCTGTCAAGATCTTTTGAAACTTTTCTAGCCTTCCTAGCCTTCATGCCATTTCTTTTTTCCGACTTTTTCATTCTTCCTATTTTATGATACAATGGAAACATAGAAAACCCTGAAGGAGATACCATGTCAGAAATTTATGATATTACGATTGTTGGGGGCGGACCAGTTGGTCTGTTTGCTGCTTTTTATGGCAATATGCGCCAAGTTAAAGTCAAACTGATTGATTCCTTACCTCAACTTGGAGGGCAACCAGCCATTCTCTATCCAGAAAAAAATATCCTCGATGTACCCGGTTTTACCAATTTAACAGGTGAAGAATTAAGCGACCGCTTGATCGAGCAAGTCAAACGATTCGATACACCGATCTTCCTCAATGAAACTGTAGAGGATATTCAAAAAGAGGGTGACCTCTTCACTATCACTACTTCTCGCCAAGTGCATCAGTCTAAAGCCGTCATCATTGCCATGGGTGGCGGTGCCTTTAAACCACGTGCTCTTGATATCGAGGGGGCTGAAGACTTCGATAATGTCCACTACCATGTTTCAAATATCCAGCAATATGAAGGACAGCAAGTGACCGTCCTTGGTGGTGGGGACTCTGCTGTGGACTGGGCTCTTGCTTTTGACAAGATTGCTCCAACTACAATCATTCACCGTCGGGACAACTTCCGTGCCTTGGAACATAGCGTTGAAGAACTCAAACAATCTTCTGTCAGCATCAAAACACCATTTGTTCCTAGCCGCTTGATTGGCGAAAATGGTCATGCCACTCATCTTGAAATCACAAAAGTTAAATCCGATGAAACCGAACTTATCCCGATTGATCACTTATTTGTCAACTATGGCTTTAAATCTTCTATCGGAAACTTGAAAGAATGGGGTGTAGAATTGCAACGCCATAAAATCAAGGTGAACCAAAAACAAGAAACCAGCCTTCCTGGAATTTATGCCTGTGGAGACTGCTGCTTCTACGAAGGAAAGATTGATCTCATCGCTACAGGTCTTGGGGAAGCTCCAACAGCCGTAAACAATGCCATCAACTACATCTATCCAGATAAGAAAGTCCAACCAACGCACTCAACTAGTTTATAATAAAAAAGGCCTTTGGCCTTTTTTATTTGTCTAAATCGTCTGCGATCTTATTGATCTTACGCAAGCGGTGATTGACACCGCTTTTTGAAATAGGTTGTTGCAAGCTATCTGCGATCTGCTGGATGGAATAATCTGGATGGTTCATCCGGATATAGGCAACTTCTTGCAGATCACTTGGTAAACTTCCTAGACCGATTGTATCCACAATTTTACTAATATTATTAATGGTTTTCATACTGGCTGTGACTGTGCGCTGGATATTGGCCATTTCGGCATTATTGGCCCGATTGAGGTCATTGCGCGTCTCTCTCATGACCTTGATGGACTCAAATTCCTGCATGGCTTGCATGGCCTCTACCACAATTAGAAAATCAATAATATCTTCCGCTCGTTGCAGATAGGTCACCACTCCTTTTTTCCGCTCGATGGTTTTCGCATCTAGTAAAAATCCTTGCATGAGAAGGGCAATTCCTTCCGCGTGGTCTGTATAAACAGAATGAATTTCCAACTGGTACTTCCCTTTTTCAGGATCCTTGATGGAACCACTCGACAGAAAAGCCCCCCGAAGATAAGCACGACTGGCTACTTCATCTTCTAAAACACTGGCATCAATGCCTGTCTCAATCCCAAAAAAGGCATCTGCCAAATGCAAGTCAGCAAGAATCTCTTCCACCTTTTCATCCAAGAATACTGTGTAAACACGATTTTTTTTCAAATTGGTTTTTTGGTGGTGGCGAATATCCGATTTGGCCTCATAAAAATGATGCAACAATTCATAGATATGGCGAGCGATCTTGGCATTTTCTGTTGTCACCGAGAGCGTCAAGCCCCCCATTGAAATCCCCAGACTTCCAGACATCTTGATAATGGCAGCCAATTCACTCTTTTCAAATCGCTTGAGAGACAATAATTCTTCTTTGACACGAACCGTAAAACTCATTTTCTCACCTGCACGATCTGCATCAGCTCTTCGACTACTTTTTCGCCATCATGAAAGGCTCCTCCATTGACCAGCTTCAAGAAATCAGAAGAAATCACTTGGGGAACTTGCGAGTGCAGCCCCTTGAAATCGTGCTCTACCTGCACCAAGTATTCATCAAATTTATTACTGTTCATGTAAGCTGCGGGAACCTGATTGATATTGACAAGGACAGTATCGATGAACTTCTCTCCCAAATGTTTATGAAGAACGGCAACGTGGTCACTGTCTGTGAAATGCTCGGTTTCACCTCTTTGGGTCATGATGTTACAAACATAGGCTACCTGAGCCTTGGTTTCAAGGATGGCTTTCCCAATCTCATCGATCATCAAATTAGGAAGGATCGAGGTAAAAAGCGAACCAGGACCCAAGACAACCATATCACTTTCAAGAATAGCTTCCACCACTTTCTTACTAGCTTTTGGGCGCTCTTGATCAAAGGTATTGGTCACATAAACATGATCAATCATGCCGGTGTATTTGGCAATGTGGCTTTCTCCTACCACTTCTTTTCCATCTTGAAAAACGGCATGAAGGGTCAAGGGACTGTCACTGGAAGGATAGATCTTGCCGGTCGTATGAAAGAATTTGGTTAACAACTGCATGGCATTATAGGTCGAGCCTTGCATCTCTGAAATCCCTGCAATGATCAAGTTTCCCAAAGGGTGTCCGGCCAAAGGGCCATCATCGTCTGCAAAGCGGTATTGAAAGACCTTCTCATAAAAACGAGGCATATCTGACATGGCAACCAGCACATTTCGAAGATCTCCAGGTGGTGTCAATTTTTGGATGTTCTTCCGCAATTCACCTGAACTCCCGCCATCATCTGCAACGGTTACGATGGCAGTAATATCGACCGGTTTCTTTCTCAGACTATCGAGGATAACAGAAATCCCTGTTCCTCCTCCAATAACGGTTACTTTAGGTTTTCTCATGAGCGATTCACCGTTTCTTTCCGTCTGTCCTTATCTCTATGACTGCAATTGACCTGCCAATTTTTTTCTAAATCATGCGCTAAGCGCTCTGCAAAGGCTACTGAACGGTGTTGCCCACCGGTACATCCCATAGCAATGGTGAGAACGGATTTACCCTCCCGTTTATAAGACGGTAAAATAGGAACGATCAAGTCATGGAGGTGACGATAAAAGTCCTCTGATTCAGGGTGATCCATGACGTAATCATAGACAGCTGGATCTTGACCGGTTAAATTCCGAAGTTCCAATTTGTAGTAGGGATTTGGAAGGAAACGCACGTCAAAGACAAGGTCAGCATCGATCGGAAGGCCATATTTAAACCCAAATGACATGACCTCAACCCGAAAATCTGGCTGATTATCTTGACTGGCAAATTGTTCTGCGATCGTTTTTCTCAAATTACGAGGTGTCAACTCAGTCGTATCCACTACATTTTGACTGATATTTTTTAAAGGGGACAAGAGTTCGCGCTCTAGGGTAATCCCATCTAAGACACGGCCATCTGCCGCTAATGGATGGCTACGACGGGTTTCCTTGTATCGTGCTACCAACTCACTGTCAGTGGCATCCAAGAACAAGACTTTGAAATCCAGGTCTTCTTGATTGTCCAATTCATCCAAAATGGTGCGAATTTCATTGAAAAAAGAACGGCTCCGCATGTCCACAACAACGGCTAATTTATTGTTATCTGGGCTGTGGCGCATGAGCTCAATAAATTTCAGCAAGAGCGCCGGTGGCATATTATCGATGGTAAAGTAACCCAAATCCTCAAACGATTGGATGGCAACGGTCTTACCCGCACCGCTCATCCCTGTTACCATGACCAGTTGAATCTTACTTTCTGTCATTTTCTCCTCCCATAAATAAAACAGAGTGGCCTACAGTTTCCTGCTCTCCACCCTGTCTTTTTGTCTTTGAATGGTTATTTGGCTTTGATTTCCGCAATAACTTCAATTTCAACCTTCACATCACGTGGCAGGCGTGCTACTTCAACAGCAGATCGAGCTGGAAACTCTGTAGTAAAGACTGTTTTATAGACCTCATTAAAAGGTACAAAGTCATTCATATCACTTAAGAAACAAGTGGTTTTCACCACGTGGTCAAAGTCTGTCCCTGCCTCTTCCAAAATAGCCCCAATGTTCTTTAAGACTTGCTCTGTTTGTTCTTGGATGGTTTCTCCAATGATTTCACCTGTTTCAGGTGACAAGGGAACTTGTCCACTTGCAAAGAGAAGATTCCCTACGATTTTCCCTTGAACATAAGGTCCAATTGCTGCAGGTGCTTTATCTGTATGAATTGTTTTTGCCATAGTATTCTCCAAGTCTATTTACTTCTGCTGATTTTCTTTTGCTAATTTTTCCCTTTGTAAGCGCAATTTGCGCTTAGGATTTAGCGTATTAAAGAGTTCTTCTAGTTTTTCAGCATTCCAAACATCGGCTGCTGAAACAAAATTTCCATTTTCATCTCGAAAAGATATTGGTTTATCTCCCACTGAAAAAGCCTCATTTCTTATTTGGAATCCTTGATCCGCTCGGGACCACCCTTAATCTACAAACTCAAATTCAAATTTACCGATCCGGACGATATCGCCATCTTTTGCCCCACGTGCACGAAGAGCTTCATCAACACCCATTCCACGCAATTGACGAGCAAATTTCATGACCGCTTCATCCCGATCGAAATTGGTCATATTAAAGAGTTTTTCAAGTTTTTCACCAGACAAGACCCAAGCGGCATCGTCATCCCGACTGATGTCAAAGGCTGGCTGGTCTTCATCAAAGCCATAGTAGACTTCTTCTTGGGCCATTTCGTCTTCTGAATACAAGAGGAATTCTGGCGTTTTGTCTAACAATTCTGCTGTTGCTTCTAACAAGTTGTCCAAACCTTGATGCGCCAAACTAGAGATCGGGAAGATCTGTGGCAGTTCATCAAACTCATCGTAATTGGCTGCCAATTTCTTCTTGAACTCTTTCAAGTTTTCTTGGCTCTCTGGCATATCCATCTTATTTGCCACGATAATCTGAGGACGTTCCATCAAACGAAGATTATAGGTTTCAAGCTCTTTATTGATTTGAACATAATCTTCATAAGGGTCGCGTCCTTCGCTCGCTGACATATCAATAACATGCAGGATAACCCGGGTGCGCTCGATGTGACGAAGGAACTGGGTTCCGAGTCCGACCCCTTGGCTAGCTCCTTCAATCAATCCAGGAAGGTCTGCGACAGCAAAAGATTCACCTGACGGTGTCCGAACCATGCCCAAGTTTGGCACGATGGTTGTAAAATGATAAGCCCCAATCTTTGGTTTGGCTGAAGTGATGACACTGAGAAGAGTTGATTTCCCTACTGATGGGAAGCCAACCAAACCAACGTCTGCCAAGACCTTGAGTTCTAATTCGAGTTCGCGTTCCTGACCAGGTTCCCCATTCTCAGAAATCTCTGGGGCTGGATTTTTAGGAGTGGCAAAACGAATGTTTCCACGTCCGCCACGGCCACCGTGGGCGACAATGTACTCTTGTCCATTTTCAACTAGGTCCGTAATGACCTTGCCCGTCTCAGCATCTCGGACGGTCGTTCCTTGAGGAACCCGAACATAGAGATCTTCTGCTCCCCGTCCGTGCATCCCTTTGGTCATTCCTTTTTCCCCATTTTGGGCTTTGAAATGTCGGTTATAACGGAAGTCCATCAAGGTACGCAAGCCTTCGTCTACTACAAAGATGACATTGCCACCACGACCTCCATCACCACCCCAAGGTCCGCCATTAGGGACATATTTTTCGCGACGAAAAGCCACCATGCCATCGCCGCCATTTCCAGCCTTGACCTTAATCTTGGCTGTATCTAAAAACATACTCATAAATAGATGATTTCCTTTATTTCTGCGTGCGTCTTAGTAAGAAAGAGCACCAATTGCGGTTGCAAAGATTGCACCAACCGTTACAATCAACATAATCACAATGACGACCATCGTGATCATTTCAAATGGTGTTTTTTTACGTTTTCCGTTATCTCCAAAAGCCACTTCTAATACCTCGATTACTATAAATTCATTAGCCCTATTTTACCACGAAATAGGGGATTTTTCAAATCGAGTCTACACAAAAAGACCAGACAAAGGTCTGATCTTTTATGAATAGATTTAGGAATCTTTTCTTACACGTAAAATACCAACCGATAGAACTGCTAGGAAGACACCCATGACAAGAACCACCGGTGTCATCTTTTCACCTGTACTTGGAAGAACTTTTTTCTTACCAGGTTTTGGGGCTTCTTCTTTAACAGAAGATGAAGATGATTTCGATGAAGAACTTGATGTGGATGTTGAGTTCGATGTAGAACTGGAACTCGTTGAAGATGATGAACTTGATGAAGAACCAGAACTCGTTGAAGATGATGAACTTGATGAAGAACTAGAACTCGTTGAAGATGATGAGCTTGATGAAGAACTAGAACTTGATGAGGAGGTTGAGCTAGGTGTCGGTGGCGTTTGTTCTTTCTCACCCAATCCTTCGCCAGATCCTGTTTCCAATCGCACTTCACGGGTTAAACTACGCGGTGCTGGGAAATTGGTTGCCTTCCATGTTAATGTATTATGGACAATATCGCCTACTTTCGTTCCAGGTGCCACTTTCGTAGAATATTCAATATACATTGGCCAATTGTAATTATCACCAAATTCAATCGTAAAACCAGTGGTCTTTCCATCTGCATTCTTATTGAAAACAGCTTTTTTAGTAAAGTTATCCAGAACTGGGAGACTTAATATCTGAGCTTCGTTCTTAATCCCACCTTGTACAGGAGCATAACGAACAGCGCGTAAGCTACCTTCAACCAATGTTAAACCATCTCCGAATTGGTCTTTAATGACCATTCCACGAAGCATATCTTGGCGAGCATTTAAGAGAATCCGCCATTTGATAATGGTTGGATCAGACTTATCTTGGTAACCGTATTTCATCTCATAGTCTCCAGCTTCTCCAGCTGTTTTTTCATAATTCAATGAAAAATCTGTATTTCCTAGTTTAAACTGGATTGGAGATGTTTTTGTAACTACTTCTGAATCGACTTTTACATCAAAATGAAGAGCAACTCGTTTGTTGAGTGGATGAGATGCGAAATAATCATTAAAGGTAACGGTCACTGTTTTCTTAGCTGTATCAACGACAGCTTTCCCCACCGTCTGACCATTTGATTGACCTTCCTCAAGAACATTGAATTCCAGTGCTGTGTAGAGGGCTAATTCTTTTGGCAAACTAAGAGTTAAGGTATCACCAGTTTGAATAGTTTGCGAATCTGGAAAGGCTAAATAAATACTTGCTGACAATTTTTCATTTGTCAACACCTTGCTCCCATTTGTTAGCGTGTTACCGTCTTTCGTTAGACGTGCTGTCTGTGTATATGATGAGACTTCTGCAGCATGTATTGTTTTAGTCAAACCAGCTGTGAATAGAATCGTTAGCACTAAGGCAAGTGCCCATACAATTTGACGAACCTGTTTCATATATACCTCCTCTGCTCGCCTATTTGCGAGCCATGTTTTTTACAAGGTTAAAGTCCGATTTCTGCTTGAACAACTGCAGCAATGGTATCTACATAGTAGTCCACTTCTTCATGGGTTGGTGCTTCTGCCATCACTCGAAGGAGGGGTTCAGTTCCACTTGGACGTACCAAAATACGTCCATTTCCTGCCATCTCCGCTTCCATTTTTTCAATGATTTCACGAATAGCAGGTACTTCCATCGCCTTATCTTTCATGCTATTTTCAACCCGGATATTGACGAGTTTTTGTGGATAAATGGTTACTTCAGCAGCCAATTCAGATAATTTCTTGCCGGTTTCTTGCATGATTTTAGTCAATTGAACTCCTGTTAATTGACCATCACCAGTCGTGTTGTAATCCATGATGACGACGTGACCGGATTGTTCACCACCAAGGTTGTAACCAGACTTGCGCATCTCTTCGACCACATAACGATCTCCAACAGCTGTGATTTCTTTTTGAATTCCCTTCGCATCTAATGCCTTGTGGAAGCCGAGATTGGACATGACGGTTGTGACGATCGTATTTTTTTCGAGCAAGCCTTTGCTTGAAAGATAAGAACCGATGATGTACATGATCTTATCCCCGTCAACAATCTCTCCATTTTCATCCACTGCAATCAAGCGATCGCTGTCTCCGTCAAAGGCTAGACCAATCGCTGCGCCTACTTCTTTGACTTTCTCTTGCAAATGCTCTGGGTGAGTAGAACCAACCCCATCATTGATGTTCAAACCATCTGGGTTTTCACCGATGACGGTCAATTGAGCTCCCAGATCTGCAAAGATTTGACGGGCACTAGTAGAGGCTGCACCATTTGCTGTATCTAAGACTACGTGCATGCCCTCGAGTTGGACACCTGTCGATACAAGGAATTCTTGATACTTACGCAAGCCTTCTGGATATTCCATGACCGTTCCTAAACCTTGGGCACTTGGACGTGGAAGGGTATCTTCAGCAGCATCAAGCAAGGCTTCAATTTCAAGTTCGCGATCATCATCCAATTTGAAGCCATCACCACCAAAGAATTTGATGCCATTGTCCAAGGCTGGATTGTGGCTAGCAGAAATCATCACTCCGGCACTGGCTTTTTCCGTACGAACTAGATAAGCAACACCTGGCGTTGCAATCACACCCAACTTGTAGACGCGAATTCCAACAGATAAGAGGCCAGCAATTAAGGCATGCTCTAACATTTCACCAGAAATACGCGTATCACGTCCAATAAATACCAAGGGTGTTTCTTCTTCATGTTGGCTCAACACATAGCCACCGAAACGGCCTAGTTTAAAAGCCAATTCTGGCGTTAATTCTACATTTGCTTCTCCACGGACACCGTCCGTCCCAAAATATTTACCCATTCTTCATTACCTTTTTTACTTTCTAATTACTTGAACTGGAGGAGGTCGACGACGAGCTGCTTGAGCTTGACGTAGACGAGCTACTCTTTGTGGTCACTTGAATCCGTGTTTCACTCGGCTTGACCAAACCTGGTAGAACATTTCCTTGGGCATCTACTGCATTTAAGGAAATAGTTCCGCTATAATTTCCACTAATGATCTCACTGGATGGGAAGACCGCTTGGACATGATCAATGCGACTCAAGGTTTCTTGATCGCTGGTCACTTCTACCTTGGTGGTTTCAAGAGAAATATCCGAAACCGTTATTCCATCCACAATTTGATTGTCCGGGATCGTAGCCCTGACCGCAAACGATTTTTTCGCTTTCTTCCCGATTTTTACAGAAACTTTCTGAGGCTCTACGGTTGCGGTCAAACCAGCCGGAAGATCTTCCACAATCAACGGCACTTCAACGGTACCTTCCTTGGCCTTACGAAGATCCGCTACCACGCGAAACTTCCGAGTTCCCGGCTGCATTTCGCTTGCTAGAGCGACCCGGTTTGAACCCTTTAGAAAGACTGTTACTTCCGATGTTAACCCACTGACAAAGTATGTCTTGTCATTGTACTTGGCATCAATCGGAATATTGGTCAAGGTATTGGTGTAGGTCTCTGAACTTACTTGTCTAGCGCTGCTATTATTTTGAAAATTAAAGGATGACGCATTAATAAACAAGATAAAGGACAATAAGACGGAGGCAAAAACATAAAGAAATTCTTTTTTCGATCTCATTTTGTCACCCTCCCAAATAGACGCTCTTTCCAACTACTCGTTTTATTCTCTTCAGGAACCAAGAAGGATCTCAATTCTGCCTCGAACTCTTCTAAAGTTAAATCGTGTCGGAAGGTTCCATTATAGGTCATAGAGATCCCGCCCGTTTCTTCTGATACCACAAAGGTAAAGGCATCCGAAACTTCAGACAAACCAATGGCTGCGCGGTGACGCGTTCCGAACTCTTTTGAAATTCCGGTATTTTCCGTCAAGGGCAGGTAGGCACAAGAAACGGCAATTTTATCATTGCGGACAATGACCGCTCCATCGTGCAAAGGAGTATTAGGAATGAAGATATTAATCAGCAATTCTCCTGAAATTTCCGCATCTAGTGGAATCCCTGTGGAAATGTATTCCTGAAGGGTTCTGGCCCCTTGAATAGCTACCAAGGCACCAATCTTACGTGGGCTCATATAAGCCACTGCCTTGACATAGGCCTGTACCATTTTCTCTTCCTGACTGACTTCACTCGTCGTAAAAAATTCTGTCGCCCGACCTAAACGCTCTAAGCCAATCCGAATTTCAGGGGAGAAAATCACAACCAGCGCGATAACCCCATAGGTAATCACTTGATTGATCAGCCAAGAAATAGTCGTTAAACCCAAAAAATTGGCTAAAAATTGAGCCAAGAAAAAGATAATAACTCCACGCACCAAAATCATGATCTTGGTCCCGACGATGGCCTTGATCAAAAAATACAGCAACCAAGCCACCAGGGCAATATCGATGATATTGATAATAACACTCCACCAATTTGGGAACAAACTGGTCCAAAATTGTGGATTTGAAAACTGTTGAATATTCATATTCTCATACCTACCACTTCTCTAAAAGACATCATCTTATTATAACACGTTTCAACAGATTTTTCTGTAACCTTCTGATGCTTTTTATGATAAAATATGATTTATGAAGATAAATACAACCTTGGGCCTTCTGGCAGGAAAGCTTTCCGGCTCTATTCTAGAAAAGATGGGGCGGGGATCAACCCTACCAGGTAAAGTAGCCCTCAAATTTGATAAAGATATTCTCAGTCAACTGGCAAAAAACTATGAGATTGTTGTGATTACAGGGACAAATGGAAAAACCCTGACCACTGCGCTAACAGTAGGTATTCTCCAAGAAGCTTTTGGACCTATTTTGACCAATCCAAGTGGGGCCAATATGATCTCTGGGATTACAACGACCTTCTTACGTGCTAAGCATTCGAAAGCAAATCGACCGATTGCGGTACTTGAAATTGACGAGGCCAGCCTCTCTCGGATTTGTGATTATATTAAGCCCAGCCTTTTTGTGGTCACTAATATTTTCCGGGACCAGATGGACCGCTATGGAGAGATCTATACGACCTACCAAATGATTTTGGATGCTATTCACAAGGTCCCAACTGCCACGGTTCTGTTAAATGGAGATAGTCCTCTCTTTAATAGTCAGACCTTATCCAATCCGATCCAATATTATGGATTTGATACTGACAAATCAGAGCCACAACTAGCTCATTACAATACGGAAGGAATCCTCTGTCCGCATTGCCACAACATCCTCCAGTACAAGCTCAATACCTATGCTAATCTTGGGGATTATATCTGTGAGCACTGTGGTTTCCACAGGCCTTCTCTGACTTATGCCGTATCGGATCTCCTCTCATTAACCCAGCGCTCTTCCCAATTCCGGATCCAAGGGCAAGATTACCACATCAATATCGGTGGTCTCTACAACATCTATAATGCCTTAGCAGCTGTTTCCGTTGCTGGATTCTTTGGGGTTCAACCTGAAGTGATTAAGCAAGGATTTGATCGCAGTCGCGCTGTCTTTGGTCGCCAGGAAACCTTTAAGATTGGGGATAAGGAATGTACCCTAGTCCTGATTAAAAATCCGGTTGGTGCGACCCAAGCCATTGAAATGATCAAACTAGCCCCTTATCCCTTTAGCTTGTCGGTTCTCCTCAATGCGAATTATGCAGATGGGATTGATACCAGCTGGATTTGGGATGCCGACTTCGAGCAAATCACTCAGATGGACATTCCAGAGATCAACGCTGGCGGGGTGCGCCACTCTGAGATTGCTCGGCGACTTCGGGTCACTGGCTATCCTGCAGAAAAGATCACAGAAATGGCTGAATTAAAAGAGGTTTTCCAACGCATCCAGCAACAGGAAACCCCTCACGCTTACATTTTAGCTACCTATACAGCCATGCTAGAATTCCGTGAACTTTTGGCCCAAGAACACCTGATTGAAAAGGAGATGCACTAATGACTTATACTTCCCTAGAATCTTCTGATCAGGCACAGTATCCCTACAGCCTGCGTATTGCCCATCTCTATGGCAACTTAATGAATACCTATGGGGACAATGGGAATATCCTCATGCTCAAGTACGTTGCGGAAAAGCTTGGAGCCCATGTCACTGTTGATATCGTCTCTCTCAAAGACCGGTTCGACCCTGATGCCTACGATATCGCCTTTTTCGGCGGCGGGCAAGACTACGAACAGACCATTGTATCCGAGGATCTACCAGATAAAAAAGAAGACCTCGAACGCTTCATTGATGACGATGGTGTAGTCCTTGCTATCTGTGGTGGCTTTCAGCTTCTAGGCCAATACTACATTGAAGCTTCTGGCAAACGCATTGAGGGACTTGGCATTATGGGCCACTATACGCTCAACCAAGTCAACAACCGCTATATCGGTGATATCAAAATCCATAACGAAGAATTTAACGAAACCTATTATGGTTTTGAAAACCACCAAGGTCGGACCTTCTTGGCTGAGGATGAAAAACCGCTGGGTAAGGTCATCTATGGAAATGGGAACAACAAAGAAGATGGGTGCGAAGGGGTTCATTACAAGAACGTCTTTGGCAGCTACTTCCACGGTCCTATCTTGTCCCGAAATGCCAATTTGGCCTATCGACTAGTGAGCACTGCTTTAAAAAATAAATATGGCAAGGACCTTTCCCTACCGGCTTATGAGGAGATTCTAAGCCTAGAGCAGCCGGAAGAGTACGCTGATGTGAAAAGCAAGGCCCCTGCTGAACAATAAGGAGATAATGATGAACAAAAATAATCTACACTACATTGCTTTATTACTTTTAATTTTATTGATTGCTGGTATTTCCCTTGCAAACATGCAATCAGTCACTGTGAATTTCCTCTTGGTCCAATTTAAATTGCCCTTGATCATTCTGATCTTGCTCTGTGTCCTCTTGGGTGCATTTGTCATGACCTTGGTTAATTTTTCAAAGGGCTTCTCCCTAAAAAAAGAACTCAAGAGCACTCAAAAGCAACTGGAGGAAGAAAAGAAAGAAGTTAAAATAGAAGAAAAAAATAACAACTAAAAAAGCACCGATCGGTGCTTTTTTTATGCTGATGTACCTTCTTTTGCTTGTAATTTCTTGGCGACTACTTGTGCTAAGAGTGAAAAGAGGATGACGCCAGCTCCTATCAAGAGAAAAGATTCTACACGGACACTTGGCAACCAGGTCATCAAGCCTTTAGCCACAGGCATAAAGAGAATGGCCAAGGTAAAAATGGTGCTTAAGACCCGGCCCAGATAGTCTCCTTCTACCTTGGTTTGAACCTGGGTAAAAAAGTGGATGTTAAAAATTGTCATAAAGAGCTCACAGACTAGATTTCCAGAAAAGGAAAGAAGAGGCGGAAGGGGCAAGCCCATCATGAAGACTCCTACTCCTGTTAAAATCAATAAGAAAAGTAGCATTTCCATGCTTGATTTAAATTTATTAGCAATCAAGGCTCCGATGATAGAGCCAATAGCGCCCAAGGTTAAGATGGTCGCATATGCTCCTTTGACCCCGTAAAGGCGATTCGAAAAAGGAATCAAAAACTCAAAAGCTGCAAAAAAGAAATTGACGCTGGAAGCCACCAACAAGAGAAAGAAAATCTCTTTCTGATGCCAGATATAGTGCAATCCATCCTTCATATCCGAAAAAATATCTTTTCCCGTAAGCCGTTTCTTTTCCTGAACCTTGGCTTCTTCTTTCGGAAGGAAAGCGACCAGAACAAAGGCGATGAAAAAAGTTAGCGCATCTAGTAAGAGAGTCGCATGGAGACTGGCAAATTGTAAAACAAGGAAAGAGAACACAGGAGAACTAACACCGACCACTTGTAAGGTCAACTCCAAGCGGGCATTATAGGTCACAATCTCATCCTTTTCTACAACTTCTGTGATAATGGCTTTATTAGCCGTACGAGAGAAAGCAAAAGCAATGGCCTGGACAATATTGGCAACAATCAGGCCTGCAATCATCAAGCTATCATTTGTGATAAAAGA
>NZ_KV812858.1:68151-87510 GCF_001813525.1 Streptococcus sp. HMSC065C01 | reverse complement strand
ACCAAGTCGGTCGTCATCAAAATCTTGCGACGGGAAAAACGGTCTGAGATCACGCCTCCAAATGGATTGACTAGAATGGAGGTGACGAGTTCAGAAATCTGATAAATCCCCAACACTGTCTTTCCTACCGTCCCCATCGAAGCCAGCCAAACACTGTTCCCATAGTCATAGAGCATATTTCCCATTCTATTGATCGCCCCACGAGCAATCAACTGGATAGCATGTCGATTCATAAAAAACCTCCTTCATTTTCTGAAACTATTGTATCAGTTCATGAAAGAGGTTTTCATTTTGTCCCCTATTTGGGAAAATTAATGCTTTACAAATTTATCAAAGGATCCCTACTGTTCTTTTGATTGAAGTTGCTTAGCTACTAGCTGAGCCAAGAGTGAAAAGAGAATAACTCCAGCTCCAATCAGGAGAAAGGATTCTACTCGGACACTTGGCAACCAAGTCATCAAACCTTTGGCGATGGGCATAAAGAGAACAGCCAAAGTATAAATCGTACTCAAGACTCTCCCCAGATAATCATCTTCCACCTTGGTTTGCACTTGAGTAAAAACGTGGATGTCGAAAATGGTCACAAAAAATTCACAGACCAGATTTCCGGAAAAGGAAAGATAAGTCGGAAGAGGCAAGCCCATCATGAACACTCCTACACCTGCCATGATCAGTAAAAACAGGAGAATTTTCATACTTGATGTAATTTTATTGGCAACAAGTGCTCCTAGAATAGATCCAATAGCTCCCAGCGTTAAAATAGTCGCATAAGCTCCTTTAACCCCGTATAGACGATTCGAGAAGGGAAGTAAAAACTCAAAAGCTGCAAAAAAGAAATTGACGCTGGAAGCCACCAACAAGAGAAAGAAAATCTCTTTCTGATGCCAGATATAGTCTAACCCATCCTTGATATCAGAAAAAATATCTTTCCCGGTAAACTGTTTCCTCTCTTGCACCTTAGCTTCTTCTTTCGGAAGGAAAGCCACTAGGACAAAAGCAATGAAAAAGGTCAGTGCATCTAATAAGAGGGTCATATGAAGACTGGCAAATTGTAGAACTAGGAAAGAAAAAACAGGTGAACAGACACTAACAACCTGTAAGACTAACTCCAAGTGAGCGTTATAGGTCACAATCTCTTCTTTCTCTACTACCTCGGTAATAATGGCTTTATTGGCAGGTCGAGAAAAACCAAAGGCAATGGCCTGAACAATATTGGCAAAAATAAGAGCCGCAATCATCAAGCTATCATTTGTGATAAAAGAAATTCCCAAACAAAGGAGACCACAAACCAAGTCGGTCGTCATCAAAATCTTGCGACGAGAAAAACGGTCTGAAATCACTCCTCCAAAAGGATTCACGAGAATCCCTGTCACTAACTCAGAAATCTGATAGATCCCTAATACCGTCTTTCCTATAGTCCCCATCGAGGCCAGCCAGACACTATTCCCATAATCATAGAGCATATTTCCAATTTTGTTAATAGCTCCACGACTAATTAATTGGACCGCATGTCGGTTCATAAAATCTCCTTTATCACTGTCCTATTAGGAACATTCATTTTTTACAAATTTATCAAAGTGTTCTTGATAATAGGCCACTTGCTCTGGCAGTCCCAGCACGTCAAAAATATGCATGGCTTCCTGCATTTGCTGCCGCCCTTCTTCTGTTTGCCCCTTTTGGTACCGAGCAAATCCCTTAAGATAATGAAAAACATTGCGTTCGTAGAGTTTGATGCTCTTCCCGATAATCTTTTCTACATAGGCTTCAAAATAGCTGGCGTTTTCAAAAGAACAGTGTTCTAAACAATGTTGGTAGCAATTCAGAGCAAGAATCAAGACCAGTTTGCGATGGCGACCAATTTCTTTGTAGAAATCTTCACGCTCCATCACTTCTCTCCCAAGCCGTGTGACATAGTCCACATCATAAAAGCTGTAGAGATTGCCAAAGAGGATCAATTCATACATGGTCCACTCTTCCGTTTGAAAGAGGTAATCTGACACCTTGTCCAGATCACGCTGCTGCATCGTGTAGCTAGCATCTCTCTGGCAAATTAGCCCTTGTAGCAGGATCCAGTTCAATTCAAAATAGAGGGGATTGGTGGAATGTTTGGCTTTTTCAAGTTGTTCTCTTTGAAGCTTTTGAAAACCTGCAATATCATTTGAATAGTAAAGTGGAATAATCTGAGCCATTAAGGCGACATGCTCATGGTGTTGAAAATTTCTGGCCTTATCCATAAAATTCTCAATTGTCACATGGATATTGTCCAAAATGTCAAAGAAGCGAGAAGCAGCCAGATCCGACTCCCCCAATTCAAAACGGGATAATTGGGAGGTCGAGCAAGCTTCTCCTGCAGCTTCTTTTAACGAATAATTTTTACTGATTCGAAATTCACGAAAAACTTTTCCAAGATCTTCCATCTATTCCACCTGCTCTGACAGTTCTGCCCACTCTTCCATGACCGCTTCCTGCTGGACAGTTAGTTGATCCAGCTCGCTTTGGAGTTGAATCAAGTCAGCTGCATCGTTGGTGCTATGCATAGTTTCGGTGATGTCTTGGATTTTTTTATCCAGCTCTTCCATCTCTGCTTCCAATTGCTCAATGCGACGAGTGATTTTCCGGAGTTCCTTCTGGTTTTGCTTTTGCAGGTGATAGTCATTGCTGGTGACTTCTTCGGTCGAAGAAACAGGC
Organism: Streptococcus sp. HMSC065C01; assembly: GCF_001813525.1. Classification (NCBI taxonomy): domain Bacteria; kingdom Bacillati; phylum Bacillota; class Bacilli; order Lactobacillales; family Streptococcaceae; genus Streptococcus; species Streptococcus sp. HMSC065C01. The sequence continues at coordinate 84,822 of NZ_KV812858.1, read as the reverse complement.
ACAGCTTCTGCTTGTGCTGCAGCAAGGGCCTCTAACTCCGCTTTTTTCTCCAGATAATAATCATAGTCTCCTAGATAAAGAGTTGAGCCTTCTTCCGACAGTTCCAAGACTTGTGTAGCCACCCGATTGATAAAGTAACGGTCGTGACTGACAAAGAGCAGGGTGCCATCAAAATCAATCAAGGCATTTTCCAGCACTTCCTTGCTATCGATATCCAAGTGGTTGGTCGGCTCATCGAGAATCAAGAAGTTGTTATTCTCCATGGACAGCTTGGCTAGAAGCAAGCGCGCCCGCTCTCCACCTGACAGCATGCCGACGATTTTCTTGACATCATCCCCAGAGAAAAGAAAGGCTCCTAGGCGATTGCGGATTTCTACTTCTGGCGTCAGTTTAAAATCATTCCATAGCTCATCCAAGACACTGTTGTGAGGCGTTAGTTTACTTTGGGTCTGATCATAGTAACCCACCTCGACATTGGCCCCAAAACGAGCTTCCCCCTTGATAAAAGGAATCTGCCCGACGATGGACTTGATAAGAGTAGATTTCCCGATCCCATTTGGTCCCACAATGGCGACTGCATTCATCTTGCGGATATCCAAATTAATAGGCTCTGAGAGGATTTGATCGTCATAGCCGACGGCTGCCTCTTCTACAGTCAAGACGACATTGCCCGATGTCTTATCAGAATGGAAGGTCATATGGGCAGACTTGATCCCAGCTTCTGGCTTGTCTAGGCGCTCCATTTTTTCCAACTGCTTGCGCCGAGACTGAGCCCGCTTGGTAGTCGAAGCCCGCACCAAATTGCGATTAACAAAGTCTTCCAGCGCCGCGATTTCTTTTTGTTGCTTCTCGTAGTTCTTGGCTTCGGTCAGCAATTTTTGCTCTTTTTGCTCAACAAAACTGGAGTAATTACCGACATAGCGATCTAAAGAATGCTTGGTCAAGTCCAGTGTAATGGTTGCGACCTTATCTAGGAAATACCGGTCGTGGCTGACAATGAGAAGGGCACCACTATAATTGACCAGATAGTTTTCCAACCAGGCGATGGTCTCAATATCCAAGTGGTTGGTCGGCTCGTCCAGTACCAGGAGATTTGGTTTTTCTAAGAGCATCTTGGCCAGAGCTAGACGGGTATTTTGCCCACCAGACAGCTCTTCAATCTTCATCTGCCACATGGACTCATCGAACTTAAAGCCGTTGAGAATGGCGCGGATATCTGCTTCATAGGTGAAGCCACCAGCCTGACGGAATTCTTCCGAGAGACGGTCATAGTCCTGCATGAGTTTTTCTAAGTCAGCCCCAGTTTTTTCCCCCATCTCAAGTTCCATCTGGCGCAAAGTTTTCTCCGTTTTACGGAGATCGTCAAAGACGTGGAGCATCTCATCGTAGATAGTATTGGACGACTCAAAGCGACTATCCTGGGCTAAATAAGAGAGAGAAAGATCCCGCTTTTTATTGATTTCTCCTGAAGTTGGTTCTTCTTCTCCCACCAAGATTTTTAAGAGGGTAGACTTGCCGGCTCCGTTCTTTCCGACCAGGGCAATCCGGTCCCTTTCATCCACCTGCAGGCTGATATTATCAAAAAGAACCTCCCCTGCAAAAGAGCGTTCAATTTTGTTGGCTTGTAAAATAATCATGTCCCTATTTTACTATCTTTTTACGGATTAAACAAGAAAAGACGAGCCATCAAAAAAATCCTGAGCCCCTTGAGGCTCAGAACTTTTAGAAAGTATTTTAAAACTTATTCTTCCTTATACAATTGTCGAACTGCTTCCACATCTGTATCCTGAATACTGTAGAAGGAACCAGCCGGTTGCATGACCGATTCTCCATCAGTGTGGTCCAGCCCTATCGCATGTCCTAGCTCATGCTCAGCTGTATTGACAATTCGATCATAACTATAGTTATAGACATAATTTAAAAGATAATGGCGATTGAGACGCACTGTGATGTGGGTGAAGCGGTTGGTTAAGAGGTTGGTCTGAGAGGCAGTCTCTCCAGCAGCAGAAACCGATGCGTTATCCATTTCCGTCAAGACCACATTAGCCTCTTTTTCATTTGTAACCAGCTTGAAGGTAAAGGCGCCTGTTTGGTTCCAAGCCTCAATAGCATCCCGATAAGCTTTTACAAAAGTTTGACTGATATTGGGATCCAGGTAGACTGTTGCTTCCGCTTTTTCCCAGCGAGCCCCACTATGCTCATGATTGTCTGTCTGCGTGGTCTGTGAGCTAGGTGTCATTCCAAAGCGCGATGCAAAACCCTGATCTCCAAATAAATTGCCGACTTGATAGACAACTTTTTGGGCAGCTCGTCCAAATCCATCCATACCAGAACTAGGAGAATCTGTGAAATAGATGATCCCCACTAGGACGAGAAAACTGATGGCAATAGTCCAGAAAAATCCCCAAAAGAGACTCCAAGCCATACGAAGGATTCCTCTGAAAAATCGAAAGATGGTTCTCATACATTCTCCTTTCTCTTAAAGAAGGTATGCCATTGTAACACTCCATTCTTAAAAATAACTTAAATAGCCATGCTTTTCAGCTTATTGATGGACGGTTACCTTGCCTGTCTGGTAATCCAGGCTAATCCCACTTTGAACATTAGGAACAAAAACATTGAATTCAAGCGTCCCGTCACTCGATTTGGCTTCGATATGAGAACCTAATGGAATCAAATCTTTCGGCTGATTGTAGATCAAGGTCACCCGATAGCGGATCCGCTTGTTCTTATCCAGTGCTTTTCGGACCAGGGTCTCATAGTAGTTTTGACCGGTGGAATGAGGATCATTGGCTTGATTGGACCAAGCCGTTTGCACAGCGATATTTTTGGGATTGCTAGTCGAAGCATCAAAACCTTTGAGATTGCCGATCAAGGCGTAGCCCAATAGATGGCCCCGATCCACAGCATGGTCATACTCACCGGACAGATTGTGGACCTGATGCCAACCTGCTGGTTTCCAATCGGTTAGGCCACTACCTGTTGCATCACGATCTCTGTACTGGCGAGTTGCCTTGGTCATAATGGCGTTCGCAACCGTCGGTACTGTCTTTCCATTCACTTCTTTTGTCTTGTTATCCGCATAGGGTTGACTAGCCACGCTGGCATCCAGATCTGTGCGATTTCCCTTAACTACAAAGGCTCCAGCACCATTCCATTCCAAGTCATTTCCCAATTGTGAACGGGCAGATTTCGTTAGTACAGAGCTAGCTAACTCTTTACTAGGTGTTTCTTGTTGGCTACTAGTCACCACCGAAACAACCTGATCTGTCGCTTCTTTTACCGTCGGTTGATTAAAATAATAGCCCCCAATAGCTAGGGCCGTTGCCACCACAAAACCTGCTAATGTTTGTTTGGTTCGTTTGCTTACTGTTTGTTTTGCCATACATCTCTCCAAAAAAGAGCAGCGCTAGATGGGTCATTGACTCGATTCGCTGCTCTCCTTTTTACTCAATTTTAGTTAAAAGCTTATTTGCCTGTTAGCTTTCCAATGATCTCTGACCAAGTGTCCGGAGAGAGAATGGACCATGGATTTTTTCCATCTCCAATCACTCCATAGCCAATGACCAAACCAACTGCAAAAATGATGATTCCAATCACAGCCAACAGGAGGACAATTCCTAGCTGTTTTCCAACATAGCGAAGATTAGTTTTCATCGTCTTCTTCCTCTACACGTTTCACGTCTGCACCTAGTGCCACCAATTTCTCATGGAATTGATAATAACCACGATCTAAGTGACTTAATTTGCTGACTTTCGTTTCTCCTTCTGCTACCAAGCCCATCAAGACCAAGGTTGCACTCGCTCTTAAATCAGTCGACATGACCTCTGCACCTTGGAAGCTTTCTCCTCCAACGATACGAGCTGTATCCCGCATAATGTCTGAGTGAACGCCCATCCGACGCATTTCTTCCAAATGCTGGAAGCGATTCTCAAAAACCGTTTCAATCATGGTAGACTCACCTTTAGCCATGGCCATCAAGGCTGTGAATTGAGCCTGCATATCGGTTGGGAATCCTGGATAGGGAAGGGTTTTAACCGTCACTGGACGGAGCTTACTGATATCCGATTGAATCCGAATTCCATTTTCTTCTTCGGTTACCGTTACCCCCATCTCCTGCATCTTAGATAGAAGCGGACGGTTGTGTTCCCAAATGGCATCTTCGATCAAGACATCTCCACCAGTCATGGCTGCCCCAATCATAAAGGTTCCAGCTTCGATGCGGTCTTGCACAACATTGTGGTTTGCACCATGCAAGCTCTCCACTCCGACGATGGTCAAGGTCTCAGTTCCTGCTCCCTTAACATTAGCCCCCATTTTATTTAGCAAGAGAGCTAGGTCAACAATTTCAGGTTCTCGAGCTGCATTTTCAATCACAGTGACTCCATCTGCCAAGGTTGCGGCCATCATAATATTTTGTGTCGCACCTACTGATGGGAAGTCCATATAGATGTGTGCTCCCTTGAGACGATCTGCTTTTGCTTCAATATAGCCGGCTGTTTGGGTAATTTCAGCTCCCATAGCTTCCAGACCTTTGAGATGGAGGTCAATCGGACGACTACCGATCGTACAGCCTCCAGGCATGGAAACTTTGGCATGGCCATTGCGTGCCAAGACAGGACCTAGGACAACGATAGAAGCACGCATTTTGCTCACATACTTATAAGGTGCTTCCTCTGATAATTTTGCTTGCGCATCTACGACAACCGTATTGTCTTCTTCATTGAAGGTTACTTGTGCATTCAACCCACGAACAACATTGTTCATTGTAAAGACATCTGATAAAACAGGTACATTTTTCAAGGTTGTCACACCCTCGCTTGCTAGAACTGTTGCAGCAAGAAGAGGAAGGACAGCATTTTTTGCTCCTTCGATTTTGACGGTTCCAACCAGTCGATTATGACCACCATTAACGATTATTTTTTCCATACGGGATTGTTCTCCAATTTCTTAAAGTCACGCTTTCTATCATACCATATTTTTTATAAAATGTGGCTAGAATTGGCCAATAAAAATCTGTCGACTCATCTCATAGACACTGATAAAAAATGAGCTGGCTAGATAGCCGATTCCGACGCTGATCATCAAGATCAAAAAACGGATTTTAACCGCATTTTCAGCACTTACTTTTAAAAACTTTTCCCATTGAACCAGGTTCATCAATAGGTAATAGGCAAAAAAGATAAACAATAGATGGCTTGAAAGATTAAAAATCATTTGAATCATACAGCTATTATACCATATTTGGTCCGTACTTTCTTCTTTTGATTCTCTCCCAACAAAAATAAGGTGAGGACATACCTCCACCTTATTTTGAATATCTTATAAACGATTTCCGACATTAATCCGGTTAATGGCGCGTTGAAGAGCAATTTTAGCACGACGTTCCATATCAACCGAATGCTGATCTTTGGCTTCTTCAATCGCTTTTTCAGCTCGCAGTTTGGCACGTTCTGCACGACTAATGTCAATATCTCGAGCACGTTCGGCAGAATCGGCAACAATGGTAATGACATTATCAGCTACTTCGATAATCCCACCATTGACTGCAATCCAATCAATATGTTTGTCATCGTCGACACGACGAACCTTTACTTGGTCTACAGCCAAAACCGCAATGGTATTGATATGATGAGGTAAAATCCCTAATTCACCATCAATTGTCTTGACAGATACAAATGCGGCATGATGATCATAAACCAGTCCATCCGGTGTAACGATTTGGACGTTCATTTGACTCATCTTTCACCTCTTCTTAGAATCCCATTTTTTCAGCTTTGGCGATCACATCTTCGATCGATCCAACACCACGGAAGGCATCTTCAGGAAGATGGTCATATTTCCCATCCAAAATTTCTTTAAAGCCACGAACAGTTTCTCCAACTGGTACATAAGAACCAGGTTGACCTGTAAATTGTTCCGCAACGTTGAAGTTTTGTGACAAGAAGAATTGGATCCGGCGAGCACGAGCAACCAAGGTCTTTTCTTCGTCAGACAATTCATCCATCCCCAAGATAGCAATGATATCTTGCAATTCATGGTAACGTTGAAGGACGCGTTTGACCTCAGAAGCTACTGCATAGTGTTCTTCTCCTACGATTTCTGGAGAAAGGGCACGTGAGCTTGATGCCAATGGGTCCACCGCAGGGTAAATCCCCAATTGTACCAATTTACGTTCCAAGTTGGTGGTTGAATCTAAGTGAGCAAAAGCGGTTGCTGGCGCTGGGTCTGTGTAGTCATCGGCTGGCACATAGATGGCTTGGATGGATGTAACAGAACCTTTCTTGGTTGACGTAATCCGTTCTTGCAATTGCCCCATTTCAGTTGCCAAAGTAGGTTGGTAACCAACGGCTGATGGCATCCGTCCCAAAAGGGCTGATACTTCAGATCCGGCTTGGGTGAAACGGAAGATATTGTCGATAAACAAGAGAACGTCCTGACCTTCGACATCACGGAAGTATTCCGCAATGGTTAAACCAGTCAAGGCAACACGCATCCGTGCTCCAGGTGGCTCATTCATTTGTCCAAAGACCATGGCTGTTTTTTCAATAACGCCAGATTCTTTCATTTCCCAGTAAAGGTCATTCCCTTCACGTGTCCGTTCCCCAACACCGGTAAATACAGAAATACCACCGTGTTCTTGGGCAATATTATGGATTAATTCTTGAATCAAGACGGTCTTCCCAACTCCGGCACCACCGAAGAGTCCGACCTTCCCACCTTTCAAATAAGGGGCTAAGAGGTCAATAACCTTGATCCCTGTTTCAAGAATTTCTTCTGAAGTAGAGAGCTCGTCAAAGGATGGAGCTTTTTTGTGGATGGAGTCACGAGGAGCATCCTCAGGAAAAGGTTGATCCAAGTCAATGGTATCTCCAAGAACATTGAAGACACGTCCCAAGGTTTCTTTTCCGACAGGAACAGAGATTGGACGACCAGTGTCCAAGACTTCCATTCCACGTGTTAAACCATCAGTTGATTCCATGGCAATGGTCCGTACGACCCCATCACCAAGTTCCAAAGCTACTTCAAGAACGACTTTTGATTTTTGTTGGTCATTTTTATAGACTACAAGCGCATTATTGATCTCAGGAAGTTTATCTCCAACGGAAAAGGCAACGTCTACGACGGGACCTACGACCTGAGAAATTTTGCCTAAACTCATGTCATTCTCCTATTCTAAGTAATTTCTACTGCTCAAAAGTTCTCTTTCGAGCATCTGTTTTTGTATATAAAATTGTATCCGACAACTATTCAAGGGCGCTAGCACCAGCAACGATTTCAGTAATTTCTTGTGTAATCGCTGCTTGACGAGCACGGTTGTATTGAATCGTTAATTCATCAATGACTTTCTTGGCATTGTCTGTTGCAGTTTGCATGGCCATCATCCCAGCAGCATTTTCAGCTGTTTTAGCATCAATAATGGCACCATAGATCATGCTTTCAGCAAATTGAGGAAGCAATTGATCCAAAATGGCATCTCGACTAGATTCCAATTCTAGATTCAATACATAGTCCTCATCCGCTTCATTTGGGTCCAAATCAATAATTGGAAGCATTTGTTCCACCCGCATTTGACTCGTCAAACTGTTGACGTGGTGGTTGTAACAGACGTACAACTCATCAAACAAGCCTTCCTGATACATTTGGACTGTTTTCGAAATGATCTTGCGAACTTCCTTAAAGCTAGGATGATCAGGCAAACCACGCAATTCATAAACCGGCTGAATCCCACGGGCACGGAAGAAATCCGCACCGACGCTTCCAATACAGATCACTTCAAAGTCATCTCCAGTTGGATGGTATTCTGCCTTCATTTCCATCATGGTTTTAAGGATGGAGGCATTGTAACCTCCAACCAAACCACGATCGGATGTAATCACGATATAAGCTGTCTTTTTTACCGGGCGACTCACCAACATCGGATGGGACTTGGTATTTTCTGTTTCATGTCCATGGAGCAAGTCTGTTAAGAGCTTACGAACCTTAGCAGCATAAACCTGAAAATCCTTGGCTGCCTGCTCAGATTTACCAAGTTTGGCAGCGGACACCATCTGCATGGCATTGGTGATTTGACTGGTGTTTTTTGTGGATGCAATTTTATTTTTAATATCATTTAATGAAACTGCCATCTTCCACTCCTATTTCTATTTGAAATTTGACTGGTTGACAAATTCAGTAAGGGCTGCATCCAGTTCTTCTTCTGCTGGAAGATCATGTGTCGAACGAATCGTCTCAAAGATTTGATGATAATGTGCTTCAAAGTAATCAAACAACTCTTCTTGGAAACGAAGAATGTCGTCTACTGGAACACTATCTAAGAAACCATGAGTCAAGGCATACAAGATCACGACTTGTTTTTCAACTGTCAATGGTTCATGAACAGGTTGTTTCAAGACTTCCACTGTCCGACGACCACGGTTCAATTTCGCTTGAGTGGCCGCATCCAAATCACTACCAAATTTCGTGAAGGCTTCCAACTCACGGTAGGAAGCGAGGTCGATACGAAGGGTACCAGCAACCTTCTTCATAGCCTTGATTTGAGCAGATCCACCAACCCGGGAAACAGAAGATCCGGCATCAATGGCTGGACGAATACCGGCATTAAACAAACTATCTTGCAAGAAGATTTGTCCGTCTGTGATCGAAATCACATTGGTTGCGATATAAGCGGAGATGTCCCCTGCTTGGGTTTCAATGATTGGAAGAGCTGTAATAGAACCCCCACCCAATTCATCCGAAACTTTCGCAGAACGTTCCAACAAACGGCTGTGGAGATAGAAGACATCCCCTGGGAAGGCTTCACGTCCTGGTGGACGACGAAGAAGAAGGGACAATTCACGGTAAGCTACGGCTTGTTTTGACAAATCATCATAGACGATCAAAACATGTTTACCGTTATACATGAACTCTTCTGCCATGGCAACCCCAGCATAAGGTGCCAAATAAAGCAATGGAGACGGTTGAGAAGCCGAAGCGGTTACCACAATCGTATAATCCATAGCTCCGTATTTACGGAGAGTTTCTACTTGCGTACGAACTGTTGATTCTTTTTGACCAATCGCCACATAGATACAGATCATGTCTTGACCCTTTTGGTTCAAAATGGTATCGATGGCAATCGAAGTTTTCCCTGTTTGACGGTCCCCGATGATCAATTCCCGTTGACCGCGTCCAATTGGAACAAGGGCATCAATGGCTTTCAAACCAGTTTGTAGGGGTTCTGAGACAGATTTCCGTTGCATAACACCAGGAGCTGGTGTTTCAACTGGACGGAATTTATCTGTCACAATCTCACCCAAACCATCTACTGGTTGGCCAAGTGGGTTAACAACACGACCAATCAAGGCATCCCCTGCAGGGACTTCCATGATTTTACCTGTACGACGGACAGAGTCTCCTTCACGAATATCCGTGAAATCACCCAAGATGATGATCCCGACATCCGTTGTTTCTAAGTTTTGGGCCATCCCGTATGAGCCATTTTCAAAGATTAACAACTCACCACTCATGGCATTTTCAAGCCCATGAGCGCGGGCAATCCCGTCACCAATGTAGGTTACAACACCTGTCTCAGTGACGTCAAAGTTTGGCTTGAAATTTTCAATTTGTTGCTTAATTAAAGCGCTGATTTCTTGTGCGTTAATCGCCAAAATTCACACCACTTTCTATTTCAATTTAGATTTTATAACTTGCAATTGGTGTTTGAGACTGGTATCCAACGTTTTATGATTGGCTGTCACGACAAAGCCACCAATTAAATCTGGATCGATCTTTTGTTGGATCGAGCGAACTTGAATCCCAAATTTTCTTTCGATAATGGGTACTAGCTTTTGCTCTTGAACAGGATCCAAACCAGCAACTGTCGTAACAGTGACGACAAACGCGTTGCTCAACAGTTGAATCTGATCCAAACAAATCGTTACAATGTCATAAAATAAGGCTTCACGATGATTGAGAATAACCACTTCAATCAAATGGTCGAGTAATTGTGAATCAGAGGGTTGAAAAAGTCTTAGACTTTTTGCTTTCTCTTCATCCTCTACACCGATATGAGCTAAGAAGTTAGCAAGTCCAGTCTCCTCAAAAATGCCCTTGATTTGGGTCAATTTTTCAAAGACAAGATCTTGTTCTCCTTTTTCAAAGACCAATTGAACAAAAGGCTGGGTATATTTCTCAATCACCATCAGTTGCTTTTTGTCCATTAGGCTTCTCCTAATTCATCAAGATAGCGATCGATCAGTTGGCGTTGACCTTCAGCATCCAGCTGTTGACTCAACAATTTGCTGGCAAGATTGACAGTGAGATCTGCCACATCGCCTTTGATACTGTTCAATGCTTCTTCTTTGTTATGCGCAATTTCTTGTTGCGCTTTTTCTTTCAAACGTACTGCTTCTTGAGTGGCTTCTGAAAGGATCTGAGATTTATTCTTTTCTGCAGTTTCCTTTGCATTTTCGACGATAGACGCAGCTTCTTTGCGGCTACCTGCCAACTCTTCTTCACGTTTACTTGCTAGTTCCTCAGCTTTTTGACGAGCTGATTCTGCTCCATCAATATCATCTGTAATCTTTTTGGCACGCGCTTCTAAAATTCCATTGATATTGTTCCATGCAAATTTCTTTATTAAAAAGATTAATAATAGGAAGGAACCAGCAATGAGAATAAAGTTACCAATAATTTCACTCATTGATACATGCATTCTTCTACTCCTCCTCTACTTACTCTTCACCATTAATTTTCTTACCAATATAAATTGATGACAACATGGTAAACACATAGGCTTGGATACATGAAATGAAAATCGAAAACGCTGTCCACGCCATGCTTCCAATAAAGGCAAATGGATACCAATAAACAGCTTGATGCGACAAAGTCACAAGCAAGCTTGCTAGTACCTCACCCGCAAAGATATTTCCGAAGATCCGAAGTGCCAAGGAGGCAAAGTTCGTTAATTCTTCCAAAATATTCATGGGGGTCATAAATCCGGGTGTCACAAAAGCCTTTAAATATTCCTTCACACCACGTCTGCGAATTCCTTCTACATGGGCGATTAAGGTGATCAAAAATGAAAAGGCAAAGTCATAACCCAGGTTAGCGGTTGGTGATGTCCACAAATTGTAACCATTGGTCGTTTCGATTTTAGCCATCAATCCAATGTTATTGGCTACTAAAAGAAAGAGGAAAAGAACAAACAAGAACAAGGAATAGTCCTTTATGTAATGTTCCCCAATATTTCCTTTTGTAAAGCCTACGACAAAGTCATATGCGTATTCCAGCACATTTTGTTTGCCTTTTGGTCGGATCGACATTTTTCGACTGGCCCAATAAATGAAGCCAAAAACGGCGAAAACAGAAATCAGGGTCATAGCAAGTAGGGTCAAATTAAAAGATACAGGTCCAAGAGTAATCGTTGGATTGATACTTTCTTCCAAGGTTTGACACCTCCTTTTCTAAAATAGAAGCGTCTATTTGATAATAAAGGCCATAACCAAGGTTACGAAGAAAGTACCTTCGACAAAGGCAACACCAAGAATCAAGAGGCTACGCAATTGACCGATAATTTCTGGTTGACGAGACGCAGATTTCAATAAGCTACTCATCATCAAACCTTCTGCCAGTGATACACCAAAACAGGCTAAACAAAGACCTAAAAATGTTAAATTCATGATGAATTCTCCTTTTATAAATTTTACCTCCTTAGTTTACTCCTAAAAGATATAATAGTCAAATATTTCCTATAAAAGTAAGCGTTTTAGTGAAATTACGTTATTTTTTTAATATGATAATTTTTCCTATCTACGATTGATTTCTTTTAATTTTTAGACGCTTTGTCCACCTCTATTCATTTTTTCTTCTAAAAAACTCTCACCTGCTCAGCAGATGAGAGAATTCGATTATTTAAAGATAAACGTTTTGAAACTGTCTGTTTGTTGCAGTAATTTCTTAAAGATTTTTTCTTTCAAGGCAAGGGTATTGTCAAATTTGACAGAACCGTTCTTCAAACTGGCCTGATCTTTTTCAACCGCAGTTGCAAAGGCTTGTTTTAAGTCCTCATAAGAGCTATAAGTAGTCCCATCCACTTCAATAGCCTGAAGTCCATTTTTGGCACTGGTTACCACTTCATTGAAGTAGGCTTTCTTCCAGTCTTCAAGAGTACTGAATTTCCCATCAGAAATCTTTTGAATGATGTAATCATCCCCTAGAGTCGCATGACCTGCTTGTTTGGATTCTTGTTTATACTTGTTTGAAGCATAGCCTAAGAAGCCTTTTTCATAGCCATAGTAACCCCAGAGTCTGAAGGTATTGTGTTTGAAGGACATGGCTCCAGGAGCCCCTTCACTGGTGTTTCCACCATAGATCCCTGTCATCATCGGTACCGTCACATAGGCGGAGCCAAAGTCAGATGGATTATAGACTCCATTTCCAGGACTACGATTGGTCATGAAGTTGTTGGTGATGAGATCATCTACTGAATGTAAGGTGATCGCTTTTTCCTCATCGCTCAAAGGACGTACCTTATCAAATTGATTCTTGGTGTTAGCCCCTCGGTATTGTTTATCAACCTTCTTGAACCATGCATTGTTCAAGTCTTGACTGCCTTTGTTGAGGACAGCTTCTCCTTCTAGGTAATCCAGAAGCATGAGGGTGTCGTTATAGCCTTTCATATACCGATCAATTTCGTCACGTGACTTCAAATCATTTGGATTGGTATTGTACCATTGGTTCCCATCATTTGGACGTTCATAGGCCATGTTGATACCTAAGGCCTTGTATTCCCCATTTGGATTGGATACGGATGGCGTTTGTAACATGCCTTGGGCAAAGGCTTCGATATCGGTTCCTTCTCGGTGTCTCCAACCACCTAAGTATACCATGCGGTCATTGACGTGCGTTGTTTCGTGGGTAAAGGCAGAGACCCCAAAGTCACTGATCATATCGGTCACCATGAAGAAAACAGAGTCGTCTTTATATGGGTTTCCGTAAATTCGCGCCACAGCTCCCATGCGCCAATCTGTCGCATGGTAACGATCGGTTGGACCATACAATTCACGGATTGGAGCGACATCTTTGCCACTGTTGGTATGGCCGTAACGGTCTGTACTAATGCCCTTGTAGTTTTGGTTATCAAGGACAGGGGTCGGCACCATATTATTGCTCTTCAAGAGTTGATTGCGAACCTTATCCGTTGCTAGACGTGACCAGAAATCGAGATAATTTTGTTGCCCTTTCGCCACCTTGTCAATTTCCGCTTTGAAGGCATTCCGCTCTGCTTCCGTGTTCTTACCATATTTCTCGAAGGAACTATAAGCCATGGTATTGTATGTTGAAATCAAGAACATATGGGCATCTTTTAAGTTCAAGAGTGGCAAGATCATTTTACCGTGAACATCATTGTTTAAGCCCTCATAGGCTCTATGCTTAGCAGATGCGAAAGCTGGATTGGTCGTCTCAGGCTCCACAATATAGACATTGTCTTTGGTTGCTTTAATGAACCAATCATTCAAGTCTGTCTCTTTTGTGAAGAGCTCCATATTGTACTTCAAGAAGTCATTTAGGTTCCCAGAAAGAGTCGATTTAGCCACGACTTCTCGGAAGGCATCGTGGGTACGAGTCCCTTTGATGTAGTCTTCTTTTGAACCAATTTCAATCAAGCGGTCTAAGACATCAACATTCTTCCCATAGAAATCTGGCTTGAACAACATGAGCTGTTTGAGATTGACATCATCGAACTTCACTCCATAATAGCGATTGAGGTATGACAAACCAAGAAGAACAGCGGCCTTGTTGTCATCAACTTTCTTGATAAGGGCCCGTTTGGCAGCCTCATCTGTATTTAATTGATGATCTTGGTTTTCAACTAGTTGTTTGACAAAGTGAGTCAGATTATCCTTGACTGCTTGGAAGCTTTCTTCAAGGTAAAGGTTCTTAATAGCATTGACCTTGTTAGGACCTGTTCGACCAAGATGGGTGTAGATTGGATCTGATTGTAATTCGACAGGGCTTAATTTTTCAACGATCGCACCAATGAGATCGCTCCGGTCTTTGTCCACCATATTTGGCGTATAGACCACTTCACCGAGCTCCGCCACACTGTACTCTTTGACTTGTTTAACTTTAGAGTCTTTCGACGTCATGCTAAAGATATCTTTTGTCTTATCTGCGTAGTGGATCAGGATGTGATCAGCATTAGCTAGTTCAGTAACAAAATCATTGCCCTTCATAGCGGTCACAGACAAGACTTCCTTGGTCAAGAGAGGACTCGTTGCAGCCAGTTTATTTCCTTGGTCGACAATCCATTCTTTGTTGTAGAAAGGTTGCAATTTAGCAATATTACGGTAAGCTAGCTCACGATTCGCATCGTAAGCAGTGATGGCCTTGTATTGATCGTCTTTGCTAACAAGGTGATTGAGCGTGTCTTCAATCGGTTTACTGCTGGTGAATTTATCAGCAGTGATTCCCATTGCTTCGATTTTCTGCTCAGCTTCTGCCAGCGAGATGCTTGGGATTTTACGGGAGTTGTTAAAGGTTTTCTTCCCTTCACTCACGCCTTCCACACTGTAATTGCGCTTGGTTCTTGAATAGGTGAAGTAATCATCTGCGTCAATATCTGAGTGACCAAAAACCATCTCACCAGTTTTGACTTTCATCATGGTGATGTTGTCTTCAATAGTCCCCAAGGCCCAGTTGGTCCCTAGTAATCCACCAGACTGAACAGCTTCTTTTAGTTCAATCGAACCTTTAGCAACGGAGTTTCTGAGAACCCCTTCTTTACCGACTGTGTGGTTATTTCCACCATTTTGAGAGGAATAAACGAGACCTGCAGCTTTGGCTTTATTACCAGTGATTTCAGCATCAACGTAAGCTTTTTCAACGACACCTTTCCAGTTCTCACCAACAACACCCGCTAGATAGCCACCTTTGTTCCCAGCAGCGTGCAGTTTACCGATAAAGGCAACGTTGCTGACCTTCCCACTACCATCAATTTTATTGACAATTCCTGCTACATCATTGTTCCCGACAACACTTCCTGTTACTTTAACATTTTCAACAGTTGCATTATTTTTGATAACACCTGCGATTGGGGCTACTCGATCTGTCCCAGGTAGGTCGATATTGACATTTTCAAGCAAGAGATTCTTAACCGAGCCACCTTCGATGTTCCCAAACAATGGTCTTGTAATGTTATGGATGGCAAATGTATTCCCATCCGTACTTTCCAAAATTCCCTTGAAAGCATTGGTCACATAGGATTTCCCTGCTGGCTGGACATTAGCCGCATTCATATTGCTACCCAGTTTAAAGGTTCCAGTCGGATTGGCTTGCATGGCTTTTACAAGTTCGTTGAAATTGTAGTAGACATCACCTTCATGAGCTTTTGGTTTCGCAATATAGTGGACATAGTTCTCATTGAACTGGTTGTCCCCAGTCCGTTGGACCAAATCTGGAGCTTTGGCTGTTACTTTGTAGAGGGTCGCGCCATCTACCGTCACTTCTTCGATTTTATCAACGGCTAGTTTCGTGACCTTATTATCATGGGTGGTAACTTTTAAGTAGTATGGCTTCACATCAGACGGTGTTTCAGACAAGAGGCTGCTATCGGTCTCAAGACCTTGGTCATCCACGCTAATCAGACTGGTTTCCTTGATGTTTTTGATTTCAACTTTTTTAAGATCAATTCTCAGTGGTTCTTCCTTGAGAACTTCTTCTTCATCCCCATTTCCACGGTCATACACCATGGTCGTTGCGAGCGTATAATCCTTGTAGTAGTCCAAGTCCGCTAAAGCAGCTGCCAAGTCTGTCTCTGAAAGGGTCAGGGTTTTCACCACTTGATCACCCTTCTTCAATACAGCCTGGATGGACTTGATGGTCACACCGTCTGGTTTGTCCAAACGATAGGTAGCTTTAGCACTGCGCTTCAACACTTCCTGATCAAGATTGGTCAAGGTCAAGGTTGGCTTGTCTAATTCCTTTGTCCCTTGTTGAATGATCTGATCTTGCGCTTGTTCTACCACTTCTTCGGAAATTGTAGGAGCATCCGTTGTTTTGACACCTTTAATGGTCTTGTAGACCTTGGTGATTTTCTTCTTCCCATTTTTACCGGCTTGAGAAACCCTTTCAGTTCCTTTTAGCAAGGTGGCATCTTGTTCGGTTACCGTCTTAAATGGAATTTCTTCAAAAGCAACTTCCTCTTTTTGGCCTTCAATCGCCTTAGTCCCACGACTAATTTTTTCTGTCACAGGAGCTTTGACCGTTTCAGTGGTCGTACTGAGAGGCTCTCCAATCTTCTCACCATTGACCGTCTTATAAACACGACGAATCTCCTGGCTACCAGCCTCTCCTTTTTGAAGGAGGCTTTCTTCATCGGTGTAACGATTGGCGTCCGTTACATACTCTGTTTCATATGGAAGGATTACCGTTTCTGTCTCGGTTACCGTCCCTTCCGTAACTTGATAGGTTGGATTCTCCGGTTGAACGGGGGCTTCGCCAACATGGCCTTCTTCCTGTGTCCCTTTGGCTTCCACCATACCTGTATAGGTTGGGTTCTCCGGTTGAATAGGGGCTTCGCCGACATGGCCTTCTTCCTGTGTTCCCTTGGATTCTACTACACCTGTATAGGTTGGTTTCTCCGGTTGAACAGGAGCTTCGCCGACATGGCCTTCTTCCTGTGTTCC
>NZ_KV812858.1:0-68051 GCF_001813525.1 Streptococcus sp. HMSC065C01 | reverse complement strand
TCGCCGACATGGCCTTCTTCCTGTGTTCCCTTAGCTTCCACCACACCTGTATAGGCTGGGTTCTCTGGTTGAACAGGAGCTTCGCCGATATGGCCTTCTTCCTGTGTTCCTTTATCTTCCACCACACCTGTATAGGTTGGCTTCTCCGGTTGAACAGGAGCTTCACCGACATGACCTTCTTCTTGTGTCCCCTTAGCCGTTACAACTGGAGAAGGATTGGGTTGAGGGGTTGGTTGGGCATCTTCTTTTGTCCCAACAGCAAGAATTTGTGAAACTGGTTCTTTAGTGACCTTGCTTTCAACGACTCTGCGAACTTCTTGTCCATCTACCACACTCACTTCTGTCAATAGGGTCCGCTCCCCATTTTGACCAGCAGTCAGCACCTTGGTTTGCCCTTTAGGTAATGTAGGATCAGCTTGTTTGACAGTTTCAAATGGCACAGGCTCAGTAGAGACTTCCAGGCTTGGTTTTTCAACTTGAGGAAAGGCTGGAGAGACTTCTGGGGTCACACGAGCTTGTGCTTCCACTTGTGGAATACCTGTACTTGTTTTGATCGTTCCTTCTACAGAAGGTTTCGTTTCCTGCATAGCCTTTGGCTCTCGTAAGCTCGTCTTTTGGACTGACGGGTAGCGCAGATAACCAATATAGTCATAACCGTCAATTTGAATCACGCCATTTGCAAGATCTTTGCTCGATGCGATCGCAAGATCCTGATTATAGGCGCGCAAAACTTGATTTTGTAGGGCTGCGACTTCAACTGGAAGTAGAAGACTTTGTCCCATGGCTCCAATCAAAAGGACGCCCATGACCTTCTTCCGGTGCTTTTTAGAGAGTAAGAGGACCGCAAAGGAAGCTGTGGCTAGACTTAGCCCAAAAAGGGCGACTTCCTGACTTCCTGTTTGAGGAAGAACCGACTGAATTGCTTCCTTCTTCTTATAGACGAGATAGAAAGTATCTTCATTTTGATACTCTTCAGGGATTGCATGAATCACCTGTGCTTTTTCTTCAGCAGTCAGCTCTTCTTCTGTCACATATCCTAAGTGAACATGAGCAGGTAGAGTCATCTGATCAGCTTGGACAGGACGAGCTCCTAACAAGCTTCCTCCTAATAAAAAGGCTCCAATGGCCACCGGACCAACACCGACAGTTAATTTCCGAATCGAATATTTGGTCATTTTTTCAAACGTTTGTTTCGCTTTTTTCATCCTAAAATTCCTATATAGTAATATTTAACCCTCGAGCAGGGACCTGATTATTTTTAGAGAGGATGGGATCCTTTCCAGAAATAAGAACCTTCCCGGGATTTTTTACCTTTACCTATCTTATCTTTTTTCTTCTATTTTAGCAAGCTCTAAAACTCAAAAAAATAAACCGTTTTCTTTATAGGAAGAAAGCAACACAAAAAACGCCTCGAAAGGCGTTTGTATTATAGATCTATTTATAAGGATTGGTACAAATCATTGTATCGTTGACTAGCCGTATCCCATGAGAAGTCACGCGTCATAGCTTGCTCTTGGAGACCATACCAAGCCTGTTTGTCATTGTAGTAGACAGCCAAGGCTTCATCAACTGCCCAGTTAAACCAATAGCCAGACAAATTATTGAAACTAAAGCCTGTTCCACTTCCATCAACAGCATTATACGGTTGGACCGTATCTCGAAGTCCGCCGACTTCATGCACTAAAGGAAGGGTTCCATAACGCATGGCCATCATTTGAGAAAGACCACACGGTTCAAAACGGCTTGGCATCAAGAAGACATCCGACGCTGCATAGATTTCTTGGGCCAATTGGACATCAAATGTGATATTCGCTGAAAGTTTATCTGGGTAGGCTTGACCAAACCAAGCAAAGGCATTTTCAAATCCAGGATCTCCTGTACCGAGCAAGACAATCTGAATATCCTTTTGCAAGAGTTGATGCAACTCTTCTACCACCACGTCAAAGCCTTTTTGACGTGTCAAACGAGAGACGATCCCAAACAAAGGAACATCATCGCGAACAGGTAGACCGACACGTTCTTGAAGAGCTCGTTTACTAGCTGCTTTACCTGAAAGATCTGAGAGACTGAAGTGATACGTCAAGAGTGGATCCGTTTCAGGATTATACAGATCTGCATCAATCCCGTTAACAATTCCGGTCACCTTGCCAGACTCCATCCGAAGGATCTGATCCAAGCCACAACCATATTCAGCAGTCATAATCTCATGCGCATAGCTAGGAGAAACAGTTGTCACACGGTCAGCATATAGAATGCCGGCTTTCATCCAGTTCAGGCAATCATTCCATCGAAGTGTTCCATCTGCATAGCGTTCAAATCCAACTCCGAAAAGATCCCACAACATTCCTGGGTCGAACTGACCTTGGAATTCCAAATTATGGATGGTCAATACTGTCTTAATTCCATGATAAGCTTGAATCCAACGGTATTTTTCCTTCAGCAAGAAAGGAATCATCGCCGTATGGTAATCATGGGCATGAAGAACATCTGGAATGAAGTCAACTCGTTCCATCGTTTCTAAGGCCGCGAGCTGGAAGAAGGCAAAGCGTTCGCCATCATCGAAGTCACCATACACATGACCTCTAAAGAAATAATGTTGGTTATCAATAAAGTAAAAGGTGACTCCATCGCGCACAATGCGTTTCACACCAACATATTGACTTCTCCAGCCAACCTTGGTCTCAAAATGCAAGACATCTTCGATTTGATCTCCAAACTTAGCCTCTACCATATCATAGTAAGGGAGGATCACGCGCACATCATGACCACTTTTCGCTAAGGATTTAGGAAGAGCGCCAATAACGTCTCCCAAACCACCTGTTTTAGAAAACGGTGCTCCTTCAGCTGCAACAAATAATAGTTTCATTAGACAATATCCTCTGTAACAATCGTTCCTTTTTTAACCACGACAGGTGCTTCTTCTGTCCCACGAATCGTCACACCAGCAGCCACTTCGACACCCTTATCCAGGATGGCATGTTCGACGATTGCATTTTCATGAATCACAACACCAGGGAAGAGAAGACTACTGCGGACCTCTGAACCTTGATGAAGGTGTACCCGACGTGAAACAACGGAGCGTTCAACGGTTCCTTCTACAATACTACCCGAAGCAAATTGAGACGATTTAATATGTGAAGTCTTGGAATAATACGTTGGTTCTTCATTCTTCACTTTCGTATACACTTTTTGATTTGGTGAAAAGAGCTTCATGAATTTTTGGTTTTCCAACATATCCAAGTTTGCATGGTAGTAGGATTCCACTGAATGAATATTGGCAAGGTAGCCTGTATATTCAAAGGCAAAAGCATTGTATTCCACTGCCAAATCACGCAAGATATAGCGCAATTTTTGTGGGTATTCTTTCTTGGCTTCTTCTTCAATTTTTTCAATCAACCAAGGAGTGTCCACAATAAAGACATCTGTTGACATGTTGTAGACTTCGTCAGGATCCTTGCCATCAAAAAGTCTTTGCTCTGTAACATGGTCTGTTTCATCAATTTTCAAGACAGCATTGACTTCAGAGATATTTTGAAGATGCAACTTCTTATAAACCACTGTAATCGGACGGTCAACGCTATTATGCAAGTGGAAAACTTGATTGAGGTCAATATTCATCAAGACATCACAGTTCAAAGCAACCGTTTGGTTGGAACCAGACCGTTTCAAATAGGTCAACAATTGTTGGTAATATTCTGGCCCTACCGTTGTATTTTCAACTGGAGTATTATAGATTCCGAGATAATAGTGGCTCAATAAAGTAGACAAGCCCCACTCACGACCTGAACGAATATGGTCAAAGACCGAACTAATATTTTCTTGTTGGAAAATCCCAAAAACACTACGAATACCAGCATTCGCAAGACTAGACAACGGGAAGTCGATTAAGCGGTATTTCCCATCAAACGGTAGGGATGCTACCGGACGATGGCTAGTCAAAGTGGACATATCATGATACCCAACTGTATTTCCTAAAATGGCTGAATATTTATCAATCTTCATCTGTTGCTACCCCCACTTTTTCATTGTAACCGACAACTT
The DNA here is from genome assembly GCF_001813525.1 of Streptococcus sp. HMSC065C01. NCBI lineage: Bacteria > Bacillati > Bacillota > Bacilli > Lactobacillales > Streptococcaceae > Streptococcus > Streptococcus sp. HMSC065C01. Next base: position 64,010 of record NZ_KV812858.1, on the reverse strand, counting down.
GTACTTCCTCTGTTCCATCAATCACGACACCTTCTGCAATGACTGCACCTTCCCCGATAATCGCGCGTTTCACGACAGCTCCTTTACCGATAATGGCATTGCTCATCACGACAGCATCTTCGACAACTGCTCCTTCACGAACTTGAGCTTCTGTTGATAAGATGGAGTGTTTGACTGTACCGTCTACCGAACAACCGTCGACGACAAGAGAATCTTCGACGTGGCCATGTTCCCCAAAGAAGTTCGGTGGAGAAATGAGGTTGCGTGAATAGATTTTCCAGTGACGATCGCGACTATCCAAGGCATTATTTGGATCGATATATTCCATATTGGCTTCCCAAAGAGACTCAATCGTACCAACGTCTTTCCAATAACCATTGAATTCATAAGCATAAACACTTTCGCCTGATTCTAGATACGTTGGAATGACATTTTTACCGAAGTCTGACATATCGATATCACTCTTTTCAGCAGCAACCAACATATTGCGGAGACGAGCCCAGTCAAAGATGTAAATCCCCATGGAAGCCTTGGTAGATTTTGGTTCAGCTGGTTTTTCTTCAAATTCGACAATCCGATTATTGGCATCTGTATTCATGATTCCAAAACGGCTTGCTTCCTTCAAAGGTACATCTAGGACGGCAACAGTTAAGCTTGCATTATTATCCTTGTGCGCTTGAAGCATATCATCGTAATCCATCTTATAGATGTGGTCCCCAGATAATATCAAGACATATTCCGGATTGATGCTGTCGATATAGTCGATGTTTTGGAGGATGGCATGGCTAGTTCCTTCAAACCAACGATTTCCTTCACTAGCTGAATAAGGTTGGAGAATAGACACACCCGTATTGATTCCATCCAAGCCCCAGCTGGAACCATTCCCAATATGGCTGTTAAGGGCAAGTGGCTGGTACTGTGTAATCACACCAACATTGTGAATTCCTGAGTTGGCGCAGTTTGATAGCGCAAAATCGATAATCCGATAGCGCCCACCAAATTGAACCGCAGGTTTTGCGATGTTTTTGGTTAATTTTCCAAGACGTGTTCCTTGCCCACCGGCAAGAATTAAAGCGAGCATTTCATTCTTCATTGACTACTTCCTCTTTTTAAAGCCTGGACTCCCATAGAGTCAACCGATCGTCATTTCTTATCTGATGTTTTAGATTTTGTCTTACGCACCTTGCGTTTCACCTTCCAAATACTAGCTCCTAAAGCCGGCAAAGTAAAGGTCAAGGTTTGTTCATAATCCTTCCACAGTCCCTCTTGAGACTGAACTGTCGGATTGTGCTCTTTCCAGACACCTCCCCATTCTTCTAATTCTGTATTCCAAATTTCTTCATAGACCGCTGATACAGGCACACCAATCGTAAAGTCCTTGCGTTCTACTGGTGCCATATTGAAAACGCACACCAAAAGATCGCCCTTACGATTTTTCCGGACCATAGACAAGACGCTCTGATCCCGGTTATCTGCATCAATAATCTCTAAGCCATCAAAGCTATCATCAATCTCCCACAATTCCTTGTGTTCCTTGTAGAAATGATTGAGCTGAGAAGTGAAACGACTCATCTTAGCATTCATTTCATCCTCTAGATTGCCCCATTCCAGTTGCTCTTCTGACTTCCATTCCAAAAATTGACCAAATTCCGAACCCATAAAGAGTAATTTTTTTCCTGGATGGCAAATCTGATAAGTCAAAAGGTTACGGAGTCCAGCAAATTGATTGTAACGATCTCCCCACATCTTATGCATCAAACTCTTCTTACCATGCACCACTTCATCGTGTGAAAATGGTAGTAAGAAGTTTTCAGAAAATGCATACATGAAACTAAAGGTTACCAGGTTAAAGTCAAATTTCCGGTAGATGGGATCTTCTTCGTAGAATCGAAGGATATCATTCATCCACCCCATATTCCATTTATAGTCAAAGCCAAGTCCACCTTCTTCTTCAGGACCCGTGATCTTTTGACCAGCAGAACTTTCTTCTGCAATCATCATGACATCTGGGTGTTCGTTCTTGATAATCGCATTCAACCGTCTAAGGAAATGAACGCCTTCGTAGTTGAGGTTTCCACCATCAATATTTGGTGTCCATGGACCACTATCGTAGTCAAGATAGAGCATATTGCTCACAGCATCGACCCGAATCCCATCTAAATGATAGGTATCAATCCAAAACTTCAAACTAGAAATCAAGAATGACTGGACTTGATTCTTCCCTAAATCGAAGTTCAAGGCTCCCCATCCGTAGTTATGGGCACGATGTTCATCCTGGTATTCAAAGGTTGGTGTTCCATCATAATAAGCCAAGGCATCATCATTGATAATGAAATGTCCTGGTACCCAATCCACGATCACTCCGATATTGTTGAGGTGGCATTCTTCCACGAAGTCTTGAAACTCTTCTGGGCTACCATAAGTCTGCTCGAGTGCAAAATATCCCATGAGCTGATAGCCCCAACTCAAGCCCAATGGATGGGCCATCACTGGCATAAATTCCACGTGGGTGTAGTTCATCTCTACCAGATACGGAATGAGTTCATCTTTTAGTTGTTTGAAGGTGTAGGAACTGTGATCCTCATTTCGTTTCCAAGATCCTGCATGAACCTCGTAAATATTAACAGGTCGTTCCTTAAAACCAAGTTTTTTACGGCGTGCTCTCCAGAGACCATCTTTCCAGTTTTTCTCTGGAATGGTCTTAATAATAGATCCTGTATTGGGTCGTTTTTCCATCCATAACGCTAGAGGATCGATTTTTTGCACCTGATGACCATTTTGTCGAGTCACCAAATACTTGTATATATCTCCCTCTTTTGCATCGGAACAGAAGACTTCCCAGACGCCTCCTTCATTACGAACCATTGGAATTTTACGAGCTTCCCAATCAGTGAAATCACCAATCAGATCCACCGCCTGAGCATTGGGAGCCCAAACACGGAAGGTAAAGCCTTCTTGTTCTCCCCTTGTTTCCTTGTGAGCTCCTAAGTACTCTTGAAGATGGAAATTATCCCCTCTTCCAAATGTCCATAAGTCTGTGCTTCTATCCATATACTCACCTCTTTGCTTTTTTGAAAGCGTTTTCTATTTGATATTATTCTACTATAAAATCACTTAATTTTCAAGTTGATTCCTGTAAAATCATGTAAAATTATCAGGAAAATTTTTTCCATTTTCTTTCCCGAACCTTTTCGATCCTTCCTTGGTCATCCTCCTTATCTTACTTACGATTATACTATATATACGAGGAAAATCAAACAAAAACCGAACATTTAAATCACTATTTTTATTACTAACTAGTTTATTACGAATAAAATGAACATTTTTATGAACAATGTAAAAAAAGACTAAGACAGATTTGTCTTAGTCTTGTTGAATTCTTAGTCTACGTTCACGTATTCTTTTGAAAGTTCAAGAACTTCTTCCATTGTTGAACATTCAGTAAGAGCACGGTTAGCGTATTCTTGCATTTTAGCTGTGTCGAGTTTCTTCATCAAGCTACGTGTACGAAGGACAGATGTCGCTGACATAGAAAACTCATCCAAGCCCATTCCGACAAGAAGTGGAACGGCAGTTTGGTCACCGGCCATTTCACCACACATACCAGCCCATTTGCCTTCAGCGTGAGCCGCTTTGATCACGTTGTTGATCAAACGAAGGATAGATGGGTTATATGGTTGGTAAAGGTATGAAACTTGTTCGTTCATACGGTCAGCAGCCATTGTGTATTGGATCAAGTCATTTGTACCGATTGAGAAGAAATCAACTTCCTTAGCAAATTGATCCGCAAGCATTGCTGCAGCTGGGATTTCAATCATGATCCCTACTTGGATATCGTCTGCAACAGCAACACCTTCCGCAAGCAATTTAGCCTTTTCTTCTTCAAGAATACCTTTAGCCGTACGGAACTCAGTTAACAAAGCAACCATTGGGAACATGATCCGCAATTTACCGTGAACAGATGCACGAAGCAAGGCACGCAATTGTGTACGGAACATTTGGTTACCAGTTTCAGAGATAGAAATACGCAAAGCACGGTAACCCAAGAATGGGTTCATTTCTTTAGGAAGGTCGAAGTAAGGAAGTTCTTTATCCCCACCGATATCCATTGTACGAACAACCACAGGTTTACCATTCATGCCTTCAAGAACTGCTTTGTAGGCTTCATATTGGTCATCTTCAGTTGGGAAGTCTTGAGAATCCATGTACAAGAATTCTGTACGATAGAGACCAACAGCTTCTCCACCATTATCGTTCACACCTTCAACGTCTTTAGGTGTACCGATGTTGGCAGCCAACTCGAAGTGTTTTCCATCAGCAGTCACTGTTTTCGCATCTTTAAGGAGAGCCCATTCAGCTTTTTGTTTAGCATAAGCTTCACCAGCTGCTTTGAACTCTGCAATTTGTTCTTCAGTAGGGTTGATCACTACTTCACCAGTGATCCCTGAAACAGCCAAAACATCGCCTTCTTTGACAAGTTCTGTGATGTTATTTGTACCAAGAACAGCTGCGATTTCAAGTGTACGAGCCATGATAGCTGAGTGACTGGTACGTCCACCGATATTCGTAACAAAAGCTTTTACATACTTTTTGTTCAACTGTGCTGTATCAGATGGAGTCAAGTCATGCGCAACCACGATTGCTTCTTCATTGATAGAAGCAGGGTTTGGCAATTTTTTACCAAGCAAGTTGGCAAGGACACGTTTGGTAACGTCACGAATATCTGCTGCACGTTCTTGCATGTAAGGATTGTCTTCCATTCCTTCAAAGATCGCAATGAACATGTCAGTGACTTCTTTCAAGCCAGCTTCTGCATTGATTTTTTTCGTACGAATTGTTTCTTTGATCTGACCAATCATTTCAGGGTCAGCAAGAACCATCATATGCGCATCAAAAACTTGCGCTGCTTCTTCACCAAGGCTTGCTACTGCATTCTCCCGAATAAGAGAAAGCTCGTTTTGTGAAGCTTCAAGAGCTGCATCCAAACGAGCTTCTTCTGCACTTGTATCTTCGACTGAAACAGTCTCAAATGATAAGTCTGGTTGAATGAGCAAATATGCCTTAGCAACGGCAACACCGTCAGATGCTGCAATTCCTTTTAGCATTTTTGTCATATTTTTAAGCCAATCCTTCTTTAGTCATTGTTTCTGAGATAGCTGCGATAGCATCATCAGCGTCAGCACCTTCTGCAGAGATTACAACGTCTGCTCCTTGACCAACACCAAGGCTCATAACACCCATGATTGATTTCAAGTTAACTGATTTACCTTTGTATTCAAGAGTAATATCTGAAGCAAATTTGCTAGCAGTTTGAACCAACAAAGTTGCTGGACGTGCGTGGATACCTGTTTCTGCCACGATGTGGAAATCTTTAGAAGCCATAGTTTGACTCTCCTTTTTAAAAATAGTTTTTGAGTTACCTTTTGATAACCCTTACAATTTGGTATTATATCATCTTTTGAAATTTTTTTCAAGATTTTTATCACTGACTTACAGAAAAAGACTGCGAAAAATCCCAATTTAGATACATTTTAAGAAGCACCTGAAGAACAGAGAAAATATCTTTTCAATTTTCTACTATATTATAAGTAACATTTTCCTCCGCTTTCAATGAAAAGAAGCAGTTGAACCACAGGATGTTGATTCACCAAAAAATTATAACTAATTAAAGATGCTTTAAAGCCTATTCCTATCCCATTTCTTCGATTTTCACATTTTTCACTCACCACAATATATTGTGCTTTGAAAACTCCATTTCATCTCTTTGCACAATATTTAGTTTTATTTTGTTGACAAGTTGCTGGATTTTGTTTATACTGTTTACAGATTTATATTTCGATAGGAGAAAGGAAAAGAAATGGTAACCATTTATTCAAAAAATAATTGTGTTCAATGCAAAATGACCAAGCGATTCCTCGATAGCAATCATGTGGAATACCGCGAAATTAACTTAGATGAACAGCCAGAATTTGTAGAGCATGTTAAGAACCTTGGCTTCAATGCTGCTCCAGTTATTCAAACACCGGATGAAGTATTTTCTGGTTTTCAACCAGCTAAGTTGAAGAAACTTTCTTAATAAACACAGTATTTTGCTTAAATAGGGTCTAGCGTTAGCAACCTAACACTAGACTTTTTACTTGGAAAGAGAGGACTTCTCCTCTTCATTTTTTTGAACTAGAAAAGGATTATTATGGGATTAAAATCTCTTGAAGATGTGACGTATTTTCGTCTTAACAATGAAATCAACCGTCCAGTAAACGGCCAAATCATGCTTCATAAAGATAAAGAAGCTTTGGATGCGTTCTTTAAAGAAAATGTTGTACCAAATACTAAAACCTTTGACTCGATTACAGACAAGATTCAGTACCTTCTCGAGCACAATTACATTGAGAGAGCTTTTATCGAGAAATACCGTCCTGAATTTTTAGAGGAATTGGCCCAATTTATCAAAGATCAAAACTTCCAATTCAAGTCCTTCATGGCGGCCTACAAATTCTATAACCAATACGCTTTGAAAACAAATGATGGAGAATACTATCTTGAAAGCATGGAAGACCGTGTCTTCTTCAATGCTCTCTATTTTGCAGATGGAAATGAATCTATCGCGCGAGACATCGCAAACGAAATTATCCACCAACGCTACCAACCAGCTACTCCTTCTTTCTTAAACGCTGGACGTGCCCGCCGTGGGGAATTGGTTTCGTGTTTCTTGATCCAAGTAACCGATGATATGAATGCGATCGGACGCTCCATCAACTCTGCCCTTCAACTTTCACGTATCGGTGGTGGGGTTGGGATTTCTCTCAGCAACCTTCGTGAAGCTGGAGCACCAATCAAAGGGTATGAAGGAGCCGCTTCTGGGGTCGTACCTGTTATGAAACTCTTTGAAGATAGCTTCTCTTACTCTAACCAATTGGGACAACGCCAAGGGGCTGGTGTGGTTTACCTCAACGTCTTCCACCCAGACATCATCGCCTTCCTTTCTACTAAGAAAGAAAATGCTGATGAAAAAGTTCGGGTGAAGACTCTTTCACTTGGTGTCGTCGTGCCAGATAAGTTCTACGAGTTGGCTCGTAAGAATGAAGAGATGTACCTCTTTAGCCCTTACTCTGTAGAGCGTGAATACGGAGTACCATTCAACTACATCGACATCACTGAAAAATACGATGAATTGGTTGCTAATCCAAATATCCGCAAGACAAAAATTAAGGCACGTGATTTGGAAACTGAAATTTCTAAATTGCAACAAGAATCTGGCTATCCATATGTAGTCAACATTGATACTGCTAACCGGGCAAACCCAGTTGATGGAAAAATCATCATGAGTAACTTGTGTTCAGAAATCCTCCAGGTTCAAGAACCAAGCTTAATCAACGATGCTCAAGAATTCATTAAAATGGGAACTGACGTCTCATGTAACCTTGGTTCAACCAACGTAGTCAACATGATGACCTCACCTGATTTTGGACGTTCGATTCGTGCTATGGTTCGTGCTTTGACCTTCGTCACCGATAGCTCTCATATCGTGGCCGTTCCAACTATCGACCACGGAAACAGCCAAGCGCATACCTTTGGTCTTGGAGCCATGGGACTTCACAGCTACCTTGCCCAACAATTGATCGAATACGGATCACCTGAGTCTATTGAGTTCACAAGTATCTACTTCATGCTCATGAACTACTGGACTCTCGTAGAATCAAACAACATCGCGCGTGAACGTGGCGTTACCTTCCACAACTTCGAAAAATCAGACTATGCCAACGGTACTTACTTTGATAAGTACACGACTGGAGAATTTGTACCAAAATCTGATCGCGTCAAAGAGCTCTTTAAAGACATCTTCATTCCTAGTGCAGAAGACTGGGCAGAACTTCGTGATAAAGTCAAGGCAGATGGTCTTTACCACCAAAACCGCTTAGCTGTCGCACCAAATGGATCTATCAGCTACATCAATGACGTATCTGCTTCTATCCACCCAATTACACAACGGATTGAAGAACGCCAAGAGAAAAAAATCGGTAAGATCTACTACCCTGCAGCAGGATTGTCAACGGAAACGATTCCTTACTACACTTCTGCCTACGACATGGATATGCGAAAAGTCATCGATGTCTATGCTGCCGCAACTGAGCATGTAGACCAAGGTCTTTCACTGACTCTCTTTATGCGCAGCGATATTCCAAAAGGTCTTTACGAATGGAAAACTGAAAACAAACAAACCACTCGTGACTTGTCTATCCTTCGGAACTACGCCTTTAACAAGGGTATCAAGTCTATCTACTACGTCCGTACCTTTACAGATGATGGTGGAGAAGTTGGCGCCAACCAATGTGAAAGCTGTGTCATCTAAGACACTCTGATCCATTGCTACTAAAAAGTCGGTTCGCCGACTTTTTGTGCAGTATTCTAACAATTGTGTTAGAATAATAATGATTGTATGATCGAATGAATTAGAAAAAGAAAGAGATTTCAAATGGAAACTTACTACAAAGCCATTAACTGGAATGCCATCGAGGATGTCATCGATAAATCGACTTGGGAAAAGCTAACCGAACAATTCTGGTTGGATACACGTATCCCTTTGTCAAACGACTTGGATGACTGGAGAAAGTTGTCGAATAAAGAAAAAGACCTAGTTGGTAAAGTCTTTGGTGGATTGACACTCTTGGATACCATGCAATCCGAAACGGGTGTGCAAGCCCTTCGTGCGGATATTCGTACTCCCCATGAAGAAGCTGTCTTTAACAATATCCAATTTATGGAATCTGTCCATGCAAAATCCTACTCTTCTATCTTTTCAACTTTGAATACCAAGTCAGAAATCGAAGAGATTTTCGAATGGACCAATACCAATCCTTACCTTCAAAAGAAGGCAGAGATCATCAATGAAATCTACCTCAATGGGACTCCTCTTGAAAAGAAAGTAGCCAGCGTTTTCCTTGAAACCTTCCTCTTCTACTCTGGTTTCTTCACACCGCTCTACTACCTTGGAAACAACAAATTGGCTAACGTAGCTGAAATCATCAAGTTGATCATTCGGGACGAATCAGTTCACGGAACCTATATCGGCTACAAGTTCCAACTTGGTTTTAACGAATTACCAGAAGAAGAACAAGAGAAACTCAAAGAGTGGATGTATGATCTTCTCTACACCCTCTATGAGAATGAAGAAGGTTACACAGAGAGCCTCTATGACGGTGTGGGCTGGACTGAGGAAGTCAAGACCTTCCTTCGCTACAACGCTAATAAAGCCCTCATGAACTTGGGACAAGATCCGCTTTTCCCAGACTCAGCAGATGACGTTAACCCAATCGTCATGAACGGAATCTCAACCGGTACCTCTAACCACGACTTCTTCTCTCAAGTCGGAAATGGTTACCTTCTCGGTGAAGTAGAAGCCATGCAGGATGACGATTACAACTACGGATTATAAGACAAAAACCTTTCCGTTTGGAAAGGTTTTTTTGTTGCAATTTTTTTCTAATTGGATCTGCTTCTTTTTTGAAAAAAGAGGTTGGACAAACATCCAACCTCTCCGATTATTACAATTTACCTGATACGGCATCCAACAATTCTTGGATTTTCGCTTGGTTGCTTCCTCCTGCCATGGCCATGTCTGGTTTACCACCACCACGTCCATCGACGATTGGAGCTAATTCTTTGATCACATTACCTGCATGGACCTCTTTTGTCTTGCTGGCTACAAGGACGTTTACCTTGTCACCAATGGCTGCGACAAGAACAAGCACATCAGAGTAGTCTTTTTGTTTCCAGTTATCTACAAAGGTACGAAGAGCACCTGCGTCTGAAACAGAAACTTGGCTGGCAATGTAACGATGGCCGTTTGCTTCTTGAACATTCTTGAAGACATCGCCTGCTGCAGCTGCTGCTGCTTTTTCCTTCAATTCTGCATTTTCTTTTTGCAATTGACGGAGTTGTTCTTGAAGACCTTCCACCTTGTGAGGGACTTCTTTGAGTTGAGGTGCTTTCAAGGTTGCTGCGACTGCTTTCAGTGCGTCTTCTTGTTCACGGTATGCTTCGAAGGCTTCCTTACCAGTTACTGCTAAGATACGACGAGTTCCTGATCCGATCCCTTCTTCTTTGACAATCTTGAAGAGACCAATTTCAGAAGTATTGCCTACGTGGGTACCACCACAGAGCTCAACAGAGTAATCACCGATAGTGACAACACGGACTTCTTTACCGTATTTTTCACCAAAGAGGGCCATGGCTCCCATTTCTTTAGCAGTATCGATATCTGTTTCAATCGTTTCGACTGCGATCGCTTCCCAAATCTTTTCATTGACTTGTTGCTCAATAGCACGCAATTCTTCTGGAGTCACAGCTTGGAAGTGGGTAAAGTCAAAGCGAAGGAATTCTACTTCATTGAGAGATCCTGCTTGGGTTGCGTGGTTACCAAGGATATTGTGAAGAGCCGCATGGAGCAAGTGAGTTGCAGTGTGGTTCTTCATGACACGATGACGACGATTGGTATCGATCGCCAAGGTGTATTCTTGGTTCAAAGCAAGAGGAGCAAGAACTTCAACAGTATGGAGTGGTTGTCCATTTGGTGCTTTTTGAACGTCTGTCACAGTCGCTACAACATTTCCTGCAGCATCCAAGATTTGACCATGGTCCGCAACTTGTCCACCCATTTCAGCGTAGAATGGAGTTTCTGCAAAGATCAGTGATGCAGTTCCTTCTGAAACAGCTTCTACTTCTGCATTATCCGCTACGATAGCCACCAACTTAGAAGGCAATTGACTAGCATTATAGTTAAATCTACTTTCAACTGTAATGTTTTGAAGGGTTTCATTTTGCATACCCATGGATCCGCCTTTAACAGCTGATGCACGCGCACGTTCTTGTTGTTCCTTCATGGCTGCTTCAAAACCTTCACGATCGACTGTCATTCCAGCTTCTTCAGCGATTTCTTCTGTCAACTCTACTGGGAATCCGTATGTATCATAAAGTTTAAAGACATCTTGACCATCAATCACTGTTTGACCTTTGGCTTTCAAGTCTTCAACGATAGTTTGGGCAAAGTGTTGACCAGAGTTCAAGGTACGAGCAAATGATTCTTCTTCACTCTTGATAATTTTCTCGATGAAGTCTTGTTTTTCAAGTACTTCTGGGTAGTAGCTTTCCATGATCTTCCCAACAGTTGGAACCAATTTATACAAGAAGGTTCCTTCGATCCCCAATTTTTGACCATGCATGGAAGCACGACGGAGGAGACGACGAAGAACGTAACCGCGTCCTTCATTACCTGGAAGAGCCCCATCTCCAATCGCAAATGAAAGCGAACGGATGTGGTCAGCAATCACCTTGAAGCTCATGTTATCGCCATCTGGATCATAGGTTTTACCAGACATCTTTTCCACTTCACGGATGATTGGCATGAAGAGGTCTGTTTCAAAGTTGGTCTTCGCCCCTTGGATAACGGCTACCAAACGTTCCAAACCAGCACCCGTATCAATGTTCTTGTGTGGCAATTCCTTGTATTCGCTACGAGGAACAGCAGGGTCAGCGTTAAATTGTGACAAGACAATGTTCCAAATTTCGATGTAACGGTCGTTTTCGATATCTTCTGCAAGCAGACGAAGACCGATATTTTCAGGGTCAAAGGCTTCTCCACGGTCAAAGAAGATTTCTGTATCTGGTCCAGAAGGTCCCGCACCGATTTCCCAGAAGTTGTCTTCGATTGGAATCAAGTGACTTGGATCCACACCAACAGCAATCCAACGGTTGTATGAATCCTTGTCGTCAGGATAATAGGTCATGTAAAGTTTGTCTTTAGGGAAATCAAACCATTCCGGGCTTGTCAAAAGCTCATAAGCCCACGTAATGGCTTCATCACGGAAGTAGTCTCCGATAGAGAAGTTCCCCAACATTTCAAACATGGTATGGTGACGGGCAGTTTTCCCTACGTTTTCGATATCGTTGGTACGGATGGCTTTTTGAGCATTGGTAATCCGTGGATTTTCAGGTTTGATAGTTCCATCGAAGTATTTTTTAAGAGTGGCAACCCCTGAGTTGATCCACAAAAGGGTTGGATCGTTTACTGGAACCAAGCTAACAGATGGTTCTACAGAGTGGCCTTTGCTTGCCCAGAAATCAAGCCACATTTGGCGGACTTGTGCACTAGATAATTGTTTCATATTTGTCTCCTAATTTCTTTAAGATTAATTTGCGCTAGCTTCTAACATTTCGACATAATCGATGGCGACACAAAGTGAGATGACTAAATCAGCGTATTCATCCTCATACACCGATACTTGGTAGGTAGAGGTTAGATGAAAGAGTTCCTTGCTAATCTCAGCGACGATTTGATCCCGATCATCAAACAATTTGAATTCTAGGTCCCAGATATTTCCTTGTACCCTCAGTCCCAAATCTTCGATATCGTATTTGTCTCTAAAGAGCGTCAGTTTTTTATGGATAAAAAAGCGGTCCCCATCCTTCAACTCAACCACAAATTTGGGAAGAAAGCTGATTGTTTTTTTAGTAATGTGGCTCACTTCTTGTCCATTCTTATCATAGATGGTAAAAGTCTTGGGAATCTTAAGAAAAGATCCCTCAACCTGGTACTCAACATTTCCCAACTCATCTTTGATATCGAACCGCTCGCCACCCAATCGAAATTTTTGTTTCACTTGATAGGTTCGCATCTTTTGATCTCCTTTAAAAAGCTCCAGACAACTGCCCACAAACAAAAGACAAGCCACTAAACGAAGGGCGAAAAACCGCGGTACCACCTTCATTCAATGAACTTGTCATTCTTCATTTTGTATGCAATTGTCTCAGCCGAGTAGCAAAATCATTTCTCTTCCATGGCTCGCACCCCCGCCACTTCTCTGATTCCGAGTAACAATGATTTATTCTCAACTATTTCATTATACAAGTTCCAAAAGGAACCGTCAACTATTTTTTAGATGATGAGCTGCTATCGCTCGTTTGAACACCGATATTTTGCAAATATTGGTTAAATGTTGATTTGAAGGCATCATCTTTGACCTTGATATTGGCATTGGTCATCGCTTTTGCAATAATGCTACGGATGTAGTTGGTATCTTGCTTACGACCGTCAACAATGATCTCTTTCAAACGTTTTTCGTATTTCTTCCAGTCAGAACCTTTTTCTGTCTTCTTATTCAATTTGACAATATAGTAGCTAGCAGAATAGTTTTGACCTGCTGAAACTGTGATCACATCTGAAATCCCATTTTCATCCAACTTAAAGGCAGCTTCTTTGACTTGAGATGGAATATCTGCTGTTCCTGAATCGAACTTAACTTCGCCACCTTTGTCTTTTGTAGTAGTATCTGTTGAATTGTCTTTGGCGATTTGGGCAAAGTCTGCACCTTCCGCTTTAGCTGCTTCCAACACTTCTTTTGCTTTGTCTTCTGAATCTAACTTGATAATTTGTGCTGTTACTTCTGGTGTGTAAGATTCAAAAGCCGCCTTGTAGTCAGACTCTTTGATATCTTTCTTAGCAGCTTGGTTGACTGCATATTCTAACAACATATTGCTACGGATTTGTTTCTTCGCTGTTTCTTCCGTCAAGCCTTGTTGCGCCAAGTAAGCATCGAATCGGTTCCCCAATTGTTTCTTTTGTTTAGCCAATTCTTTATCGACTTCTTTATCAGAAACTTTTGATCCATATTCTTTTTCAAAGACTTTATTGATGGTCATTTGGAAAAGAACTTGTTGAGCACCTTGGTTAGTTTTGATTTCATTATAGAAATCAGAAACTGTGATCGTGTCCCCTTTCATGGTCACGACATCTTTGTTTGTGCCATTGGCACAGGCTGCTAGTGTTACGACTGATAGCAAGGTCACAGCACCCGCTACAAGTTTTTTCTTCATGAAAATTATTCTCCGTTCCTTTTTAAACTTCTTCTATTTTACCACAAATTAGAGAGAATACCTTAAATTTACCTAAAAAGAGCTAGGATCTGGCAAAGTTACCGTCTCTGCATTTTTCCGAATTATTAAAATACCATCTCCAAGTGGCACCAAACTAGCGGTCAAATCTGGATGATTGAGAGTCGCATTAAAGAGGTTCTGAAGCCCCCGGTAAATGGTTCGTTGCCCACGACGCACTTCCATGATGTCCTTGGCAACATCTCCTCCTTGGAAAATATCATCCAATACCACGACTCCCCCAACCTCTAAGAGTTCGAGAATTCGTGGCAAAAAGACGATGTACTTAGACTTAGCAGAGTCCATGAAGACAAAGTCATAGGTCTCTGTCAAATCCTGCAAAACATCTACTGCATCTCCTTCAAGCAAGGTGATTTGTTTTCTCTGATCGTATTTAGCCAGATTTTCCTTGGCAAAGCCAATCATCTCTTCATTCCGATCAATAGTGGTAATTTGTGCATCGGGAGCATTTTCGGCCATTAAGAGCGCTGAAAATCCAATTGCCGTCCCAATTTCAAGGATTTTCTTTGGTTGTAGGGCTTGCAAGAGTAGTCTAAAGTAAGCTACCGTTTCATGCGGAATAATCGGAATATTTTCCTTGCGGGCGAATGCTTCTAACTCCTCCAAGGCACCTGCTACCGGTTTTTGACGCGTGCGCATAAAGTCAACGATCTCGTCTTTAACCACTGGCCGGCGCATATTGTGGTTGGCATTTTTACTATAAGACTCTACCATCTTATGCGAGTCCTAATTTTTCTACTAGGGCTTCAAATTCATTCAACCGACGTTCAAAGACCGCAAAGGCTGCGTCCAAGTAGTCTTCTTTTTCCATATCCACACCTGCTTTGCGGATGACATTGAGTGGATAATCAGAATTTCCAGCTTTCAAGTAGTCGATATATTTATCACGATCTTCTTGTGTTCCATGAACAATCTTTTCAGCTAAGGCTGAAGCTGCTGCAAAACCTGTTGAATATTGGAAGACATAGTAGTTATAGTAGAAGTGAGGAATCCGAGCCCATTCATATTGGATCTCAGGGTTGTCTTCTTTTGAAAGACCATAGTATTTTTCATTGAGCTCTGCATAAAGGTTGTTCAAGAACTCACTAGTCAATACCGTACCTTCTTGGTCTGCTTTATGAATGGCATGCTCAAATTCGGCAAACTGGGTTTGACGGAAGACGGTTCCACGGAAGCCATCCAAGAAGTGATTCAAAATAGCAAAGCGAGTTGCATCGTCTTCTACTTCTTCTAACAGACGTTCGGTTAGGATATTTTCATTGGTTGTAGAGGCGATTTCAGCAAGGAAGATAGAATAGTCCCCATAGACATACGGCTGGGTTTCACGAGTATAGCTAGAATGCATACTGTGACCAGTTTCATGCACCAAGGTGAAGAGATTATCCAATGTATCTTGCCAGTTCAACAACATGAAGGCATTGGTATCATAAGAACCACCTGAATAGGCACCTGAGCGTTTCCCTTGGTTGACATGCACATCAATCCACCGTTCGCTGAAGGCACGTTTTACACGAGAAAGGTAGTCCTCACCCAAAACAGCCAAGACTTCTTCTGCTTTGGCCAATGATTCTTCATAGGTAAACTTGTAGTCTGTATCGGATAATGGCGTATACATATCGTACATCTTCAAGTCTGAGATTCCAAGAATTTTTGAACGCAATTGCACATAGCGTTGCAAGAGTGGCAAGTGTTTGTTCACAGCTGCTACCAAGCTATCATAAACACTTTCTGGTACAAAGTTTTCAGAAAGGGCCGCTTCACGGGCAGATGAGAATTTACGAACTTTGGCATTAAAGTTGTGAACTTTCACATTGGTTTGCAAGGTTTTAGCATAGGTATGTTGGTACTGTTCATAGACCTTGTAGAGACCTTCGTAAGCTTCTTTACGAACGGCACGATCTTTTGATTCTACCAAAGAAATATAGTTTCCATGGGTTAATTGAACTTCTTCGCCCTTGTCATCATGCACAGTTGGGAAAACAATATCTGCATTGTCCAATATTTCAAAGGTTTCACCACCAGCCGCAAAGATCTCACCAGCTCCTGCAAGTAATTCCTCTTCTTTTTGAGACAAGACATGTTCTTTCTTCTCTAGCAAACGATCAAAATAATGACCATATTGTTCCAAGGCCGGAACCTCACTCACAAAGGCCTTGTACTGCTCATCCGTAATGGCCATGAATTCAGGCTCATAGAAGGCAAATGTTTCACCCAACAAGCTATAAAGAGACATCCCTTTTGATTGGTACTCTTGGTATTTAGCCACTCGTGTGTCTTGGTCATTTTTCATATGGGCATAGACGTAGACCTTTTCTAAGCGACGGCTCAATTCCAAATATGCATTGGTTGTATCCAAAAGTGTTTGCGCTGAATCCAACAAATGACCAGCATAGTGACTTGCTGCTTTAATATCTGCAGCTAAGCTAGCTGCTTCTTCTTCCCAAGCTTGATCTGTCGCAAAAATTGTCGACAAATCCCATTGGTATTTTTCATCAATTTCATTACGTTGTTTTACCATTTCGATTAATCCTCCAATGGTACTATTTTAGCATAAAAATGAACATTTCGGGAGGATTTCTATCTTAGAAAGTTAGCTTTTCTGTTGAGCATAAAAACGTGGGGGATAAAGGATCTGAACGGGTTGGATCCCTTGCGACTGATAATAGGTCATAAATTGCTGGTAGTAACCTTCTACATCCTCTTTAATTTGGAGCAAGTTCTGTGAAAGGATCGGACGACAAAGAGGATAAAAGAAATCTAGCCCCAGTTCCATCAGATGGTGTCCCTGCATATAGAGTTCTTCCTGAAGCTTCAGCCACTTTGGGTGACGATAAAAGAGTTGCTGCTGTATATACGTTAAAAATGTACGATCGAGCTCGACTGCCATATGCTGCATGGGCTGCGAAAGGTAAGGGGTCCGTAAGACTTCCAGTAAGGACCTTTGGCCAAAAGGGAAAATTTCTGTTTGATAATGCAATCGCCCTCGTAAATCCTCATGGATGAGGTATTGCAGACGTAGCTCTTTCTTTGTCAGATCCAATTCCCAAAGATGGAACCCTCGATTCTGACTAAAATAAAGAAAGCCAGCCTGTAGCTTTGTTAGTCTTTCCTTGAGCCACAACTTTTTACCAAGTAACCAATAGACATGGTAACCGTGGGATCGATAAGCATCGCTCCTCTCCTTCAAGCGTTCTAAAGATAAGGAGCTGCACTGCACTTCCAAAGCTAAGTTCTTGTCTACTACCAAAAGATCGGCAATTTGTTGAAAGTCTGCTAAATAACTTTCTACTTCTGTATGAGATTCCTTAGAGGCCCAATCATAAAGACAAGCTTTTAATTCCAGATGTTCAAAACTCTCAGCTTCGTGATGATAGGGACAATGCTGTAATTTTATATGAGCAAAATGAGCCCGTAGAACCGAGCCATTTTTTAGACGCACTGGACTATGACAAGCCAAGCAATAGAAGGGACCTTCTGTCACAGCTGGGATCTCTTCCATACAGTTCCACCGCTTTTGATTGTTATCCATGGCAATAAACATAGGCCCACCTCCTCATCTATATCATTCGAAAAAAAAATAGGAAAAAGGCTGGAAATTCCAACCTTTCTTCTTTTTATTCTTCAGAATCTGAAGCTGAATCATCACTGTCGTCATCTGCAACAGGAGATTTACTCAATTCTTTCTGCATATCTTTCATTTCTTTACGAGTACTTTCCAACTCTTCACGAGCATCTTTCAAGATTTCTATCAAAGCTTCACGGTCTTCTTTAGGAACGACTGTGCTATCTGAACCGATGCTTTCCAAGCCTTCATTAAAGATATCTTTTTGGTTTTCTAATCCTTGCTTTAAGGTACTAATCATTGCATCGTATTGTTCTTTTGCAGAACCTGTCACAGAAGTACCTGCTTCTTCAGTAATAGAAACAGATTGATCCATTAATTTTGCAAACAACTTTTTAAAGTCTCCAACTGTTTTAGCCTTGCTGATTTCAGCGTCTGTTAAGAGGCTAGAAGATGAAGTCTCTTCTGAATCTGTTGAAGTATCCTTGCTTTTTGAAGTGTTGGCAGATTTGCTCGTCACTTTAGTCGTTGATTGACTATTTGAAGTTTCCTTCTTTGTGTCTTGTTTGTTTGAACAAGCAGCTAGGGAAACAATCGTCAAAAGAGCAGCTGTCGATAAGATCATTTTTTTCATAAAATGGTCTCCTTTATATTTATTTTACCTCATTCTACCATCGAATACTTTGACTGTCAAATTAATCACTAGTTCTTAATAATAGCAAAAAAGTTGGACAAAACACTGTGAAATCAGTGTTTTGTCCAACTCCTCGATGATTAGTCATACAATTGTAACAATTTCATTAGTCTACTTTGCCACCAAAAAGGCCGTGAGCCTTCCCTTGGGGCATTTTTAAGGCAAAGCTCAGCAAAAAGACGATCCCTACTACCCCTGCTAAAAAGAAACTCATGACTTGGTAACCACCTCTTTCAATACAGAGGGCTGCGAAGGGTTGTAAGAGAATGGTTCCTAAATAACGAGCTCCTTGGACAATGGCCATGGCAAGAACCAAGTCTTTGCCATTCACCTGTTGGGCAATAAACCGTAAGGAGACCATAATCAAAACCATCCCTGTTGTATGCTTGGCTAAGAGAGTCATTATCACTTTTAAGAAGACAGGACTTGGAAGAGCATAGACAGCATATTGAGCGAAAATAATCCCAATTGGAAGAGCGATCAAAACCCGTAAAGGCCAGTGGTCCATGAATCGATCAGAGAAAAAGATCAAGGGGGCTTCCACTACGACTGAGACAGCCACAACTGTTGAGGCAATATGCACTGGTAGACCACTATCCATGAGTAGCTCAGGAATATAGGTATGACCAATATTTCCAACCCCTGAAGCCAACCCAATCAACACAATAAAGAAGAGATAAGGTCCATTGTGAAGAAGAGGACGAATAGAGACAGGGTGTTTTTCCTTTTCTACGACTGTCTCTTTTTTCTTCATTCGAACCGCACTTAGGCAGAAGAGACTCAATACAATAGTGATCAAAACCGTATAATAGACAGCTTGGGGGCTAAACTGATGATAGACCCAGCCGGCTATTTGGACACCGACCGAGTAGCCAATGGTTCCCCAGACGCGAATCTTCCCAAAAGCGTATGGACTTTGCGTTGCAAAAACTTCCATCATGGGAGCTGTCCCATTCAAACAGACTAGAACAATCCCATAAAAAACGGTCAGCCAAAAGAGATTGGGGGCCCAAAGAAAACCGAAGACACCACCAATGATCACACTCAGACTGAGGGTCGTCATTTTTACGATTCCAAATCGCTCATTGATATACCCAAAAAAAGGTTGGGCTACCATGGATAAGAAAAAGGCAACCGATACCAAGGTCGACACTTGAGTTGCACTATAGTGCTTTCCCATCAAATAAACGGAAATAAGGGTCGTAAAGAGAGATGTGGACATAAAATAAAAACTATAGAGCAGCATATAAGCCGCATAAGAATTTCGGAATTTTTTCATTTAAATCCTTTCTAAAAATATCGGAATGGGACAATGACAAAACCCAACTGACAATCAGTTAGGTTTTATTTTATTCTTTATTATAGCGCTTTTGAGCCTCTTTTTTGCGTCTCTCACGACTTTGTTTTTCAATCGAAAGAATGATGATAAGAATAAGAATCGGAATCAAGATCAGGAAGTGATCCAGCGAAAGCCATTTACTGTGCTTAGCCGTTGTCTTTTTCCCACTTACTGTTTCTTTGACAAGCTCTGGCTTGGATCCTTCTTCCACCTTCATATCATCTCGGATACCCTCAGACAAGGTGTAGAGATCATTATCTACTGTCAAATAGCCATCTTTTACCGCAAGGGTCGGTTCTTTAGCACCTTTTTTGACCGTTGCATAGAAGGGTTTTTCGAGTGTATAGGTCTTGCCGTCAATCTTCTGGACACCTGCATCTAACAATTTTTTATAGCCAAAATCTTTATAGGCTTTTTCGATCAAGGCATTGCCAAACGGGTGACGGTAATATTCCCCATCTTGGTCTGCCCAATCTCCTACGCCCATAATGACAGCAATTAAGCGCTGATTGCCCCGTTTGATGGTCGCGATATAGTTGAAAGCTCCACGAGGACTTGATCCAGTTTTTAAACCATCCACACCTTTCAAAGCATACTTGGCTCCTGGCAATGAATAATTGTAGGTATCAAAGGTTTCCTCATACGGAGTCCCTTTTTTGACCGTGACTTGTGCTTGATTGGTATAGTTTAAAATATCTGGGTATTGATTGATGAAATGGTAAACCAGAATCCCTAAATCACGCGCTGTTGTCTGGTTGGCTGCATCATTTGGATAATTGTTGACCTGATAATAGCCCTGCAAGGTGGAGATGGCCGCCCCACTCGGGTTATTCCAGACTGTATTGGTCATCCCTAATTCCTTAGCCTTGGCATTCATGCGCTCGATAAAGGCGTCTGGATCATTGTTGGACATGAGATTGGCTAACATGAGGGTCGATACATTTGAAGATGGAACCACTGTCATGGTAATCAACTCAGGAATGGTGTAGTCTACTCCAGCAACAATATTATTGTTGGAGATCTCATAGATCTTTCCGATCGCTTGGTCTGAAGCGGTCGCCTTGATCACTGTATCCTTACTGATCTTGCCATTTGCCATATCTTCAAACAAGAGATAGAGCGTCATGAGCTTACTCATGCTGGCCGGATCTCTGGCTTCATCGATATTGTCTTTCCAAAGAACATTTCCCGTATTGCCGTCAATGATGAGCGAAGAATGTGGACGGTTTATAGCTTGGACATTGTCATTTGGATACATCTTTTGCGCCATATCTACCAATTCATCCGCACTCGCTAGAACTGGCTGGCATAAGAGACTCAGAAGGAGGCAAATATGGATCAAATATTTTTTTATCATAAACTTTTCCTTTATAACAGACTAATCAGCTGGAGGCTAAAATAAGCTTCTAGCCCTCATGCCCTTTCCTCTTGTCTCCCAGTAGATGAAAAGAGCTAATCCCAGCAGATAATTACTTGTATTGTACCATATTTTGAAGCAGAAAAAAACCTATCTGGCCCGAATAAATCGGCGATAGGTCCTGTTTTTTATCGACTTAACAAGCTCAAGGCTTCCTTATCCGCA
The DNA here is from genome assembly GCF_001813525.1 of Streptococcus sp. HMSC065C01. NCBI lineage: Bacteria > Bacillati > Bacillota > Bacilli > Lactobacillales > Streptococcaceae > Streptococcus > Streptococcus sp. HMSC065C01. The sequence goes on along the minus strand of NZ_KV812858.1, from coordinate 42,886 downwards.
ATAATGGTCACATTTGGATGTCCTTGAAGGGCACTAGCTGGCACTTTTTCTGTCCTTTCACCCTCTACTGTACCTTTGATTGCTTGGGCTTTTGATTCCCCATAAGCAAACAAGACAATTGATTTCGCAGCTAAGATATTGGCAATCCCCATCGAAATGGCTTGGGTTGGTACATCTTCGATCTTATCAAAGAAACGAGAATTGGCCTCAATGGTAGAGGCATCCAACTGAACTAAGTGGGTCTGACTATCAAAGGATGTCCCTGGCTCATTAAAACCGATATGCCCATTGCGTCCGATTCCCAAGATTTGAAGATCCACTGGATGGTCTTCGAGTATTTTGTTATAACGGATCACTTCTTGATCGGCAGATTCTTCTACACCTGATGGGAGATAACTTTCTTTGAATGGTTTGGCATCAAAGAGGTTTTTCTCCATGAAATACCGATAAGATTGAGGATCATCTCCCGTCAACCCTACGTATTCATCTAAGTTCACACTGATTAGATTAGACAGATCCAAATCACTTTCACGAATTTGTTTATAAAACTCAAGGGGACTGCTTCCAGTCGCAAGACCTAAGGTTTGAGCACCTTCCTTTAAAGTTTCTTTCAATATATCAAAGGCAACTTTTCCACCCTCAATTTGGTCCTTTACTTCAATAATTTTCATTGGATAGACCTCCTATTTCTCTATGCTTTTATTATATGGTATAGACCAATTTTTGTCAAGTGAAACCGCTATCTTTTTCTGGCATTTTTTTCATTTTCAAGTCGATTCGTGATATAATGAAAGGTATGATTGTATCACTATTATTCATCATTTTTTTGATCGGACTCCTTGTCTTTCTCTTATCTTTCTTGATTCATCAAAGAAAGATTCTCAAGGTCCTGATCTTTTTGATGGGAATCAGCCTGATGCTCTTAGCTGTCGGGACTACCATCTATCTACTCACAAATTTATTATAAAAGGAGCGCAAATGAATACTAACGACTTTGACTTTGATTTGCCTGAAGAACTGATTGCTCAAACCCCTCTTGAAAAACGAGATGCCTCTAAACTCTTGATCCTCGATCGAAAAACAGGGCAATTCCAAGACCGTCATTTTGATGCAATTTTGGATGAATTGGAGCCAGGAGATGCTCTTGTCATGAACAATACGCGCGTTCTACCAGCCCGCCTTCATGGAGTCAAACCAGAAACAGGTGGTCACGTCGAATTCCTTCTCCTTAAAAATACGCAAGATGACTGTTGGGAAGTCTTGGCAAAACCTGCAAAACGCTTAAAGGTAGGGGCCACAGTCAGCTTCGGAGATGATCGGTTGACCGCAACCGTTGAGGAAGAATTAGAGCACGGAGGCCGTATCGTTCGCTTCCACTACCAAGGGATCTTTTTAGAAGTTCTAGAAAGCCTTGGTGAAATGCCACTTCCTCCCTATATTCACGAAAAACTTGCTGACCGCGAGCGCTACCAAACCGTTTACGCCAAAGAAAATGGTTCTGCAGCAGCTCCAACGGCAGGTCTTCATTTCACCAAAGAATTGCTCCAAAAGATTGAAGCAAAAGGGGTTCACCTGGTCTATTTGACCCTTCATGTGGGCCTGGGAACCTTCCGTCCAGTATCCGTGGACAATCTTGAAGACCATGAGATGCACTCTGAATTTTACCAACTTTCTGAAGAGGCTGCTGCTACCCTTCGTCAGGTAAAAGCTGCAGGAAAACGCATCGTAGCTGTTGGAACGACTTCTATTCGAACCCTTGAAACAATTGGCAATAAATTTGATGGAGACATCCAAGCCGATTCAGGTTGGACCAATATCTTTATCAAACCAGGTTATGAATGGAAAGTCGTCGACGCCTTTTCAACCAACTTCCACCTTCCAAAATCAACTCTGGTCATGTTGGTTTCTGCCTTTGCTGGCCGCGAATTAACCCTCGAAGCCTACCACCATGCTATTCAGGAACGGTACCGCTTCTTCAGCTTTGGGGATGCTATGTTCATCAAGTAAAGGAGTCTCTCATGAATAAAATTGAAAGCCGCCATCGCTTGATCCGCTCGATCATTTCTGAGCGTAGGATTCATACCCAACAAGAACTCCAGGAAGCCTTAGAAGCCAATGGTGTTCTCGTTACCCAGTCCACGCTTTCACGGGATGTCAAATCCTTGAATCTAGTAAAAATTAACGAGGGGGATAGTTCCTACTATGCCATGAACACCATCGCTCCTTCCCGTTGGGAAAAGCGACTGCGGATGTATATGGAAGATGCCTTAGTCATGTTGCGGCCCGTTCAAAACCAGGTCGTTGTAAAAACTCTTCCAGGTCTGGCCCAATCCTTTGGAGCAATCTTAGATGCACTGGAACTCCAAGAAATTGTAGCCACCATCTGTGGAGACGATGTCTGTTTGGTTATCTGCGAAGACAACCAAGGAGCTTTGGATTGCTTTGAAAAATTAAAAGAATTCACCCCACCCTTCTTCTTTAGTAAATAAAAAGTTTGGAAACCAAGTTTCCAAACTTTTTATGTTGTGGCTAAGCGTTGAATGGCTTCTCGATAGATTTCCATCGCTGCGTAGAGATCTTCAATTTTTGCACGTTCATTGGCTTGGTGCTCGGTCTGTTCTGCACCTGGGAAAAGAGCCCCAAAAGCGACACAATTTTCCATGGTCCGCGCAAATGTCGCACCACCAGAAGACATAGCTGGCGTCTTATCACCAGTTTCTTCCTGGTAGACGGCCATCAAAGAGCTGACTAAAGGACTATCCAAAGGAACATATAAAGGAGCCAGATAATCAAACTCTTCATATTCCAACTGATAACTAGCTGCAATTTCTCGCAAACGAGCTACTAAGGCCTCCTTATCTGCTAAGACGGGGATCCGGATATCAATCCCGATTTCCGATTGTTCTTGATCGATCACAAGGGTCGCAAGATTGAAGGAAAGATCGCCACTTGGTTCATCTGAAATAGGGCCAAATAGCGCTTCTCCCGTTGCATCCTCACCAACAGCATCTGCAATAAAGAGAAAGGCTGGATGGGGTTGGATGAGGGATAAACTTTCCGCTAAACCGACAATAGCATTCACTCCTTCAGCTGCATCTTTAGAATGCTTGGAAACACCCAAGACCGTTACAGAATCTTCTGTTTGGCTATACTGAACCCCACTTTGATCCAAAACAGGAAGCAACTCTTCCAAACGATGACCCGCATAGGTCGCCTTGTCTGGAACAACATTGAGGGCCTGACCAGCCTGTAAGGGAAGATCATCCCAACCTGGACCATGCAATTTCACTTGTAATAAGCCTTTTTCAGCATAGGTTAATGGGAAAGAAGAATCCGGTGCAAATCCAAGATCTGCTTGCTCTTCGATTTGGTTGTAGCGGTTCATACAGCGCCACAAGGTTTCTTCATCCGTCCCAAAAATAAAGCGGATTCGTTTGGTAAACTGGATGCCATCATCCAGTAAACTCTTAACTGCATAGAGGGCAGCGAGTGACGGCCCCTTATCATCCTGCACACCACGACCTACTAGATAGTCACCGACAATGGTCGCTTCAAAAGGTGGCGTTTGCCAATCTTTTAGATCACCGGCTGGAACAACATCCAAGTGACAAAGAACGGCCAGGAGTTCTTCCCCCTGACCGATCTCTGCATATCCATAGTATCCTTCAGGATCTATATATGTTTGAAAACCTAATTCTCGAGCAAGCTCTAAGGTTTTTTCTAGGACATCTTGGATAGCTTGTCCAAACGGTGTTCCATTTTCCCCTTCGTTTAATACTGAGGGGTAAGAAATGATGGTTTGAAGCGAGTTTAAAAACTGCTCTTTTACATCGTTCTTTATTCTATTTTTCATGAAACACCTACTTTATTCTATTGCAAGAATGGAACCACAGTTCCTAGTAGAAGAAGGGCAATGGTGATCACAACAATCGCTACGACCAATTTACCCATGAATTTCCACCATGCACTCAAGTCAACACGTCCAAGAGCAAGAGCTCCCATTACGATACCTGAAGTTGGTGCGATCAAGTTCAAGACACCAGATGCAGATTGGTAAGCTGTGACAATCAAGCTACCTGGTACATTGACGAATTTACCAAGAGGTGCCATGATACCCATTGTTGCGCTGGCAAGACCAGATGATGATGGGATCAAGAATGACATTGGCAAGTAGAAAATGTAAGTCAAGACAATGAACAATTGAGATGAAAGACCTTTAAGTCCTTCTTCACCCCAGTGAAGAATTGTCGCAGTGATCATACCGTCGTTCATGATGACTTGGATACCACGTGCTACCGCTACGATAAGAGCAACACTCAAGAGGTCAGCTGCACCATTCATGAAAGATGAAATAATTTTATCTTCTTTCAAGCCATAAATGATACCAACGAGGATTCCCATGAAGGCAAAGAGCATAGCTGTTTGAGGGAAGTACCATGTACCAAGAGCATCTGTGTTACCGATCAATTGACCAAGTACTGGAATTTTATGGAGAGATTCGTTGAAGGTTTCAAAGAATTTAATACCCAAATCTTTGAATGGGATAAATCCAGCAACCATGATAACGAATGTTGAGATGAAGACGACCAAGACACGTTTTTGTTTCTTGTTCATTTGTGAAGGAATTTCTTCGCCACTTTCAACATTGAAGTGTTTCAAATCTTCTTCACGAGTTGCATAGGTGAGAGATTTGGTTGGGTCTTTTTGAACCTTATCTGCATAACGGTATACATAGTATGTGCTAAGTCCTGTCAATACGATCCAGAAGATCACACGAAGTAAGAGACCTGAAGCACTTGAGATACCTGCAGTATCAGATGCGATAACTGTCGCAAATGGGTTCAATGTTGACGCCAAACATCCGATTTGGGATCCTAAGAGGATAATGGCTACCCCTGTCAAACTGTCAAAACCAACGGACATCATAACAGGTACAAGAAGTGGATAGAAGGCCATGGTTTCTTCACCCATACCATAAGTTGTACCACCAAGGGCAAACAATGGCATCAAGATCAAAATCAACATTTTTTCGCGGCCTTTGTATTTACGAACGATAGAAGCAATCCCTACATCAAGGGTACCTGTTTCGTTCACAACTCCAAGGAAACCACCGACCATCAAGATGAAGAAGGCTACATCAATCGCTGCACTGGTTGGTGCTTTACCAAGCATGGCATTGATTGGGGCCATCAAGACATCCCAAATCCCTTGAGGATGTGCTTTTACAGATTCATAACTACCTGCAATGATAGCACCTGCATCGTCAACTTTGTATTGACCAGCTGGAATGATCCAAGTTAACACTGCCATAATGGCAATGATGATCAACAATACGGAAAAAGATGAAGGCATCTTAAATCCTTTTTTCGTTTTTTCACTCATTTGTCTTCCTCCTAACGCAACAAAGTGTGAGTGATGTTTTACAAGAGTCTCTTGTAAAACGCTTACCTATAGACTTATTCTATCACAATAAGCTTTAAAATACTAGTTTTTTCCTAATTTTTCATTAGTCTTTTTGGATGATTGTTCCACTTTCAGACTCAATCAAAGCTCCAAGGTTTTCAAGTGATGTAATAACTGCTTTTCCTTCTGGGCGACCATTTACAAAGGCAATGGCAGCTTCCACCTTAGGAAGCATGCTTCCTGGTGCAAATTGGTCTTGTTTGATATATTCTTCCAATTGAGCCACATTCACATGTTCCAATTTCGCTTGGTCTGGTTTGTTGTAGTTCACAAAGACATAATCGACACCAGTCAAGACGATGAAGAGGTCTGCTTCTACCAATTCAGCCAAACGTTGAGATGCAAAGTCTTTATCGATAACCGCTTCAACACCAGTCAAGCTACCATCTGCTTCTTTCACAACCGGGATACCGCCACCACCAGCAGCTACCACGACTTGACCGTCGTTCAACAAAGTACGAATGGTATTGATTTCTTTGATATCCACTGGTTTTGGTGAAGCCACAACTTTACGCCAGCCACGACCAGCATCTTCTTTGAAAGTTGCACCTGATTTTTCAGCTTCTGCTTTTGCTTCTTCTTCTGAGTAGAATGGGCCAATTGGTTTGCTGAGGTTAACGAAAGCTGGGTCGTTCTTATCAACAACGACTTGTGTCACAACAGAAGCCACATCTTTTTCAATTCCTTCTTCAAGAAGAGCATTTTGAAGAGCGTTTTGAAGCCAGTAGCCAATGCTTCCTTCGGTCATAGCAACTAATGAATCCAATGGGAAAGCTGGGTTCTTTTCAGAATTTGCAGCCAAGTGTTGGAGTAAGAGGTTTCCTACTTGAGGACCATTTCCGTGAGTGATGATCAAGTCATCCCCATTTTTGATTAATTTAACTAAGTGTTTAGCTGTTTCTACAAGTGCTTCTTGTTGAGCTTGCGCAGAAGGATCAGATGAGAGAATAGCATTTCCTCCCAAAGCAACGACGATTTTTCTTGACATAGGTTTTCCCTTTCTATAAAAAATAGGGGCAGGACTAAAGCTAGCAGTCCAGCCCCTATAGCTGTTGGTATACGGTTATAAAGTCTTAAACTTTTGGAATGTACAAGTTACCAAGAGTAGCTGCCATAACCGCTTTGATTGTGTGCATACGGTTTTCAGCTTGGTCAAAGTGGCGAGCATATTTGCTACGGAACACTTCGTCAGTAACTTCCATTTCTTCTACGCCGAATTTTTCAGCAACATCTTTACCATAAACAGTGTTTGTGTCGTGGAAAGCTGGTAAGCAGTGCAAGAAGATCAAGTCTTCGTTATCAGCTTTCTTAACCAATTCCATGTTTACTTGGTAAGGTTTCAAAAGGGCAACGCGTTCTGCAAATTTGTCTTCTTCACCCATAGATACCCAAACGTCAGTGTAAAGTACATCTGCACCTTTTACAGCTTCGTCAGCATCTTCAGTGATCAAGATATGAGCACCACTTTCTTTTGCGAATCCTTCTGCCAATTCAACAATTTCTTGTTCTGGGAAGAGTTCTTTTGGTGAGAAGATGTGTACGTTCACACCAAGGATTGCACCTGTTACCAGAAGGCTGTTTGCAACGTTGTTACGTCCGTCACCACAGTATACAAGTGTCAAACCTTCCAAACGTCCAAAGTTTTCTTGAACAGTCAAGTAGTCAGCAAGCATTTGAGTTGGGTGCCATTCGTCAGTCAAACCATTCCATACTGGAACACCTGAGAATTCAGCCAATTCTTCAACCATGCGTTGGCTGAAACCACGGAATTCAATACCGTCAAACATACGTCCAAGAACTTTAGCAGTATCTTCTGTAGATTCTTTTTTACCAAGTTGGATGTCGTTTGCACCAAGGTATTCTGGGTGAGCACCAAGGTCGATAGCTGCAGTAGTGAAGGCTGCACGAGTACGAGTTGAAGTTTTTTCAAACAAAAGCGCAATGTTTTTACCAGCTAGGTAGTGGTGTTGGATGTTGCGTTTTTTAAGGTCTTTCAAGTGAGCTGAAAGTCCGATAAGGTATTCTAACTCTGCACGTGTAAAGTCTTTTTCTGCCAAGAAGCTACGTCCTTGGAACACTGAATTTGTCATTCTAATTGTCTCCTATTTTCTTTCTAGTATTGATCAGTAAGAAGGAAGAGCTGATCCCTCAAGACCAGCTCTCGGTCTTCTACATTAGATTTCTTCACGTTCAAATGGCATTGACATACAACGAGGTCCACCACGACCGCGAACCAATTCACTTCCGCGGATCTTGATCAAACGAAGTCCGTATTCTTCTAATTTCTTGTTTGTGACTGTGTTACGGTCGTATACGACTACCACACCAGGTGCGATTGTAAGAGTATTTGAACCGTCGTTCCATTGTTCACGAGCAGCAGCAACCACATTGCCATCACCACAAGGGATCAATGTAACTTTTTCAACACCAAGGTTTTCAGCAAGCAATTCAGCCAAATCACCTTTTTCTTCAACGATCTTCAATTGTTCGTTTTCATAAGTTACAGAGAAGACGCGAAGGTTACCTTGGATTTCTGGGTGGATTGTGAATTTATCGTAGTCCACCATTGTGAATACTGTATCCAAGTGCATGAATTTACGGTTGTTAGCAAATTCAAAGGCCAATACTTTCTTGAAGCCAACGTTCTTCTTGAAGATGTTTACCAACAATTTTTCGATTGATGCAGCATCAGTACGTTGTGAGATACCAACTGCCAATACATCTTTAGAAAGTACCAACTCATCTCCACCTTCGATACGAGTATCTTCTTCACGGTTGTAGACAAGTTCAACTTTTCCACCGTAAACTGGGTGGTATTTGAAGATGTATTTACCATACAAAGTTTCACGGTTACGTGTATCTGCGTACATGTGGTTCAATGATACTGCATTACCAATTGTCGCAAATGGGTCACGTGTGAAGTACAAGTTTGGCATTGGGTCGATAGCAAATGGATAGTCAGATTCAACAAGGTCTGTCAATCCTTTTGCTTCTTCAGGAATTTCTGGAAGTTCAGCTTTTTGAACCCCTGCCATTGTTTTTTCAACCAATTCTTGGTTGTCTTCAATGCTGTGAAGCAATTCACGGATCGCAATTTTTGTTTGGCGTCCACGAATGTTCGCTTCTTCAAGGTATTCTTCGATGAACTGATCGCGAATTTCTGGAGAAGTCAATGACTCAGCAGCTAACTGTTCAAGATAAAGTACTTCGATACCTTCGTTACGAAGTGCTTCAGCAAATGCGTCGTGTTCTTTTTGAGCATCTTCCAAGAAAGGAATATCATCAAAAAGAAGACGTTCAAGATAGTCAGGCATCAAGTTTTCCAACTCTTTACCTGGACGGTGCAAACAAACTTTTTTCAGTTTTCCAATTTCTGAGAAAACATGAATTGGGTGTGTAGACATCTATAGTCCTCCTTTTTCTTGCGGTTTAGCTTACCTAATCCTGTTTACAGGTTTTATTTTATCACCAATTGGTACCGCTTTCATGAAGGATTCTACTTTTTTAATGCAAAGAATTTGGCATTATTTTGAATTATTCCTATTTTTTAGTTAATATGAAGCGTTTTCTTTGCATATTTTGTCTTTTATATTATTTTTATGAATATATATTTTTTTACAAAAATAAAAAAGATCAACAAATTAATTGATCTCTTTAAAACTATTTAAAAAGTAGGCTGTATCTAGAAAGGTTAATTGTTTTCTTTCATATTGTATCTTATGAGAATCGATGAGTTTCTTTAAAACTTGATTGACGGTTTCTCGGGTTGTGGCCGCTAATTTGGCCAATTCCTTCATACTGATTGGAAATGGAAGTTGATTTCCTAAACTTTCATAGTCCTTACACAAGATAGCTAAAGATTGAACCACACGCTCACTGGCACTAGCTGTCACGACATTACGTAGACGCAACTCTTGAAATTCTAAAATTGACGAGAGCTTTCTCGTAATGAAGAGCAACTGCTCCTTACTCTCTTGGGCAGATGATTCATAGAGGTTGACGGGGATAACGAAACAACGCAAATCTGTCACCGCACTAGCTGTATAGTGGTAACGCTCATCCTGAAACATCCCTCCATAAGGGAACAGGGCCCCTTTTTTGATATAATCCATATAGGAAAATTGATCAGACGAATCGAATTGCTCAATGCGAGCAAAGCCTTTTGAAAGAAGAAAAATGCGATCCCGCTTATCTCCTGCATAAAATAAAATTTGTCCTTTTTGTATATCCCTAGCATGAATTTCAACAGCTAATTTATCAAATAGCTCCACTGGCAACGCAGAGAAGGCTGGATGCGAGCGGACCAACTGGTAATCTTCCTTTGTAATCATGTTTATACTTCCTCTTATTACTATTAATTAGTATAACATATTTTTTGATAGAAGAGGGAAAGAAGCCTCTTTAAAACAGAAAAGTATTTCGAAACACCAAGTGAATTTTATGCTACTGTGATAGAAGAAAAGGTCTGAGCAACCCTCAGACCTTCCGTCAATTATTCATTCATATTCACACGATGCCATTCATTAATAACATAAGCCAATTGACCCAATTGATAAAGACCAACACCACTGATTTCAGAACTTTCTGGGGTCGTTCCACCCAGTCCTGCAGTATAGATGGCAACCAAATAAGGGGTCGATTCATGGACAATGGCATCCACATTGAGCGCTTCCGCAACATATCCCGGTTTTTGTTGAATGACCAAATCTGGCAAGAATTTCTTATAGTACTCACCTGGGAAAGATTCCCCAATCAATTCCAACAAATCTGCATATTTTTCTTGATGATTCCAAAGATATTGCAAGACATGGATATAATAATCCGTTGTCGTTTTATTATCTTCGCTAAAGGTTTTGACTTCTGGTGAGCGAGATTGACCATAGCGACTGAATAACTTGCGCGCTTGCTCCATTCCCCCTAAACGATCTGCCAAGGCATAGGCTGGGGTATTTTCAGAGTAAACTAATGAATAGCGTTGCATATCAGGGATAGACATGGCTCCATCAAAGGCAGCAACGTAATTGTCATGTTCCCCTACATATTCATAGTAGGTATTGGTAATGTCAAACCGATCTGTTAAATTGAGTTTCCCCTTTGTGACCTCATCCACCACCAACATGTTCAACGGTAGCTTATAGGTACTTCCTGCCGTCATTGGTTGAAGATCATTCATGGCAAATTGCTCTCCTGTAATGGCATTGCGATACGTGAAGGCAACTTGTGACGGATCAATTCCACTTTCCGCTAGGAAATCCTGGACAACCTCTACCAACCCCTTATTAGCATAATCATAGACAAGGCCATAAGCACTCATCGTTTCCATGTCTGCGTCTACTACTGCTTGCTTAGCTTCAGGAGATTTGACACGTGGTTTTTTCGTCTCAGGCGTAGACTGTTCTATATCTTTTTCTTTTGCTTCTTTTGTTTTCTTTGCTTTTTTTTCAATTGCTGATGCTGTTGGTTGCGTAATATGCAAGTAGCCCAGTGCGCTTGTTCCCACTAAGCACAATAGAATACTGATCGCAATCATGATCGAGCGTAGATTAAAATATTTTTTCATACGAGATTAATTATAAAAGATTCTACTGAAAATAACAAGAATTATCAGAAATAGAAAACGATTTCTTTTTAAAAAGTTTATTTCTTTTCATCAAAGGCTTATTTTCGTTTAAAGGAGCCCATAATTAGCTTAGCGATCTCACGCGCAATCGTCCGGAATAAGGAACTCAAGAAGGAATCCTTAGCTTTTTCAAGACTGGATTTTCTTGGGCGACCTGGACTGCGCTTTTGCTCTGCTTTTTCCGCCGTAGCTCGTTCTTTTTCTGCTTCTTTTTTCTCCTCTTCTTGTGCTTCCTTGCTTGCTTTAGCTGCTAATTTTTCATAGGCAGATTCCCGATCAATCGTCGTCGCATACTTTTGATGGAAAGGCGATGTCGTGATTAAGGCCAATTGTTCACTTTCATTTAAGAGGTCAAAACTCGATTGAGGAGAGAGAATATAAGCACGCTCAACAACACTAGGTTGCCCCTTCTCATTCAGGAAAGAAACCAAGGCTTCCCCTGTCCCTAATTCTGTGATCACTGTTTCTGTATCAAAGTCTGGATTCGGACGAAAACTTTGGGCAGCTACCTTGATGGCCTTCATTTCTTTTGGTGTATAAGCTCGAAGAGCATGTTGTACACGATTTCCAAGCTGTGCCAAAACAGATTCTGGTAGATCTTGAGGATTTTGGGTAATAAAGTAAATCCCTACACCCTTAGAACGAATCAGGCGCACGACTTGCTCGACCTTCTCAAGAAAGAGCTTGCTTGCATCCTTAAAGAGGAGATGGGCTTCATCAAAGAAGAAAACCAGTTTTGGCTTTTCGGGATCCCCAACCTCGGGAAGTGTTTCAAAGAGACGAGACAACATCCAAATTAAAAAGGTTGAATACAATTTTGGTGAATGAAAGAGCTTTGTAGCCGAAAGAATATTGATATACCCACGCCCTGATGCATCGAGTTGCATAAAGTCATTTAAATCAAGTGCAGGCTCTCCGAAAAACTGATCCGCTCCTTCTTCTTCAAGAACCAAGAGGCTTCTTTGGATCGCACCGACAGATTGTTTGGTGATATTACCATATTGGGCAGAATAGTCTGAGCTGTGTTCATAGACTTCCTTTAACAGGCTTTGCAGGTCCTTCAAATCAATCAAGGGCCAATCTTTCTCTTGAGCCACTTTAAAGACAATTGCAAGAATTCCTGATTGAGTTTCATTCAAATCAAGTAGACGAGAAAGAAGCAATGACCCCATTCCTTCGACAGTCGCACGAACAGGATGACCAGCTTGGCCAAAGACATCCCACAATCGAACAGGGAAGGCTTGCGGCTCAAACGGATCTGTGAGACCAAGCAGTTTGTAGCGTTCTTCCAGTTTTGGAGTCCATTGCCCCGCTTTGGCTAAACCAGATAAATCTCCCTTGATATCAGCTAGAAAGACCGGAATGCCCTCTTTGCTTAATTTTTCTGTGAGGACCTTGAGGGTAACTGTTTTCCCTGTCCCTGTTGCTCCTGCAATCAAGCCATGACGATTCAACATCCGTAAATAGATAGGCGTCTCAACTGCTCCTTTGGTAATGGTAATACTAGTCATTTCATTTCTCCCTGAATGTTTCAGTTTTCATTTTAACGGTCATCTTTTCCTTGCCTAGGCCCTTCAAACTGGGCTTCTGATAAGTAAGACACACTCCTACTAGTGTATCATTTTCCTGTCCAAACGCAAGAAATTATACTCCGATTTTCCGGATACAAACAAAAAAATCTATAAGAGCCAATTGTCGCTCTTATAGATTCCTTTATTTTATTATTTTGCTGCTGCAAACAAGTCATTAACTTTATTCCAGTTGATCACTGAGAAGAAAGCTTTGATGTAGTCAGGACGTACGTTACGGTATTTTACGTAGTAGGCATGTTCCCAAACATCCAAACCAAGGATTGGTGTTTTTCCTTCAGAGATTGGTGTATCTTGGTTTGCTGTTGAAGTGACTTCAAGTTTACCTTCTTTGTTGACAACCAACCATGCCCAGCCAGAACCAAAACGTGTCGTTGCTACTGCTGTAAAGGCTGCTTTGAAGTCTTCAAATGAACCAAATGTGGCATCAATCGCTGCAGCAAGTTCTGCTGAAGGAGCTGTTTGTTCTGGAGTCATCAATTCCCAGAAAAGAGCGTGGTTCAAATGACCACCACCATTGTTGATCACAGCTTGGCGAATGTCAGCTGGAATGGATTCAACATTAGCTAACAAGCTTTCAAGGTCTTCTCCAATTTCAGGATGTTTTTCAAGAGCTGCATTCACATTGTTTACATATGTTTGATGGTGTTTATCATGGTGCAAATGCATGGTTTCTTCATCGATATAAGGTTCCAATGCATCATAAGCATATGGTAATTCTGGTAAAATGATAGCCATTTTATGGTCCTCTTTTCTTTATTACTGATTTGATGATAACGCAAACAGCTAAATTATTCAACTAATCTGCTTGCAATTTCATTCATGTTTAGACGCTATTTGCCACTTTCAACAGGGCCAAATCAAATAAGTAGTCTTTATCATACGTTCCACTTTTAATTGCATAATCCGTCTCGATGAAGGTCATCATGGCCTGCTTCAAAAAGGACAGGGAAAGCTTACGGCTATCCCGTAAGGCAAACTTCACCTGATATGGATTGACCTTGCGTCCTGACAACTCCGACAAGCTCGCTACGATTTGGTTTTCGGATTGGCCTTCTTCTGAAAATATTTTTACTTGAGAAAACATTCGGAATTGCCCCAAAAGAATAGCAATCAATTTTATTTCATCTTCTCCTTGTAAGCGGAGATCTTTCACCAAATTCCGAGCTTGATCGATTTGGCGTTTGAGAATCATTTGGGTCAGATCAAAAATATTATCTTGCAAGGTTTTGGGAACAACCTCCTCAATATCTTCGAGGGTAATCTGACCATCCTCTTTATAAGCCTGCAAAAGAGCGAGATTCTTCTGTAACTCTCCAAAATCATAGCCAGATTTTAAGAGTAGTTGGTCCAAGGAATCGCCCACAAATTGCAGGCCCAATTCTTGGGCTTGGCTTGCAAAATAGCGCTTTACCTCTTGCTCTTTAGGAGTCGCCGCTTCAATGATTTGGGCATCCCGTTTTAGGAGTTTGACCAAGCGACGCTTACTATCTAATTTTCCTTCTGCAATGATCACCAAACGGGTCGATTCAGAAGGATTTTCCAGATAACTTTCAAATTGCTTTAGTTCTTCATCGGTTAAATAGCGTTTTTTGGTAGTCGTCAGATCCAACAAGTGATCCAAAATCACAATTTTTTTATCAGCGAAAAAGGGAAGACTGACCAAATCCAGCTCTACCTCAGCATAGGAGGCTTCCTTCATATCAAAATAAGAATAATTCAAATCTGAGGGATCATAGCCTATTTTTTTTAAAATGTCTTTTTTTAACCATTCAAATTGACCTACATCCTCGCCTGTCAAGACAAGAATAGAAGGCAGAGTTTGAACCGTCAGATGTTTAGTGTCGGTAATTGCTTGCATGAAACTCTCTTATCTCTATCAGTCTAGTGTATTTCGTGTTCAGCAACCATTTTTTGTTCCAATGGTGGTTTTTCGTCGGACAAATCTGGAGCTGCTACAAAATTAGGAATTTGCTCAAACGAGTTGCCTCCAAAGCTTCCTTCTGTCGCTGTAACCTGTGGTTCAGAAGTTACTCCCATAGGAGTTTCTACTGGTCGTGGGAAGGTATTTTTTCCTGGAAGCATCATGAGAATCAGGAGAGAAATAACTGTAATCACCCAAAGAAATAGGAAAATATCTAGCCCTGACAATAAATAGAGTAAAACCGGACCAAGGTTCAAAAAGATCCAAGACCAATGGATCCCAGCATCCCGTAAGCGACGCACACAAATGGCTTGACTGGGTACTAAAATGAGGAAGTAAAAGAATGCTAAGAAAGCGAGTGCCCATAGACCTGTTTTAGAATGAACAGTTGAAAAATTGAATATTTCTTGAGCATTTTGATGGGATAAAGAAGTCACGATGTAAAAAACCCAAAGAGGCAAAGAAATCAGGAAATTCCAGAAAAAAGCTAGCCAAAAATGAGCTCGACTGGTCTTACTTGAAAAATCTGCATACTGTATCCAAAATTGCTTAAATGCGTTCATACGATTCTACCTTTACATTGATTTCACCTTCTATAATAGCAATTTTCAGCATAGAAAGCAAACCTCTCCTCATCTCTAGCGGACCGTTTCTACCCTCCAATGATCCCACCCAATCAAGCGAATCGCTCCTCTTTCATCGGTACGAAGGTAAGAAATGGATCGTTCCTCTAAACGATCAAGCAATTCTTTATGAGGATGCTGGTAGCGATTTTTCTTTCCAACGGAGATTAAGGCCAATTGAGGATGTAGCTGATCCAAAAATACATCACTAGAGGAACCTTTCGATCCGTGGTGGCCTACTTTCAAGACATCCACTTGTAATTGGGGATAGTTTCCCAATAGTTTTTTCTCCCCAGCTTCTTCCAGATCACCTGTAAACAAAAACCGTTTCTGATAAAACTGCCCATAGAGGACAATCGAATCATTATTTTTGCCATCCCCCACTTCATCAGGAGATAGGACTTCGAGATGATGATCAAAAATAGGAAGTTGATCCCCTCTCTGGACTACTTTAACTGGACTATGAAGCTGTTTCAATTTCTCTTGAAATTTGGAACTAGTTAGACTGCCTGGACTGACATACACTTTTTTAACCGGGATTTGTCTGGCAACCTCTAGCATATCGCCCATATGGTCCTGATCTGTATGGGTCAAGACCAAAGCATCGAGTTTTCCAACACCTCGACTCTTGAGATAGGGAATCAAGGTTTTATCCGCATTGGCAGATTGACTGCGCTCTTGCCACTTGTCTCCACTTTTAAAAGTGACGCGTCCTCCGACATCAATCAAAATGGTCCTTCCTTTCCAATCGCGTAAAAAGATACTGTCTCCTTGACCGATATCCACCATGGTGATCTCATTTTCTAAAGGATGCTTGGTCCAACAAAAGATGACTAGAATCATACCGATGAACAGAAAACGAAGGTTCTTTTGCTTTCGAAGATCATATAAGGTCCCTAAAAGAAGTAAGAGGACGATCAGAGCTAATCCCGTCGGTTGACCAAATACCAACGGTAGCGACGTGAGCTTTGAGATCCAACGAATACACTCCTCTATGAGTAGAAAGAAACTATTAAAAATCGTAAGCGGCTTTAGAATCGATAAGATAAACAGCACTGTTAACCCTGGAAGGAGAACAAGATCAAACAAGAAAGAAAATAGGAAGGTTAATGGGAGTGACCATGGTTGAAAGACACTAAAATAATAGGTCAAAAGCGGCAAGATCCCCAGACTAATCCAGAAACTTTCCACTAGCACCTTTTTAATTCCTGAATAAGAATTAGTATCTACCAAGGTCAAAATAAAGGCATAGGCACAACTCAAGACGCCTCCAGCTGTCAGGAGAAACTTAGGCATGAGAATCATTAAGAGCATCAAGGTCATCGCCATATTTTCCATCCCTCGGATGCCCTTTTGAGAGAGGATTTTTTGTAAGAGACTGCGAACGACTGAAACAGAAAAACCTGTCAAGCCAGCATAGATCAAAGAGATTGGAAGCATCCAGATATCGACTGTTTCTTGCAAGATTCCTAGACGTAAGAGAGCTTTTCGGATCCCATTGATGAAAAAGCCGACCTGCATCCCAGACAAGGCAAACAAATGAATAATTCCTAAACTCGTGTAAAGCTGATCCATCTCCTCGAAATCCGTATCTAAATAACCAAAAAGAAGGCCGGTCATATACTGGTTCATTGGCTGTGGAAAGTGCTCCTTGCTCCAAACAATGGCTTGGCGCCTCCATTGAGATAGCCAATCGAAAACATTCCACGTTTGGATGGGAAGCGCAGATTGGATCGTTTCAATTCTAATTTGGTGATATATTCCCTGAGTCTTCAAATAAGCTCGATAGTCAAAACCTCTAAAATTTCGCTGCCCTTCTGGCTCTTCTATGACACCCTTATACGTCAACTCCAACAAGTGAGTTTGACCTTGCCACTGCTGTTTTTCTTTCTCAGATTTCAAGGTGTAAAAAACTTGGTAGGTACTACCCTGATCTTTAGCACGAAAAGACAGGGCATCTCCATTAACCTTGATGGTATCTGGGATCAGATGTAAATGGGCTGGGGAGCGACTTTCGACTTGTTTTGGATGATCCTGGGCTCTCTGAAAAACAAAGAAGGTCGCAAAACAAAGAGTTGCTAAAGCAAGACGCAACAAACTTGAGCGATCCTCCTTATAGTGATGAACCACTAAACATATCACCACTACTAGACCGCTGATCGAAAGCCAAGATGGTTGATAAACACTAAAATACAACCAAAGAAGTAAAAAAGCGAGGTGTACAAGCGAAAAAGGGAGCTCTTTAATCCACCGTGAAAGCATCTCTTAGTTTCTCCAGTGTTTTCTCCCCGATTCCTGAAACATTTTTAAGATCATCCACTGATCGAAAAGGGCCATTTGCGTCGCGATAGGCGATAATGTCCTGGGCTCGTTTCTGACCAATGCCTGATACCGTCTGGAGCTCTGACTCGGTCGCTCGATTTAAATGGACCTTGCCTGTTTTTTCTGCTGATGCTGACGAAGTTGCAGGACTTTCTGAACTTCCAAGTGCTGGAACATCCTCCCCTTCTTTGGCAACATAAATCACTGCTTCATCAGAGAGTTTTTGCGCCAAATTGACCGATTGGCTATTGGCTTCAGCAGTCATTCCACCCGCCTTATGAATGGCATCGTGGACTCTGCTATCAGAGCGCAACTCATAGACACCTGGTTGTTTGACGGCTCCTTTGACATCGACCGTAATGATCTCAGGTGCATCAGACACAGAAGTCGCCGTCTTTTCTTCTTTGGAACTAGCGGTCTGCACCTTTTCTTTGCTCGAAGTTGAACTAGAAGACTGATAAAGATCCGGTATGGTGGATGCACTTGACTGAGGTCGATGAAAAAGAAAATACCCTCCAAGTAAGAGTCCGATAGCAGTAAGAGCTAAAAAGAGCTTATATTCTTTGATTTTTTCGATGATATCCTCCATAAGAAACCTCCTCTCACTTTTATTATTCGTAAAAATAAAAAAAAACTGAGAAAAACTCTCAGCTTTTTTACTTATTTTTCCGATGTTTGTCTGGATCCCATACAAAGCTTGCTAGGTAACTAAAGAGCAAGGTCAAGATGCCCACGACTAAGACAAGGGGAATCAAAAGGATTTTTAACAAACGAATCAAGATAAAAGGTTTTGTTGGGGTGTTGATTGCTTGTGCTTCCGCATCCAAGCGATCAAACTCCTCTTGGATACGGCGAGCAACCTCTGCCACTCCTTCGTCATTCATCTTTTTAATATCCGAGATATCAATGGGATGTCCAAAGTTCATATCAATGCGTTCACCTGTTGCCAACCCTTTCAAGTCTCTTGGACCAGTATAAGTCACTGGCATGATACGGACCTTCGCCATTTTGGCAATGATGGCAACACCGCCTTTGACGTCTTGAGAATGACGGCTTCCACTTGGGAACATAATCAAAGAACGGTTGCTCTTTTTCAGCATATTGACAGGATACTTAATGGCTTCTGCTCCTGGATTTTCACGGTCGATCGGAAAAGCCCCACACATGCGAATCCACCAGCCAAAAATACGATTGGTGAAGAGCTCTTTTTTCGCCATAAAGATAAACTGCTTTGGCTTGGTCGCAAAGGCCATATAGACCGGATCCCACCAAGTCCGGTGAGGGGATACCAAGATGTAGTTCTCTTCTTGATCTGGAATATTATCCTTATGATGGTAATGGGCATTCCCATTTAAAACCCAAAGAATAAAGGCAACAAGGCCACGTAAATAGGTATAAAACATAGTTGTTCCTCAAATCCATTTCATTCGTCTCTCTACAAGATATTCCATCCTGTAAAAGGTTCTTTCTTATTATACCGTATCCTGATTTTGACCGCAAACCTTTTTTAGATAAAAAATGTCTCAGCGGACCGATTCTAGATAGTCTTTTTCTCAAAAAAATGATATCATATTGTCTATGGAAACTATTGATTTAAAGGGCTTGTCCCTCAGTGAAGTCCGCAAGAAAATGGATCGCGGACAAACCAATGATTTTACAACGAATACAAGTACCAGTACCTGGCAAATTATCAAGCGCAACGTCTTCACCTTGTTTAATACCTTAAACTTTGTGATTGCTGTGGCCTTGGCTGCTGTACAGGCCTGGAGCAATATGATCTTTTTCGCAGTCATTTGCTTCAATGCCATTACAGGGATCATGACCGAGATGCGCGCCAAGCGGATGATTGATAAGCTCAACCTCATGAGTCGTGAGCTAGTGACTGTCATTCGTGACGGGGAAAAAGATGCGATTCCACCAGAAAAGCTTGTTCTAGGTGATTTAATGCTCTTGTCTTCAGGTGAGCAGATCCCTAGTGATGCCGAAGTCATGTCTGGTATCGCTGAAGCCAATGAGGCTATGCTGACTGGTGAGAGTGATCTGGTCTTAAAAGAAGTTGGCGATGAACTGCTTTCTGGTAGTTATATTGCCAGTGGTCAAGTCTATGCCCGTGTCAAGCGAGTTGGAGCAAACAACTATGCCAACAAACTGATGATGGAAGCTAAAACCTTGAAGCCTATCAATTCGCGTATTCTTTATAACTTAGCGAAAATTTCTAGCTTCACTGGTAAAATTATCATCCCATTTGGCCTTGCCCTCTTCTTTGAAGCATTGTTGATCAAGATGCTGCCAATCAAGGATTCTGTCGTGAATTCTTCCACAGCTCTCCTGGGAATGTTGCCAAAAGGAATTGCCTTACTGACAGTTACGTCTCTTTTGACAGCGGTTATTAAGCTCGGTATGCGCAAGGTTCTTGTCCAAGAAATGTACTCAGTAGAAACCCTGGCGCGTGTGGATACCTTGTGTCTTGATAAGACCGGTACCATCACTCAAGGGAAGATGACAGTTGAAGCTCTCCATAGCTTATCTGATCATTTTTCTGAGGAAACCATCAAAGTTATCCTTTCAGCTTACATGCAATATAGCGAGGACACCAATCCTACTGCTCAAGCTATTCGCAAGGCTTATGGAGAGTTGGAGCATGCTTATACTGCGGAAAACATCATTCCTTTCTCAAGTGATCGGAAATGGGGAGCCATGCACCTCTCCAATCTTGGCACCGTCTTTCTCGGTGCTCCTGAAATGCTCCTTCAAGAAAATCCAACTGCTGTCGTCGAAGCACAAGGCCGTGGATCGCGCGTTCTCGTCTTAGCCCACAGTTCAGAACAGATCAGCATGCAGGAATTGAAACTGCCTGAAAATCTTGAAGGAATTGCGGTTATTGAGATTACAGACCCCATTCGTGAAGGGGCTTCTGATACCCTCGAGTATCTTCGCTCTGAAGGCGTGGATCTTAAGATCATCTCTGGTGACAACCCTGTGACGGTCTCTTATATCGCTCAACAAGCGGGCTTCAAAAACTACGAAAACTACATCGATTGTTCCAAAATTTCTGATGATCAATTAGTGGATCAAGCAGAGGAAACAGCCATCTTTGGACGCGTATCCCCTCACCAAAAGAAACTGCTCATTCAAACCTTGAAAGCAGCTGGTCGAACGACAGCTATGACTGGAGACGGGGTCAATGATATCCTCGCTCTTCGTGAAGCAGACTGCTCCATCGTAATGGCTGAAGGAGATCCTGCAACCCGTCAAATTGCCAATATCGTTCTTTTGAACTCTGACTTTAATGATGTTCCAGAAATTCTATTCGAAGGTCGTCGTGTGGTCAATAACATTGGACGAATCGCTCCGATTTTCTTCATCAAAACGATCTATTCCTTCCTCTTGGCTATTATCTGTATCGCCAGTGCCCTTTTCTTCAATGTCAATTATTTGCTGGTTTTTCCATTCATCCCTATTCAAATCACCTTGATTGACCAATTCGTCGAAGGATTCCCACCATTTGTGTTGACCTTTGAACGCAATATCAAACCGGTTGAAAAACACTTCTTAAGACGTTCCCTTCTGTTAGCCTTACCAAGCGCCTTGATGGTCGTCTTTAGTGTCTTGTTCATTCGCCTTTGGGGAGCAAGCCATGGTTGGTCTGCAGCCGATATGTCTACTGTATCCTATTACTTACTTGGATCCATCGGTTTCCTATCCGTCATCCGTGCCTGCCTTCCACTAAATATCTGGCGAGCCCTCCTCATTCTCTTCTCTGTTGTAGGATTCTACGCATCTGCGGTCGTATTGAAAAACTTGATCGAGATTTCACTCCTTACAGCCACTACTTTCCCAGTTTATCTGGCATTGATGGCCATCTTTACAGGAGTCTTTATCCTCACAACGATTCTACAAAAATATGAATTTGATTAAAATAGAGAGTGGGACAGAAATCGGTAATTCGTTAGAATTCGATTTCGTCGCCCCACCTCCGCACAGTTTAGTAGGGCTGTAAAAGCTGATGAAACCAGTGTAGTAGAGCTCGCTCAACCACTGCGTCTTGCTCGACAAACCAAAAATAATTGAGAGGCTAGGACTTTTGTCCCAGCCTCTTTTTTTACGGTGCATCAAAAGCAACAATCGCAGGTTTTTCATTAAATGCAGTAAATGGTTTTATTTCAAGTTCTAATTTGCCATCCCCTTTTACACCAAAATGTTGTACCGCACCTTCCATTGATCGACCTGGCGAAATGGACCCCATTGTATTCGTATTAGGATAAGATTCCATTTTATTTCCGCCTACAAAAAGATTGATATCAACACCTACAGCTAAATCCTTATCGGAAAGATTTTTAACATTATAAGTTACTTTCAACACTTTATCAGGATTTGATTGGTCAAAATCATTGCGTTCATCAGACCATTCAACTTTTGTAATTGTATACTCAGCTTGTTTATCAAAGACAATTTTATCACCAATAGCATATGCTGATTTTTTCTCACTACTTTTTTCAGTTGTTGCGATTTTCTCTGTCTTAGTTTCTTTTGAAGAATTATTTGACTGAGAATTTGAGCTTCCACAAGCTACGAGTACACTAACTGAAAGTACGGATAAACCTAAACCTAACCATTTTTTCGTTTTGTTCATTTACAAAACCTCCCACTTTTTTAATATATAGTAACATATTTAAATAAGAAAAGAAAGCGTTTTTACAAAAAATATTATTTTAATATATCAAAAATTATCATCTTTCCCCGAGCCTCTTTTCATGCTATAATAGAGCCATGACAGATATCGAATTAAAAGACGGCGAGCGCGTCAACCAACTCTTTTCAAGTGATGTAAAAATCATACAAAATCGGGAAGTTTTTAGTTACTCCGTGGATAGCGTCCTGCTCTCACGTTTTCCAAAATTGCCCAAGCGAGGATTGATCGTGGATCTCTGCGCTGGAAATGGAGCTGTGGGACTATTTGCAAGTACCCGAACAGAGGCTCAGATCATTGGTGTCGAAATTCAGGAACGTTTAGCAGATATGGCTACCCGCTCGATTGCCCTCAATAGCTTGAACCAGCAAATGTCCATGATCACCGATGACCTCAAGCATTTGCCTCAACATATCAAGGGCAGTAAGGTGGATATTATCCTCTGCAATCCTCCTTATTTCAAGGTGGATGAGCATTCCAATCTCAATGAGAGTGAACACTACCTCTTAGCCCGACATGAAATTACCACCAATTTAGATGAGATTTGCCATGTGGCCCAGCAGGTTCTCAAATCAAATGGTCGCTTAGCGATGGTCCATCGTCCAGATCGCTTTTTAGATATCATCGAAACCATGAAGCGTTACAATCTTGCACCTAAGCGGATCCAGTTTGTCTATCCAAAAGTGACCAAAGAGGCGAATATGTTATTGATTGAGGCGATCAAGGATGGCTCACTGGATGGTTTAAAAATTCTTCCTCCTCTCTTTATTCACAATGAAGATGGCAGCTATACAGACGAGATTCATGAGATCTACTATGGAAACTAAGGCTTACATGTATGTTTTAGAGTGTGCGGATGGCTCTCTCTACACTGGCTATACCACGGATGTCGAAAAACGCCTGAAGACTCACAATGCTGGAAAAGGGGCCAAATACACACGGGCTCGCCTCCCCGTTAAACTTCTTTACAAAGAATCCTATCCAGATAAACCCTCTGCGATGTCTGCCGAAGCTCTCTTTAAAAAGAAATCGCGCCAGGCAAAACTAAACTATATCAAAAAGAACCGTCGGACTCCATAGTCCAACGGTTTTTCATTTACAAAATGGTGATACGGTACTGATGACTCCGTGTCTCTTGAGGGTCCAACTGGATCACACCTTTTTTGTCTTCGAAGAAATCGCCCTCTTCTGCAGATGTGGAAATACCTGTCCAAGGCTCTAAGGCAATGAAGGGGCCCTTGTTATTGGTAGACCAAAGGACCAGATTTTCAAAATCTGCAAAATCAAATTCCAAACCTTTACCTGATTTTTTCGAGATAAGCTTCACAGATTTAGAGGTTAACTGATCTAAAATAATGGCATCTTTTTCAAATAGTTCATGTCGCAAAGGTAGGCTACGCTTATGATCGAAAAATGGCGTCCGCTGCAGGCGATCGACCAATCCAGTTTCTGTGAACAAGAGAGGGACGCTGCAGGTTTCTTCTTTTTCAAAAATCAACTCGTAGTCTTCATAGTCTTCATCTGCTAAAAGGGGACAATGAAAAGCTGGATGCCCTCCAATGAAATAAGGCATGACTTGATCAGACTCTAGATTTTGTACACGATAGGTGATGGTGATTTCTTTCCCTTGTAGTTCATAAACGATTTCAACTCGAAAATGGTAGGGATAATTTTGCAGGCTCTCTTCGTTAGAGGTGATTTCAAAGACAAGACGATGGTCTGTTTGTTCTTTAAGTTCAAACTCTCTCTTCCTAATGAGACCGTGTCTTGGCAGCTGACCTGTCTTCACTCCATCTTTTAGATGATACTGTACTTGGCCATTACGAACGCTTCCGCAAATTGGAAACAAAACAGGCGCTTGTCCCGACCAATACTCCGGATCCCCTTGCCAGAGATATTCTAAGCCTTCTTTATTACGAATGGAGCTCAATTCCCCTCCAAATGTCTTACATTGTACTTCTAGATCATCGTTTTTTAATGCAATCACCATGGACGCCACCTCTTTATGATTAATATAGTTATTATATTCATTATAACCTTTTAGCTAAGATTGTCAATTTTTATCTTTTTCGTTAAAAATTTTTAAAAATATAAGAAAAAAACCTTGACAAAGCTTAGAAATAATTGTAAACTTAATATGTTAACAGAAACATTCCGTTTTAGGAATCCGTTCTTTCTGTTTTCTGACTTTTTTAGGATGCTCCTTATCATGATACATTTTTCTAAAAGAGTCAGTTATCATTTAGGTCTCCTTATAAATATACAAGGGTTAACAGCTAGTTAACCCTTGTATTTTTGATTTTCATTAAAAAGACGGCCTATTGCTAGACCGTCTTTAGGACTTATTTATCCCCTTTGTTGCGGATGACAAATCCATTTTTCTTTTCATTAGAAGTACGATGAGGACGTTTGTTGCCTTTACCTTCAAAGTCTCGGCTATTTTTATTGGACTTGCGTTTGAAATCACGGCGTCCACCTTCACGGTCATCTCTGCGATTTCGGTCACGGCGTTGGTCTCCACGACGGCCATTTCCACGGCCCCCTTTGCCTTTCCCACCAAAGCCACCACCGGATGGTTTAAATGGCAATGGTTTTTCACGCGCAATTTCAACTTCTGGAAGACTATCTGGATCTTGAACGGTCAAGCTTAAGATATACATAGCCAGTTCTTCAGGAGTGAATTCTGCAGCCAATTTGCGAGCATCCTTACCAAACTTCTCAAAGTTAGTCCGGATTTTTTCATCCTCAAAGTCTCGCTCAATTTTCTTCAGCGCTACTTGTTTTTTCGCTTGGAAGGCTTCTGCTGCTGTTGCAGGTTTCATTCCCTTCATCCGCTTTTTAGTCAAGTTCTCTATGATTTGCAAATAGCCCATTTCATTTGGCGATACAAAGGTAATGGATTGGCCTGTTTTCCCAGCACGACCTGTCCGTCCGATCCGGTGAACATAGCTTTCTGGATCTTGTGGAATATCGTAGTTGTAGACATGGGTCACACCTGAAATGTCCAAACCACGTGCCGCAACGTCCGTTGCCACCAAGACGTCCAAGTTCCCATTTTTAAAGTCACGAAGGACACGAAGACGTTTGTTTTGATCCAAATCTCCGTGAATCCCTTCTGCTCGGAAACCACGGATCTTCAAGCCACGCGTCAATTCATCGACCCGGCGTTTAGTCCGACCAAAGACAATGGCAAGCTCCGGTTGCTCGACATCCATCAATCGAGTCATGGTATCAAACTTTTCGCCCTCTTTGACACGAATATAGTATTGATCGACCAAGTCGGTGGTCAATTCTTTGGCTGCGATCTTAACGTGTTCGGGTTCTTTCATAAACTGAACACCAATGCGTTTGATCGCTTCTGGCATCGTTGCTGAAAAGAGCAAGGTTTGACGTGTTTCTGGAACACGGCTAATGATAGCTTCGATATCTTCCAAAAAGCCCATATTGAGCATTTCATCTGCTTCATCCAGGATCAAGGTTTCAATATGATCGAGTTTCAAGGCCTTGCGCTTGATCAAATCTAGCAAACGTCCAGGTGTTCCCACAACGATGTGAGCACCTGACTTCAAAGCTTTAATTTGCTTTTCAATGCTTGATCCACCATAGACAGAGCGAACTTTGACACCCTTACTGCGTCCAAAGCGGAAGAGTTCTTCCTGACTTTGAACCGCCAACTCACGCGTCGGAGCAATAACAAGGGCTTGGATTACTGTGTTATCGACATCAATCTTCTCCAAAGTTGGAAGACCAAAAGCAGCCGTTTTACCGGTCCCTGTTTGCGCTTGACCAATGACATCTTTTCCTTCAAGGGCCAAAGGAATGGTTTGTTCTTGGATGGGGCTTGCTTCTACAAAGCCAGCTTTTTCGATTTCTGCTAATAATTCAGCAGATAAGTTAAATTCGTTGAATTTCAATTCTTTCTTCTTTCTAAAAAGTGGTGCGAAGCCACTTTATCACACTTCTTTCAATGCGAAAACGCACTGATTGCATAGGAAGTCTCCTTCCCGGTTACCTGTCGCAAGACTCATCTAAAGAAAAACCCAATCGTTTTTTTATGGAATTCCCTTCTGCGAAAAATGTTTTCGCACTAGCGGATATGGTTGATTAAAGTCGTTTTCCAAACGAAAAGACACCAAGATCCTCCTTGTGGGAGATTGACCAACATTCCTTTTCTAATTGTTCCATCTCCCCAGCATTTCTCTCATACAAGTTTGCAACTTATCTAGTATAACACAATGAAGAGGTAAATGATAGTCACAGGAGACTAATTTTATTTTTTAGGAAAAAATCTTAGATAGCTTAAGATTATAAAAACGCCCCTAAACCTTGCCAGGACTGGTTTTCTTCTTGTAACCATTTCAGATACTTCATCATAGGAGTATAAAAACTTCGGAAAAACTTTTTTTGGTAGTTCTTGCGTTTTTACAAATAAATATGTATAATACAGTTAGTATCTAAAATATTTCTGTATAAAGAAATAGGATCATTTTATCTGATTCAACGATTTATTCTAAGTTCTGATTTATTTAGAACCACTCAGTACTATTAAATCTACTCCTACTATTTCCAAGAAGATTTTGTACAGTCGATGAACTATTCACACTGCCCCTTCTTTGGAGAGGAGGGCAGGTGTCTAGATGGTTCCTATTTCTCAGATTATTCTAGATACGAAGAGGCTCGGATTTCTCCAAGCCTCTTTTTTATCTTTGTTTCACAATCCACCGCATAACCTTTCCCAAAATGAGCCATAATATAAAGCTACATACGGATACATAAATCCAAGCATTGGGATCCTTTGTCATCGGAAGAGGGATATTCATTCCAAAGAAACCGGTGATAACGGCTAAAACCGCCAACAAGGCTTCAAAGATGGTTAGGGTTGTCAAGTTGTCATTCAAGTTGTTGTTTAGGATATTGTTGTAAGATCCTGACAACTGTTGCAAGACATTGGAAATCAACTCAGTCATCGAAGCCAACTGACGCGCTTCGATCATGGCATCATCAAACTGCTCTTTTTCAACATCATTCATCCTGCGATAAATGGCATGCGCTTTAATATGTTCTAGCAACATCCGATTTTGCTTGGCTGCTGCGACCAGATAGACCATACCGGTCTCAAGGTCAGACAGGGCATAAAGATTCTTGGTCGTCGTTGTCTTTCGAAGCAAACGATTGAGTTCATCCTTGTGCTTATCTAAGCGATCAATAATCGGATAATAAGCATTACTGATCATTTCAAGACCTGCAAAAAGCAACTTATAGATCGACAACTCCCCATGGCTTTCCAAATAGCGAACCATTTGTTCAATGATATAGGCATTGTCCTGGTTACTGATGGTCACGAGTCGCGTATCTTGAACGATAAAGGTCATAGGGATGGTTTCGTAGTATTCCTTGTCCTTTTCTAAATCCAATACATTGTAGATAAATGTGATCGTACCGTTTTCTCGATTGTAATCCATATGGGCACGTTCGTTCTTATCCATCGCGTACTCAATGGTTTCTTTGTCAATCTCGTATTTTTTATAAAGATATGAGTTTTCAGCAATCATATCCGAGTCGATATTGATCCATTTCCGATCTTGACCCAATTGTTTTTCGATAAACATTCCGTCTCCTTTCTCAACTGTTCTCTATCAAAATGATATTTTTATTTAAAAACTGCACTGGCTAATGCTTGCTGGATTTCAATGACGCTGCTGTCACTCTTGAATTGTAAAACTTCTGAAGGCTCGACTGCAGAAGAGACCCAGATTTTTAATTCGGCATCCAAATCAAAATGACCGGAAGTTTCAACGGAAAATCGAGAGATAGAGCGATAAGGTAAGGACTTATAGGACGTTTTCTTTCCTGTTACTCCTTGCTTATCCACCAAGATCAAACGAAACTCTGTAAAGACGATTAAATCACGAATCAAGCTAAAAGCAAGTGTCACTTGCTCTCCCGGCACCAAGATATCTTCCAGATCTCTTTCTACTTTATCGACATTTTTTTGAGAGGCATTGCCCATCAAACCACTTAATAATCCCATCATTTCTCCTTTAAAAGCGAAAACGGACCTTATCCGTTTTCTTATTCTATTGTTATGGATCGGTTTTGAATCGTTCCTTACCCCATCTTTTCTTCCAGCTCAACGTCTGGATACTTATCTGCAAACCAACGGAGGGCAAAGTCGTTTTCAAAGAGGAAGACAGGTTGGTCAAAGCGGTCCTTAGCCAAGATATTTCGGCTGGAAGACATGCGCTCATCTAAGTCTTCTGGTTTGATCCAGCGAACGGTCTTTTTACCCATTGGGCTCATGACCACTTCGGCATTGTATTCATTTTCCATCCGGTGCTTAAAGACTTCAAACTGAAGTTGACCAACAGCACCCAGCATGTATTCACCTGTTTGGTAGTTGGTGTAGAGCTGAATAGCTCCTTCTTGCACCAATTGCTCAATCCCTTTGTGGAAGGATTTTTGCTTCATGACGTTCTTAGCTGACACTTTCATGAAGATTTCAGGGGTAAAGGTTGGCAGTGGTTCAAATTCGAACTTGTTTTTACCAACTGTCAGCGTATCTCCAACCTGATAAGTTCCTGTATCGTAGACCCCGATGATGTCTCCTGCTACGGCATTGCTGACATTCTCACGGCTTTCGGCCATAAACTGGGTAACATTGGAGAGTTTCGCTCCCTTACCAGTACGAGGCAGGTTGACGCTCATCCCACGCTCAAATTCACCAGATACAATACGGACAAAGGCGATGCGGTCACGGTGACGAGGGTCCATGTTGGCCTGGATTTTAAAGACAAAGCCTGAGAAATCCTTGTCATAAGGATCGACCATTTCTCCATCTGTCTTCTTGTGGCCATGTGGTTCTGGAGCAAACTTGAGGAAGGTTTCCAAGAAAGTCTGTACTCCAAAGTTCGTCAAAGCTGATCCGAAGAAGACTGGTGTTAATTCACCCGCAAGGATGGCTTCTTCTGAGAATTCATTCCCAGCTTCTTGCAAGAGTTCGATGTCATCTTTCACTTGTTCGTAGAAAGGATTGTTAGCAAAAAGCTTGTCCCCATCTTCTAGACTGGCAAAGCGTTCGTCTCCTTTATAGAGCTCCAAGCGTTGGTTATAAAGGTCATAGAGTCCCTCAAAGGCTTTCCCCATCCCGATCGGCCAGTTCATCGGATAGCTAGCAATTCCCAAGACTTCTTCCAATTCTTGCAAGAGATCTAATGGTTCACGACCGTCACGGTCCAGCTTATTCATAAAGGTAAAGACTGGAATCCCACGGTGTTTAACAACCTCAAACAATTTCTTGGTTTGGGCCTCGATACCCTTGGCAGAGTCCACCACCATAACCGCCGCATCCACTGCCATCAAGGTCCGATAGGTATCTTCTGAGAAGTCCTCGTGCCCTGGAGTATCTAGGATGTTCACGCGCTTGCCATCGTAGTCAAACTGCATGACAGATGAGGTTACCGAAATCCCACGTTGTTTCTCAATGTCCATCCAGTCGGATTTAGCGAAGTTTCCTGTTTTCTTTCCTTTTACGGTACCGGCTTCCCGAATCTCTCCCCCAAAGTAAAGCAATTGCTCAGTAATCGTCGTTTTACCAGCATCCGGGTGGGAGATGATGGCAAAGGTACGGCGTTTTTTGATTTCTTCTTGTACGTTCATATTCCTAATTCTTTCTCTTCTTATTTTTTGATAAATTTACAAATTCATCTCTACATCGGATTTCTCCTCAATTTCTCTATCTGTCCTATTATAGCGAAAATAGGCACTTTTTTCAACGATGATTCTTCTTTGAGAGCAAAAAGAAAGACTAAAATCCGTAGATTCTAGTCTTCTTATCATGACTGTTAGAAGGCTCCAAATCCTCCGCCACCGCCACCATCAGAAAAGCCACCGCCGTCAAAGCCGCCACTGCCATCTGAGGAGTTAGTAGAGAAGCTTGAAACGCTATAGGAATCATCTGCATAACTCATCAAGGTAGAGCCGTCTAGGAAGGAATTTGAAGAGGTCGTTATCCAAACAACAGCATCCCAATTCTCATATGGTAAGGAAATCTGATGATTTTTGAGTACCTGACTCACTTTTTTAGCTTGACCATACATAGTTGCATAGACTAGGATACGATTCCATAGAACAACACTCTCCAGTTCCGCTTGGTTGAAATTTGGAATACTTTCGATCATATTTCGAAAGGCCATCCATTCAAATTGTGCATCCAAGTTTTCTAAGGATTGGAGATGTTCTTCGCGAATTTTCACAAGAATATAAAATGGAATGAAGAGAACGACCAACAATACAATCATCCAAAAATAGAAGGAAGATAGGTGTGAACCAAATCCAAAAGATAAGAAACACATGCTCACAAATAAGATCAGTAAGAGCCAAAAATGTAAGGCACAGCCTGTTTTTGAAAAAGCTTCTTCTTTTTCAGATAAGTCTCTAAAATAAGAAGGCAATCCTAATTTTGCAATTTCCTTCTCTACACCTTTTGACAATTGCTGGGCATCTTTTTTTAACAGTGATTGAACGTCATTTCCGACCTTTCGAATACGGTCTCGTTGCGTGTCTGATTTAGCAGCTCGAAAGTCTTTTTTTAGGGCTACTTTATCAATTTTATACTTTGAGAATACCTCACGGATATTGATTTTAGATTCTTGATCAAAAATCATTTCAATAAACTTTAATTCAAAATCAGCCAAGCCTTCATAATGGAGACAGGTCAAGGTTTCCCCATTTTCATCCCTAGTCAACCGAAGATTTCCTCGATCAATAAGATCTAACATGGTTGCCTGGATGAGATGATTAAATTTTAGTTGCCCCTTCTCTCTAGACATCACCATCCGTTCAAAATCAAGTTGATACAGTGCCTTAGCTAGGACAAGAGGAGGTAAATTCTGTGGTGGTTCGTATAATCGTACTCCTTTTGAAATTCGACGAGTTCTGGTACTGATAAAATACCGGATCCATGGAATGAAAGCTAGGATAAATAAAAGAACAGATACAATTGGAACGACCTTGAGTAGAAGGGTCCGATAAAAGAATGTTTTTTGTTCAATGGATTTTTCTTTATTGAGAAATTTCTCTTTTCCATTTCCCTGGTTAATCTCATTTGCTTGGTCTCGACGCAGGACCTCTGTCATTGGCCAATAGGCATGCAGTTCGAGCTTGCCATTTTTTGGAAAATCCTTTGTCCAAATATGATAACCAGTTGCAGTCCGTTCGACTTGGGCTGGTGGATTAAAGTAACCAGTATGGGCATACAGTTTTCCCTGCTTGGCATTCAAGCCATCCACATAAAAATCTAATTTCGCGACTTTCTCATCTCCATCTGAAATAGGAAACCAATTCAGTTCTGCAATATCCTTGTAGAAAGTCAAGAGATGATCAATCTTCCATTTTACTTTGATCTTGACCGTCCCTCCGACGATACGGGCATTGTATATTTTTAATTGCCGACCATCTTCCAGGTCTGTCTCCTCTACACGAATCTCACGTTTTTCCCCATCCACATAGGCTTCCACCTCAGGATGACGATGAATTTTAAACCCTTTTGGAAGAGGATCTGCGCTTCCTAGAGTCACATATTGACCATGATATCCTGTCTGAAACTGATAGGTCAGCTCTTGTGTAAATGTTGCTTGGCTATCTTCCTGCAATTGGAGGTGTCCTACATAGGATTCAATTGAATAGCGAACTTCATCATCTGCATGTGCGATCGTGATTGTACAAACTAAACTCCAAATGAGGGAAATCATTAGCAAGAAACGCTTCATATATTCTCCTTTAATATAAAACAGGGTTGAGACCGAGATGTCCCAACCTTCCTACTTGTTATTTTCTCACTTTCACCCGCTCACTTCTGCGACTGAAGAACTGATTAAAGAGTAATAAAGCAAGGGCTAAAACACTGGATACAACCAGATAGTTGAGCCACACCTTATCCCCTCTCATAATCGGAGGGCGAGCCATCAAGCCATAATTTCCTCCCGTCAATTGATTGACTCCAACCAGGAATAAATCTAAGGCAAAGGTATAGAGAACAATCTGACTATTTTTTAAGAGGTTTCGATCATACCATCTCAACAGATAAATCAAGGAATTGATCAGGAGACAGTAATGTCCGAGGAGGAAAGAAAAGCTTGTAATATGAGGGAAAGTGTAGGGATCAAAGACTGGATAGCCCAAAGCAAAGATGGCTCCACTCACTCCCATCAAGGCAAAGAACTGTTTGCTTTTCCAGCGGTCTGGTAAAAACAAGACCGCAAACATGGCCAAGCGACAATGATAAAATGGTAAGCTATTGGACCAAGGAATGTGGTAGGCAAAATACCAAAGATACAAGCAAATTAACTGGAAGCCCTGTAAGTATTGAAAGCATTTGCGAAATTGCTCATTCTGATAATAGCGAAGTGACATCATGATCGCTGTCACAATTAACAAGACCATCACACTATACCAAAGTGCTGAGATTGCTGGTGGTGCTGTTGATTCTGTAGTGAAAAAATGATGCATAAAATCTCCTTATTTAAACAGATTCAGGTATTCTTCTTTTCTTACTGTACTGAACGATTGTATTGATGAGGATCA
The DNA here is from genome assembly GCF_001813525.1 of Streptococcus sp. HMSC065C01. Taxonomy (NCBI): domain Bacteria; kingdom Bacillati; phylum Bacillota; class Bacilli; order Lactobacillales; family Streptococcaceae; genus Streptococcus; species Streptococcus sp. HMSC065C01. Next base: position 10,074 of record NZ_KV812858.1, on the reverse strand, counting down.
GTGTCCCCGTCATGAGGACTGTCACGATCAAATAGTTGAGCACAAGGCCATGGTCACCGATCACAGGAGGGCGACGCATAAAACCGTAGTTTCCACCTGTTGCGAGATTCGCAAGCTGAATAATGGCATTGACCCCAAAAGTCATCTGACAGATTTTCCAAACAGCCCCCTCTTCCACCTGGTAGGATTGAACCAGATAGATCAAACAGTTGGCCAAGAGAGCCCAGTGACCAAAGACATTGTTGATCGAGGATACGTGAGGAAAAGGGTAGGGATAAAAAACGGGATGAACCAAGGCCATAATGGAGCCAAAGACTCCCACGAGAGCAAAATATTGTTTGAAGCTGCCCTTGGGCGCCAAAAGGATAATCCACATAGCCATCCGGCTATGATAGAAAGGAAGACTCTCTGAAAAAGGCAAGCGAGCTGCTAGATACCAAGCATTGATAATGAGCAACTGGATCAACTGCCCCCAATACCAAAAGTTTTGGTAGGCTTTAGAGTGAGCAAATCGAATGGACAGAACTCCCACTACTACCAATGAAGTCGGCAATAAGAAATACCAGACTCCTAATTGAGGAGGGGCCGTTGGTTGACTGGTGAAAAATAAGTCCCAAAGTGTCATGATTTCTTTCCCTTATCTGCTCTTTTTATTCTGAACGCGAAACTATACTCTCTTCGACCATCTTGTATTTGTATTTATAGCGTTGATTGACCAAGCAAATACCTGCCACCATCACAATGCTGACCAAGAGGTAGTTCAAGAGAGCACCGTGGTCTCCAATGATTGGTGGACGCTTTAAGAAGCCGTAATCTCCACTGGTCAAAAGGTTGACCAAAAAGATGACGGCATTCATGCCAAAGGTGATCTTAACAATTCGTAGGCTGTCTTGCTTTTCCGACTGATAAAAATCTTGCAGGTAAATCAAACTATTGGCAAACAAGGCCCAGTGACTAAAAATCAGATTGAGCACAGTAATATGGGGGAATGGGAAGGGGTCAAAGGCCGGATAAACCAAGGCCGCAATCGATCCCAAAACTCCCAAGAGAGCAAAATATTGCTTGATATAGGTTCCTCTCGGGGCAAAGAGGATTGCAAGCATGGCCAAGCGACAATGATAAAAAGGCAAATTATCTGTCAAAGGCATGTGGGCTAGAATATACCAAGCATTGATAGTCAAGACTTGAATCAATTGTGCCCAGTACCAAAAGCGTTGGTAGCTTTTCGACTGCGCATATTTAATAGAAAAGTAGCCAACCACCAACAAGGAAACTGGTAGGAAAAAATACCAGAGTCCAAACTCAGGCGGGGCTGATTTTTGGTTCGTAAACAATAAATCCCAAAGTGTCATTTTTATATCCCTTTAATTTATAGATCGTTTTTAATCACAATACAAATCTCGTTTCCCATCATAAACCTCCCAAAGGAAGTTCAATTGTTCTTCTGTATTGCGCTTGGTAGAAAGAGCAGGCATTTTTTCTCTCTCAAAAAAGGCAAGATCGGAAATTTCCTGATTCTGTTGAAAACTTCCATCCAGCAATTCACATTCAAATACCAATTTCACATATTGGCGGCTTTGCAATTGGTAGCGATTGGTATCAAATACTGCCAACAAGCGATTGACACGTGCTACATAGCCCGTTTCTTCTTGGATTTCCTTTAAAATATTTTCTTTAGGAGAATAGCCAACCTCACCAAAACCACCCGGCAAAGCCCAGGTCTCTTCTCCCTGACCTTTCACCAGACAAAGTTTTCTATCTTTGACAATCCAAGCCCTAACATCAATTAAGGGGGTGTCATAATAGTTTGTCGGTCGAAACAAATCCGATAATTCTTGTGAATTCAGATCAGTCGTTTCTCTCACAAGATCCTGTAAAATTTCACGAATATCCTGGTAGCGCTCTTGATCAAATGGATCTTTTGAGAATGCTAAGCCTGTATTGGTGATTGAAATCAAGCGCTGAATGTCCTTCAGTACATTATTACTTACCATTCTCCAATTCCTCTACCAATTTTGCCAAATTCATGGAATTGCTTCCCTTGATAAGGATTTGGTCTTGCTCTTTCAAGCTTTCCTTGACTTGTTTGACCATGTCCTCAAACTGATCTTCCTCAGCGGTCTTCTTGAAATAATAGACATGTCCGAGTGGGAACATCTGACTCGCTAACTGAGCCAATCCCGCAATGTCTTGGCCGTAGAAAATAACCGTATCCAAGACATCTGGCGAGAGGCTGAGAATCATTTGGTTGTGCAGATCAATAGATTGCTCCCCTAGTTCTTTCATATCTGCCAGGACGGCTAATTTTCGACCATTTAGATTAGCAGGAATAGTCGAGAAAGTTTCTAAGATTAGGCGCATAGCCGTTGGATTGGCATTGTAGACATCGGATAGGATATCCGCTCCGTTACTGGCCTTCTTCCATTCTGTGCGGTTGCGCGTTAATTGCAAGGTTTCAAAACTATCACGAATCGCAGCTTCACTCACTCCTTTTTTCAAGGCAACATAAGCTGCAATCATAGCATTGGTCGCATTGTATTTTCCTGTTACCGGAAGATCAATCGCTTCTTCTAAGAAATTCGCTCGGAAGGTTAAGCTATCCTTTCGCTCGATTAACTCGGTAATAAAAATCTCCTCGTCTGGACCAAAGCGGACGACTGTTTGCTTTTCAGGGAGGTAGGCATTCACGATCGGATCAGCTGGAACCACCAGAAGGCCACCTTCTGGCATGCCATCCGCAATCTGGAGTTTTCCTTTTGCGATCTCACTTCGATCTTTAAAGAATTCCAAATGGGCTTCTCCAATCAAGGTGACAATAGCAGCTTTTGGATGCGCCAGTTCTGACAAGAGATGGATATCTCCTAGATGGTCTTGCCCCATTTCGAGGACTAGTTTGTCCGTCCCTTCTGGCATATGCAAAACCGTATAAGGAAGACCAATTTCGTTATTATAGTTTCCTTGTGTTTTATAGGTCAGGTAGGTGGTGGACAAAAGCTGTGCCAACATATCTTTTGTGGTGGTTTTACCATTTGACCCCGTCACTGCAAAAACATCTACTTTTGTCTTTTGAAGATAGGCTGCAGCAAGTGTTTGAAAAGCACTCAGCACATCTTCCACCAAAATATAAGGGTGGCCTTCTACCACTTTCTCTGAAAAAGTGGCTACGGCTCCATTTTCAAAAGCAGTCTCAATAAAGTCGTGACCATCACGCGCTCCCTTTAAAGGAACAAACAGGTCTCCAGGCCCAATCAAACGGCTGTCAAATTCAGGCTTAACGAGGGCCACATCTTCAAATTGGCTGATATCATTTTTTGCATGTACTAGATGAGCAACTTCATGTAATGTGAGATTCATATCCGACTCCTCAGTTCTCCGTAACGTCCTCAAAGATTTGGACGCTCCTATCAAATTCTTCTCATTATACCATATTCTAGACCACAAAAAAAGTGGCTGGGACAGAAGTCCTAACCTCTTGATTGTTTTTGGATTGTCGAGCAAGACGCAGTGGTTGAGTGGGCTCTACTACACTGATTTCATCAGCTTTTACAGCCCTACTTAACTGTGCGGAGGTGGGACGACGAAATCGAATTCTAACGAATTACCGATTTCTGTCCCACTCTCTCTTTTCTTACAACAAATGCGCTTCGTGTTTTTGGAAGACTTCTTTTCCAAGTTCTACTAACTTGGTAATCAAATCTGTATAGTTAAGTCCCATATTGTCCCAAAGCAAGGGATACATAGACCATTGGGTAAATCCTGGCATGGTATTGAGTTCGTTTAAGAAGATCTCTCCTTTATCGGTATAGAAGAAATCACAACGCGCTAAACCTAGACCACCGATCGCACGAAAGGCTTTTTCTGCGTTGGTCCGCATGGTTTTCACAACCTCAGGGTCCAATTGAGCTGGAATCGCCATGGTAATTTTGTTGTCGATGTATTTGGCATCATAATCATAGAAGGCCACATCTTTCACAACTTCACCTGGCAAGGTGCTCTTCACATCATAGTTTCTAAGCAGTCCAACTTCAATCTCACGCGCATTGACTCCTTGTTCTACTAAAACACGGCTATCGTATTTAAAGGCTAATTCAAGAGCAGCCCGAAGCTCTGTTTGGTTTTCAGATTTTGAAATCCCTACGCTAGAACCCATATTGGATGGTTTGGTGAAAACCGGATAAGAGAGAGTCGCTTCAATTGCAGCAATTTTCTCATCAATGTCATCGCCTTCCACTACAGCTACATAAGGAACTTGTGGAATCCCTGCAGATTCCAAAACCCGTTTGGTGGTAATCTTGTCCATGGCCACACTGGAAGCTAGGATACCACAGCCGACATAAGGCATTTTCAAGACTTCTAAGAACCCTTGAATGGAACCATCTTCTCCCATCGGTCCATGAAGAACTGGAAAGACCACTGCTCCTTCCTTATAAATCGCAGATGGAGCCACTTTTTTAGACCAGTCCACTGTATCGTTGGTCATCAATTTCTCATCATCCGCTGGTTTCTCTTCAAAAGCTTGCGTCTGGATAAAGTCTCCTGACTGCGTAATAAAGTAGGTTTGAACCGAAAATGCTTGGTAATCAATCGCGCGCATCACGCTTTCTGCTGAAAGAACAGATACTTCACGCTCTGCACTACGTCCACCATACAACAGGATTAAGTCTTGTTTACTCATAGTTTCTCCCTAATTGTTCCCTTGATTTCTTACTTGATAGTATACCACAATGATAGCCCTTTCGAAAGAACTTCTCTTATAATTCTGTCCGATTTTCAATCGCGCGAAGCAAGGTCACTTCGTCCGCATACTCGATATCGGCTCCAACTGCCAGTCCCCGTGCCAAACGGGTCACTTTGATCCCTGCTGGCTTGAGCACGCGCGAGATATACATAGATGTCGCTTCCCCGTCTGCTGTCGCATTGGTCGCAACAATGACCTCTGTGACTGTTCCATCCATCAAGCGACTAATCAAACTCTTGAGATTGATATCATCGGGTCCCACGCCATTCATGGGCGAGATCAAGCCATGTAAGACATGGTAACGGCCATGGTATTCCTGGATATTTTCCATAGCAGATACATCCCGGCTATCTTCTACAACAAGAATGAGGGATGGATCCCGCGTTTCATCTCGACAAATCTCGCAGGTTTCTTCATCGGTTAAATTGCCACAAATACTGCAATACCCTAGCTCACGCTTGGCATTGAGTAAGTTTTTGGCAAATTCATTAACATCATCATCTGACATACCAATGGTGTAAAAAGCCAGACGAGTCGCTGTTTTGATCCCAATTCCTGGTAACTTCGAATAGCTGTCAATTAATTTTGCAATAGGTGCTGGATAAAGCATAGTTTCCTCTCTAATTCATGGGGTGTTTCTGATTGTATAAATTAATAATGTCACGCGTAATGGAATGACTGACCGTCGCTTGTAGATTGGTATTATGTGGAAAAACCACTGCTACTGCAATCTTTGGATTGTTTGACGGTGCATAAGCCACCACATTGGTATTAATGGCTTGTTTGCCTCCATCGACTGTGGTTTCGGCCGTACCGGTCTTGGCACTAATAGAGACACTAGCACCTTGACCGACGGTTTTCCCTGTCGTCAACCCACTCGTACCATTGGCAACCTGGTAGAATCCTTGCTTGATCAAAGCCATGTCCTCAGCAGAGATATGGACCTGATTGAGCTCCTTGGTTTCGATCGCTTTTTTCAACTGACCAAGCCCCCCTTGATCATTATTGTCATAGATACCTTCGACGACATGAGGACTCACCCTCTTCCCATCATTTGCAACGGTTGCCGCATACTGGGCCAATTGCATCGGTGTATAGTTATCAAACTGACCAAAGGCATTGGTCAAATAATTGCCGACTGTGTAGTCTTTTGGAATAAAACCGGTCGATTCATTGGGAAGGTCAATCCCCGTTGACGTTCCAAGACCATATTCCGCAAAAGTAGAGCGCAGTTTTTTCATAGCCGGTTCAACCTGATCCACTTGTAAGGTCATATTTGGAGTGTAGGGTTGCCCCATCATCTTAAGGGCAATTTGGACCATATAGGTATTAGAAGAGTATTCCAATGCTTCCACCGCATTGATGGAACGACTACCGTATTGGGTAAACCAAGAATTGATAGGTGCTGATCCTGCAAAAACAATCGGCTGATCGGTCAGAACCTGATTCCCAGAAATGGCTCCATTTTCCCATCCAGAAGTCAAGGTCGCTCCTTTGACCACGGATCCTGGAACGAAGACGTTGGTCACTGTTCCCAAAGCATCTGCTGATAGATCTTGACTACCAGCCTGGTGTTTAATCCCTGCCATAGCAAGGACCTTCCCTGTATCGGGCTCCAGAGCTACGGCATAGACACCTTCGGAGTAGGTCGCATTTCCAGCTTGCAACTCTGCGCTAAAGGCGGAGCGAAGGATATCTTCCACTCCTTTTTGGAAATCCAAATCAATCGAGAGCTTGAGGTTTTCTCCTTTGGCCCCTTTTGAAACATCGACCACTTTCTCCATGTTGCCATTTTTATCTAGGAGAATTTCTTTTTCACTGCGTTTGCCTTGAAGGACATTTTCGTATTCTTTCTCCAAATAAGAGGTACCAACCCGGTCATTGAGAGCATAGCCTTTTTTGACATAATCCTCAACCTCTTCTGCTGGAAGCCCCGCCTGCTCGGTCGATACGTTTCCAATAATAGAAGCTAGAGGAGTGTCCAAAACCTTGCGGTCCCAGCTGGTCGTGATGGCAATTCCCGGAAGGTCCTGACTGTCCGCAGCGATGGTCGCAATCTGCTCAGCTCCTAGTGCCTGCGTCGTAATGATTCCCGTCGCAAAATTCTCCACAGCATTCATCTGGCTATAGAGATAAATAATCTTTTTCTCATCATCTGTATAGCCGAGTTTTGAAGGGTCGATACTATCCACTGCCGCTTGATAAATCTTGGCTTCCGGCAGGCGGTTGCCATCGGTATCAAATTTCTTTTTCTCAGGTAGGTGTTCCACGACCTCTTGGTAGACCTTGGTATTGGCTAGATAGTAATCCACTTCTTGACGTTCGGTTACTTGAGGATTTTCTACATCGACATACTGTAAGAGTTTCCCAGCTGTCTCTCGCATTTCTTGGGCCGTCATTTTACGATCACGTGTAAAGGTAAGGACTTGTTTTCCCACATTTTCCACCAAGGGCTTACCAGAAGCATCATAGATTTGCCCTCGCACACTCCCTTGTTTGACCGTCTTTTTCGTAGCTTTTGCCAATTTATCCGTATAATAGGCTTGGTGAGTGATCTGCATATAGCCAAGTCGGGCAATCAGCACCAAAAAAAGAAGGCAAATCAAACTAAACAGCAGGTAGAGTCTGCGTGTAATCGAATGATTCTCAAACTTCCGTATTTTCTTCTTCATGAAATTTTCTATCCTTCTTTTCTAATGAACACTTACCTTCCATTTTACTATTTTTCCCAGAGTATCTCAAGAAAAGGAAGAGCCCTTTCCTGGAATTTTATAAAGAAAAAAGATTGGACAGGCTCGTCCAATCTTTTTTTCTAATAAGTCACAACATTGATTTTTCCTTTGTCATACTCAGCAATGAAAATATCCAAAACGTTGTCATAGCCTTCTTTTTCCAATTCAGCTAGCAACCACTCTTCACTTTTCCCAATTGTTTCCAAAATTTCAAGCTGAACCACACCATCCGTAATGATTGGGTATTTAGGATTTTCATCCCCCGCACGGACAACGATCATTTGACCGTTTTGTTCAATGACAGCTCGTTTCACTCCCTTTAATTGGAAAATTCCTTGTGAACGCAATTTCAAGGCAACGTCTGAAGCAGAAAGTCCCTTGGATCGACAAGCTTCCGGATCAAGCTTCCCATTTTTGATAATGACAGTTGGTTTGCCATCGATCAAGTGCTTCATAAAACGGACATTGGTATTGAGCCATTTTAAGAGTAAGATCAAAATAGTCCACATCAAGAGAATCACAATGTATTGAAGAATAGTAATGGAGCTATTGTAGATGACCCCACCAATAATTCCCCCAAGAACAAAGTTCTGTATCTGGTCTACTGCAGAACTTGGTGCTAAGTTTCCTTTCCCGGTCACATTGATTACAAATACCAAGGAAATCAAGCCGATAGCTAATTTAATCAAAATGGCTAAAAAATCTACTGTCATTTGTTCACCTCCACAAATTCCACGTCTGTTTTATACAGATCCATCTTTTCTAATAGGTAGCTATCTGGGTCAGAGCCTGCGATAGCTCGGTAATAAACCTCTCCAACCTTCAGGATCGCCCCATCTGTGGCTGCTGAAGTATTGACATAGACATCTTCTTTTTTGACATCCAACTCCTTTGAGATGACCTCAATAAAATGGAGTGAGCGTTGGAACTGATCATTATTACTTTGGCTATTTTGGAAATTGCTGATACTGATCAAGACCACTGCAACCAGAGTCAAAATCGAGATAATGGATAATTCACGGAATTTGCTATCGTGCTTCTCCCGATAAGCTTTCACCGCAAAAAAACCAGTCAGAAGAATGAGCAAGCCAGATATCCCAATGGTCACCCAGTTTTGCTGGCTGATCTGACCCAACACATAGTTATAAGAGTAAAATTTCATAAAGAACTCCCTTTCCCCAAATGAATTCAATCTATTATAATAGATTTCACAAGAGCTTTCAAGGCATTGTGATCAGAAAATTATTAAAATTTTGTTATAATAAAACTATCAATTATGTCAAGAAAAGGAAACACAATGAAACTCATTTCATGGAATATCGACTCGCTTAATGCTGCATTGACCAGCGATTCAGCACGTGCTAAACTCTCTCAAGAAGTCCTTCAAACCTTGGTCGCTGAGGATGCAGATATCATTGCCATTCAAGAAACCAAGTTATCCGCCAAAGGACCTACTAAAAAACACCTCGAAATTCTTGAGGAACTCTTTCCGCAATATGAAAACACCTGGCGTTCTTCTCAAGAACCGGCTCGTAAAGGCTACGCTGGAACCATGTTCCTCTATAAAAAAGAGCTCACACCCGTTGTGACTTTCCCAGAGATCGGAGCCCCTTCGACCATGGACTTGGAAGGTCGGATCATTACACTAGAATTTGATCACTTTTTCGTGACTCAGGTCTACACACCAAACGCTGGTGATGGACTCAAACGTTTGGAAGAACGTCAAGTCTGGGATGTCAAATATGCGGAATACTTGACTGAACTAGACAAGCAAAAGCCTGTTCTTGCTACTGGAGACTACAACGTGGCCCACAAGGAAATCGACCTTGCCAACCCTGCCAGCAACCGTCGTTCACCAGGTTTCACAGACGAAGAACGTGCAGGCTTTACCAACCTTTTAGCAGCAGGCTTTACAGATACCTTCCGCCACCTCCACGGAGATGTACCGGAGCGTTACACTTGGTGGGCACAACGCAGCAAGACTTCAAAAATCAACAATACAGGCTGGAGAATCGACTATTGGTTAACCTCAAACCGCATTGCAGATAAGGTTACTAAATCAGACATGATTGACTCAGGCGCACGCCAAGACCACACACCGATTGTCTTGGAAATTGAATTATAAGGATTTTCTTTATGAACTACAATGCAGTAATTCCCGAGTTTATGGTTTCGAATATAGAACAGTCCCGTTCCTTCTACTGTGATTTGCTCGGTTTCACCATCGAATACGAGCGCCCAGAAGAAAAATTTCTCTTCCTGTCTCTTGAAGATTGCCAGCTCATGCTAGAGGAGGGGACAGTTGAAGAATTAGCTGAACTAACCTACCCATTTGGCCAAGGAATTAACATCTCCTTTGGTATAGAGGATGTCCCTAGGCTCTATCAGAAATTGTTAGAAGCCAACTATCCTATTCATCGCCCATTAATTAAAAGAAAATTTCGTGTTGACGACCATTATATCTATCCTCATGAATTTGCAATTCTGGATCCAGATGGCTATTTTTTAAGATTTAGTGAATAAGAAAATAGATCACTAGAGTAGAAAAAGAAACAAAAAAAGAAAGAGACTATGTACTGACCCCAAAAAGTTAGACAATTAATT